>NZ_CP043959.1:5700029-6000038 GCF_008632955.1 Streptomyces tendae
GCGGAAACCGCCGCTGCGGGTGCGGTAGTCGACGATGTGCTGGGCCAGCACGGGACCGACGCCGGGCAGGGTGTCGAGCTGGTCGACGGTGGCGGTGTTGAGGGAGACCGGTGCGGTGGGGCCGGCCGCCGCACCCGGGCCGGGCGGAGCAGCGGGGACCGCGGCGCCGGTGGGTGCCGTGCCGCCGACGACCAACTGCTCGCCGTCCACGAGGAAACGGGCGCGGTTGAGGCTGCCGGTCTTCGTACCGGGACGTACTCCTCCGGCCGCCTTCAGGGCGTCCTCGACGCGTGAGCCGGCGGGCAGGCGGTGGACGCCGGGGTCGCGTACCTTGCCGCTGACGTCGATCACGATCTGGGGAGCCGCTGAGCCTTCGACCCCCGCCGCGAAGCCGGGTGCGCCCGACGGACTCGCTCCGCCGTCCGTCACCTCCTCGCGCGAGGTCTGCGAGGCGGCCCCGGCCCGCACCACCTCCGGTGCCCGCACCGGCTGGGTGCGCCCCGTCCAGAAGTGCTGCACGGCGAACACCACGGCCAGGACGAGCAGTGCGGAGAGCGCCACCACGCTGCGCCGCTCCAGCCCGCACCGGACCTGCACCCACAGCGGCAGCCGCTCCCGCAATGCCGGTCCCCACCGCCCCGGCGGAGGCCCCGGCTCGGGCACCCCCTCCGGCGTTTCCCGGTCGACCAGGTCCGGACGGCCGGAGGTGGTGCCGCCGCCCCCGTCGCCCCAGCCGGTCGGCGCGAGGGAGTGCCGGCCGGCCGAGTCCGCAGGGCCGACCGCGTCAGCCACCCCCGTGTGAAGCCGCGACGGCTCAGGCGCCCCCTGGACCTGCTCCGTCCGGACCTGCGCCGTCCAGCCCTGCTCCGTCCGGACCTGCTCCATCCGGCGCGGCGTAGGCAGCCGCACCGCATATGTGGCTGGCCCGCCCTCCGGCCCGGCGCCGAGGAACCGCCCCGGACGCGTGGCGTGCGCACCGGCCGACGGGGGCTCGGGCGACGAGCCCGGCCTTCCCCGACGTGCCGTACCCGGACGGCCCGCGTGGTCCGGGAACCGCCGCAGTTCCAGGGTCTGGTCGGCACGTGCCGTACGGTCCACGGCTGCCGGACGCCTCGCGCCCGCCTGGGGCCTGGTCAGCAGCGCATGACCCGCGCCGCCCTGACGGTCCACCACCACGGCCCGCCGCCGCGCCGCCGGCGCATCGTTCACGCCCGCTAACGCGCCGGCCGTCCCCGCACCGTCCTCGCCCGGTCGCGCCCAGCTCGGCGCCCGCCTCGCCACACGTCCTTCACCGGCGCCCGTGGGACGTAGCGCGCCGCCGCTCCCGATGGACTGCCCTCCCCCGCCCCCCACCCCGAACAAGGTCTCGGCGCGACGCCGGATGTCGTCCGCCGGTGCCTGGCCGTCGCCGTCACCGTCCCCCTGCCGTGGCCAGGAACGGGGCCAGGTCCGGGTCCTGCCCGGCCGGCGGTGCCGGTTGCGGGTGCGGCTGTCGGACAAGGGGCCGCGCCCCGGGCCGCTCGTCGGAGTCGCGGTGCGTGTGCGTGATCGAAGTGTCATGCGACGAGGGTCCGGCACCACCGCCCCACCGCGATGATCTTGCTCGGATTCCGTGGACGAACGCCTCGTTGTGCACAACGGCGTCACCCGATCGGGGACAGAAGCGGGCGCCGCCGCCCCCGAGCCCTTTCCCGGATGCCTGCCCCGGAGCCCACCCGGGTCCGCGCCTCGGCCTCAGCGCGCGGAGACCACGACCCCCAGCAGGCCGGGCCCGGTGTGCGCGCCGATCACCGCTCCGACCTCGCTGACATGCAGTTCACCCAGCCCCTGGAGCCGGGACCGCAGCCGGTCGGCCAGCGCCGAGGCCCGTTCCTGCGCGGCGAGATGGTGGACGGCGACGTCCACCTCCGCGCCCCCTGCCCGGTCGGCCGCGATCTCCTCCAGCCGGGCGATCGCCTTGGACGCCGTCCGCACCTTCTCCAGCGGTTCGATCCGCCCGCCCGCCAGCTGCAGCAGCGGCTTCACCGCGAGGGCGGAACCCAGCAGGGCCTGCGCGGCGCCGATCCGGCCGCCCCGGCGCAGATAGTCGAGCGTGTCGACGTAGAAGTAGGCCGAGGTGCCCGCCGCCCGCTTCTCCGACGCGGTGACCGCCTCGTCCACGGTGCCGCCCGCCTCCGCGGTCTCCGCGGCCGCCAGCGCGCAGAACCCCAGCGCCATCGCGATCATGCCGGTGTCCACCACCCGCACCGGCACCGGGGCCTCGCGCGCCGCGAGGACCGCCGCGTCGTAGGTGCCGGACAGCTCGGCCGAGAGATGGAGGGAGACGATGCCGGTCGCACCGGACTCGGCGACCCTTCGGTAGGTCTCCGCGAAGACCTCCGGGCTGGGCCGGGACGTCGTGACGGGACGCCGCTTCTGCAAAGCCTGTGCCAGGGAGCGGGTGGAGATCTCGGTGCCCTCCTCCAGGGCACGGTCGCCCAGCACCACGGTCAGCGGTACCGCCGTGATGTCGTGCCGCTCCATCGTCCGGGCCGGAAGGTAGGCCGTTGAATCGGTGACGATCGCGACATGGCGGGACATGAGCTGGAGGTTACCTGCCGTGGTGGCCGTAGGGCAGCCCGGGCCCGCGGGGCGTCCTGGACGGTGGCGTGATCACGCGGGGATCAGACGGTCCTCACGTGGTGCTTTCGGGGCGCGGCTTCTTCTGCCAGGGGTAGGTGGGGCGCGGGGCGGCCGGCGCGATCGCGGGCCGGTCCGGGTCCTGGCCCTGGTCCCGTGCCGCCTCGGGCCGCTGGGTCTCCGGCCAGGTCTGGCCGGGTGCCGTCGCGGCGTCGGCGGCGGGCGCCTCGGGCCAGGGCGGGGGCGCGGGCGTGCCCGGCTGTTCGGTGGTGGTCCAGTGCCGCAGGGCCCCGGCCTCCATGTCGATCTGCTCGCTCAGGGAGTCGAGGTCGTCGTCGGCGAAGCGGCGGGCGCGGTCACGGGTGGCCCAGCGCAGGGAGTCCGCGGACTTGATGATGCGCTCCGTGCGCTCGCGCAGCTCGGGCAGGCGCGCGGACAGCGTGGCGCGGTCCGGTTCGCCCTCCAGGCGGCGCAGTTCGGCGTCCAGCTCGTGGCCGTGGGCGCTGAGCCGCTGGAAGAGGGAGAGGGACTCCTTGACGGAGCCGTCCTCGGCGGCGACCGCTTCCAGGGCGTCCTGGGTGGCGCGCATCGAGGTGCGCAGCTTCAGGCGGAGCTGGGCGATCTCGCCGGCCGGGCCGGTCTGTGCGAAGGCCTTGGCCCGCAGCGTGTGTTCCTCGACCGTGCGCCGGGCCTGGTGGATGTGACGGTCCGCGCTGCGCTTGGCGGCGCCCACGACCTTCACCGTGACGAACACGCCCAGCGCCACGAAGAGCACGAAAAGCAGGGCGATCACTGCGAACACCGCTTCCACGAGGCTCCTCCTCCGGGCGCTTCGGCCTGTTCCGGCACACGTCGTGCCGCTCTTCCACGGTAAACGCAACGGGCAGGCCCGGAGTTCCGCTGGAACCCCGAACCTGCCCGCAGACGACGCGGCGGCTACCCGTAAGGGTCGGCCGACACCACGTCGGCTACCCGTGAGGATCAGCCGGCACGTCAGGCCGACCGGACCCGACGGGCTCCACGAGCCCATCCTGCCGATCCGGCCCATCAGGCTCAACAGGCCCATCAGGCCAGGCCCCTCGACCCCATCAGGCCGGAACGATGTTCACCAGCTTCGGCGCCCGCACGATCACCTTGCGGATCCCGGCGCCGTCCAGTGCCGCGACCACCCGCTCGTCGGCCAGCGCGACCTTCTCCAGCTCGTCCTCGGCGATCCCTGGGGCGACCTCCAGCCGCGCCTTGACCTTGCCCTTGATCTGCACCACGCAGGTCACCGTCTCGTCGACCACGTAGGCCGGATCGGCGACCGGGAAGTCGCGGTGCACCACGGAGTCGGTGTGGCCCAGCTTGCGCCACAGCTCCTCGGCGATGTGCGGGGCCAGCGGCGCGACCAGCAGCACCAGGGACTCCGCGACCGGGCGCGGCAGCGCGCCTCCCCGCTTGGTCAGGTGGTTGTTCAGCTCGGTGACCTTGGCGATGGCGGTGTTGAACCGCATGCCCTCCAGGTCGCCGCGGACGCCGTCGATCGCCTTGTGCAGGGCGCGCAGGGTGTCCTCGTCGACGTCGTCGGTGTCGACGACGGTCACCTCGCCGGTCGCCTCGTCGACGATGTTGCGCCACAGCCGCTGCAGCAGGCGGAACTGGCCGACGACCGCGCGGGTGTCCCAGGGGCGGGACACGTCCAGCGGGCCCATGGCCATCTCGTACAGGCGCAGGGTGTCGGCGCCGTACTCGGCGCAGATCTCGTCCGGGGTGACCGCGTTCTTCAGGGACTTGCCCATCTTGCCCAGCAGCCGGGTGACGCGCTCGCCCTGGTACCAGTAGCCGCCGTCGCGCTCCTCCACCTCGGCGGCCGGCACGGCGATGCCCCGGCTGTCGCGGTAGACGTAGGCCTGGATCATGCCCTGGTTGAACAGCTTGTGGAACGGCTCGGCCGAGGACACGTACCCCAGGTCGTACAGCACCTTGGACCAGAAGCGGGCGTACAGCAGGTGCAGCACGGCGTGTTCGGCGCCGCCGACGTACAGGTCGACGCCGCCGTGCGGCATGCCCTCGCGCGGGCCCATCCAGTACTGCTCGATCTCCGGGTCGACCAGCTTCTCGGAGTTGTGCGGGTCCAGGTAGCGCAGCTCGTACCAGCAAGAACCGGCCCAGTTGGGCATGGTGTTGGTCTCGCGCCGGTACTTCCTCGGCCCGTCGCCCAGGTCCAGGGTGACGTTCACCCAGTCCTCGTTGCGCGACAGCGGCGTCTCGGGCTGGGTGTCGGCGTCGTCCGGGTCGAAAGTGCGGGGGCTGTAGTCCTCGACCTCGGGCAGCTCCAGCGGCAGCATCGACTCGGGCAGCGCGTGGGCGATGCCGTCCTCGTCGTAGACGATCGGGAAGGGTTCGCCCCAGTAGCGCTGGCGGCTGAACAGCCAGTCGCGCAGGCGGAAGTTGACGGTGCCCTCGCCGTGGCCCTCGCGCTCCAGCCACTCGGTGATGCGCGCCTTGGCCTCGACGACGCCCAGGCCGTCCAGGGAGATGTGCTCGCCGGCGGAGTTGACGATCTTCGCGTCGTAGGACACGAAGGCGTCGTCCCACGTCGACGGGTCGGTGCCGCGGCCGTCGGTCGGCTCGACCACGCAGACGACGGGCAGTTCGAAGGCGCGCGCGAAGGCGAAGTCGCGGGAGTCGTGGCCGGGGACGGCCATGATCGCGCCGGTGCCGTAGCCCATCAGGACGTAGTCGGCGATGAAGACGGGGACCTTCTGCCCGTTGACCGGGTTGGTCGCGTAGGCGCCGGTGAAGACACCGGTCTTGTCCTTGGCCTCGGCCTGCCGCTCGACGTCGGACTTCGAGGCGGCCTGGGCGCGGTAGGCGGCGACGGCCTCCGCGGGCGTCGCGTGGCCGCCGGTCCACACCTCGTGGGTGCCCTCGGGCCAGGCGGCGGGGGTGAACTTCTCGACCAGCGGGTGCTCGGGCGCCAGCACCATGTAGGTGGCGCCGAACAGGGTGTCGGGGCGCGTGGTGAAGACGGTGACGCTCTCGCCGTCGATGGGGAAGTCGACGCGGGCGCCCTCGGAGCGGCCGATCCAGTTGCGCTGCTGCAGCTTGATCGCCTCGGGCCAGTCCAGGGCGTCCAGGTCGTCCAGCAGACGGTCGGCGTAGGCGGTGATGCGCATGTTCCACTGGCGCAGCTTGGCCTTGAAGACGGGGAAGTTGCCGCGCTCGGACCGGCCGTCGGCGGTGACCTCCTCGTTGGCCAGCACGGTGCCCAGCCCGGGGCACCAGTTGACCGGCGCGTCGGAGGCGTAGGCCAGGCGGAACTCGCCCAGGACGTCGGCGCGCTCGGCCTCGGTCAGCTCGCTCCACGCGCGCGTGTGGCCGGGGACGGCGCGCTCACCGGACTCGAACTGCGCGATCAGCTCGGCGATCGGGCGGGCCTTCCCGGCCTCGTCGTCGTACCAGGAGTTGAAGATCTGCAGGAAGATCCACTGGGTCCACTTGTAGTAGTCCGGGTCGATCGTGGCGAACGACCGGCGCTTGTCGTGGCCCAGGCCCAGCCGTCGCAGCTGGCTCTGCATGTTCTTCATGTTGGCCTCGGTGGACACGCGCGGGTGCGTGCCCGTCTGCACCGCGTACTGCTCGGCGGGCAGGCCGAAGGCGTCGAAGCCCAGGGTGTGCAGGACGTTGTGCCCGGTCATGCGCTGGAAACGGGCGTAGACGTCGGTGGCGATGTAGCCCAGCGGGTGCCCGACGTGCAGGCCCGCACCGGAGGGGTACGGGAACATGTCCATGATGAACTTCTTGGGCCGCGCGGCCAGCTCCGGGTCGCCCGCCAGGTCACCCGTGGGGTTGGGGGCCGCGTACGTGCCGTCGGCGTCCCAGAAGTCCTGCCAGCGTGCCTCGATGTCGGCGGCCAGGGCGGCCGTGTAGCGGTGCGGCGCGGCCTCCGCGGCTGCGGGGTTCGTCTCGCTCATGATCCTCAAAGCTCCATCGATCGTCTCTGCCTGCTGCTGCGACTTCCTGGAAATGAAAAAACCCCTCGCACAGGAGGGGACGCCGCGCCGATTCCGGCCTGCCGGGACACCGGCGGGTCGGGACTGATCAGCGCGGCTCGCTAAGCAGAAGGCGTACGGCACGCATGCGGTCAGGGTACCGCAGTGACGGATCCGGCCGCGACGCCGTTCACGGCACGCTGACCGAAAGTCAAAAGTTACTCCGCGTAACAACCCCTAAGGGGCATCGCAACGGCCTCATTGTCTTTTGATAACAGCGCAATAACTCAAACCTGGTACTGACGGGTACGACGAGGCTTAGAGTTCGGCAGCGGGACCGCTTTACCGAACCGTTCGGAGTTGCCCCCATGAACCCTCGTCCATTCGGCAGCCCACCCCCCGCTCGGGGCAGGTCGGCTGCGGCTCCGTCGTACCCGCTGTGCGTCCCGGCGCCCGGAGGTGCGTCGTGAGGCCGGACGACAGCACGGCGGACGACTGGTTCGTCGAATTCCTCAACTTCGGCGTCGGCGTCCTGTCGCTCGTCTGCCTCAGCTGCTCCGTGATCTGGGGACTCGTGGCACAGGACCGGATCCTGCTCGGCCCCCGGCAGCGGATCCTCGCGCAGGCGGTGCACCGCACCACGGCGGTCGCGGCCGTCGTCTTCCTGCTGATCCACATCGTGATCAAGCTGGCCCTGGACCACACCTCGTGGATCGCCGCGGTGATCCCCTTCGGGCTCGTCCTCACCGACGACGAGACCGTCATGGGGCGGAGCTTCCTGATCGGGCTCGGCACCCTGGCCGGCATGCTGATGATCTTCGTCGCCATCACGGGCGTGCTGCGCAACCGCTTCGCCTCCCCCGCGGAGGTCGCCGCCCGCTGGCGCGCGGTGCACATGCTGGCCTATCCGGCCTGGTGCGCGGCGCTGGTCCACGGCCTCTACGCGGGTCGAGCGGCCAAGCCGATCTTCATGATCCTCTACGGCCTGTCGCTGCTCGGCGTGCTGGCGGCCCTGGTGCTGCGGGCCTCCCCGCGGCCGGTCAAGCGCAAGGTCGCCGACCGCATCACCAGCCTGCTCGGCATCACCGACCAGCAGCGCGCCGCCCGCGAGCAACGGGAGGAGAGCAGAGCCCGGGGCGCCGAGTCCGCCCTCCCCGGATACGGCGGCGGGAACGCCCGGGACGGCGGCCGGCGGCGCGCCGAACGCCCCCTGTACGAGGCGCCCGTGCCCACGCCCGCCCCGGAGCCGGCGAACGGTTTCGCGGCCGCCTACCGCGCGATGTCCCCGCCCTCCCGGCCGTCCGGCGCCGGGCAGGGCCCGCTGACCGACGCGACCGCCCGCATGGAGCTGCCGGACCTGCAGGCCACGGAGGCCATACCCCGCATGGACGGCCCGTCCAGCACCTCCGGCAGCTGGCCCGTCCCGTCCCCGCCGCCGGTCGGCGAGGCCCCTCCGTCGGCGTACGACCCGCTCAACGACACCGGATACACCATCCCGACCTACGACAATTCGGTCGCCTCCGGCTACGGGTCGAGTGATGTGTACGACACCGCTGAGACGAACACCCTCTACGGCACGTACTACCCGGGTGACACGTACAACAGCGGTCCCGCCAATGAACCACGCCCCGGTGCGCCCTCGTCGTCCTACGACTTCGACGCACCGGGTTCGGGCGAACCTTGGAACACGCCTTCCGGAGGCTTTAAGTGAACGAGGCCCTGCCCGACGTACCTGAAGTCCGCGTCGTAGGGCTTCCGCAATTGACGTCGGGTTTCGACCTTGTCGACCGGCTCGACCTGCAGATGCACCTCAAGGTGCACGGCCCGCTCGAGCCCCTGGGCGGTGAGCAGCTCGCGCAGCTCGCCGAACGCATCAACCTCAGGGGCCGCGGCGGTGCCGGCTTCCCCTTCCACAAGAAGCTGCGCGCGGTCGCCGAATCGGCGATCAAGCGCGGCGTCCGGCCGGTCGTCGTCGTCAACGGCAGTGAGGACGAACCGGCCTGCCGCAAGGACACGGTGCTGATCAACCGGGCACCGCACCTCATCCTGGACGGCGCGCTGCTGTGCGCCGAGGCCATGGGTGCCCGCACGCTCGTGGTGGGGGTCACCCGTGAGTCCACCCAGCGCTCGATGGAGCAGGCGCTCGCCGAGCGCGGCCTGAGCAACGGACGCCGGTCCGTGCTGCGCGCCCGCGTGCAGCGCAACCCGGTGCGCATGGTGACGGGGGCCGCGGCCTCCCTGATCCGCTCCATCGACGGCGGCCCGGCCATCCCGCCGGGCCGCAAGACCAGCGCCTCCAAGAGCGGTGTGGGCGGCGCGCCCACACTGCTGTCCAACGCCGAGACCTTCGCCCAGCTCGCCATCGCCGCCCGTATCGGCCCGGAGCGCTACGGCAACACCGGCCTGTACGACGAGCCGGGCACCGTGATGCTCACGGTGTCCGGAGCGGTGGCCCGCCCGATGGTGATCGAGGTGCCGACCGGCGTGCCACTGCGTTACGTGCTGCAGTTGGCCGGCGCCCCGCCGGTCCCGCAGGGGGTGCTGACGGGCGGCTACCACGGCAAGTGGATCGACGCGGCGACCGTGAACGACGCGATCGTCTCCCGCAACTCGCTGGACGCGGTGGGCGGTTCGCTGGGCGCGGGCGCGATCCTGCCGATCAGTCAGGACACCTGTCCGCTGGGCGAGTCGCTGATGGTGGCGAAGTGGCTGGCGGAGGAGAGCGCCAACCAGTGCGGCCCCTGCTACCTGGGGCTCCCGGCCGCCGCGCGCGGTCTGGAGGACATCCTCAACGGCGGCGGGCCGGCCTCGCTCGAGGCGGTCAGGCAGGTCGCCAAGAACGTGAAGCGGCGCGGCGCCTGTTCACACCCGGACGGCTCCGCGATGTTCCTGGAGTCGACCCTCAAGGCGTTCACCGACGACATCGCGGCCCATGCCCTCGGGGGCGGCTGCGGTCGGCCCGTGACGGGCGTCCTGCCGCTCTTCGAGGGGGGCAGGGCCCCGACGGGCATTCCGGGCGGCGCCGAGTCCGAGGAGAACGGCCCCAGCCGCCAGAAGATCTTCGTCGACTGGACGCTGTGCCGGGGCCACGGGCTGTGCGCCGACCTCCTCCCGGAGGTGTTCCAGCTCGGCGCGGACGGCTTCCCGACGGTGGCTCAGGCCCAGGTGCCCCGCTATGCCGAGGCGAAGGCGCTGCGCGCGGTGCGCCGCTGCCCGGCCCTGGCCCTGCGCATCGAGGACACCGGCCCGCAGGCCAAGGCACCGTCCCGGAACCTTCCGGTGCTCTCCCAGGGCCGCGGCCGGCGCGCCCTGGGACGCTGACGGACATCCGAACCGCGCCTTCCCCGGCGGCCTTCGGGCCGCCGGGGAGGCGTCCGCGCGGGCCGCCGGGACGCACGCAACGAGCGAGGGCGGACCATCCGTTCGGATGATCCGCCCTCGACTTCTGTGGAGCTAAGGAGAATTGAACTCCTGACCTCCTGCATGCCATGCAGGCGCTCTACCAACTGAGCTATAGCCCCTTGCGGTGTTCCCCCGGGTTTCCCCGGCGGCGACGCCAACTTTACACGGTCCCCCCGGGCCAACACCAAATCGGTTTCGCTTCGCCATGTTCCGCCCGGATCGCCCGGCCCTCGCCACGCACCGTCACGACGACCGGGGCGTCACGCCGACCGGGCCGTCACGCCGTCACGCCGTCACGCCGTCACGCCGTCACGAACGAGTAGAAGCGTTTGAGGGTGCAGTGCTCCTCGAGCAGCCGGCCGTAGATCGGCTCACCCTCGAGTTCCCGGTACGTCTCGATGGGGTCGCCTTTTATGATCAGCGCCCGCGCGCACTCCTCGCACCAGTACTGGTAGTCGGGGTTGAGCGGCTCCATGTCGCGGACGATCGGCGTCCCGCTGCCGCACCAGTCGCACTTCCGCCTGTGGGCACCCATCGGTCAGCTCCAGCTGTGGCCGCAGGCCGTGCACACGTAGGAGATCCCGCCGTTGTCGCCGAGGACCTGGGCGACGTGCGCGGAACCGCAGGAAGGGCAGCTGAGACGGGTAGAGGTCCGTCGGGTCGACACCGCTCCGAGGAGGTGGTCGACCTCCTCGAGGATGCTCGCAGGCATCACAACTCCCTCCCGTCGGGCCGCGCCCCCTTCCGGCCGTTTGATTCTGCCACGGCCGGGCCAATACGGTCAGCGACGCCGTGGTACCGGTCGGGACACGGCTGGACGCCTCGTAGAGGTATACGCCTGGGAACGCCGCCCTGCTCATCTGCGGACAGCAAAAGATCCCGCCTCCACTAGGGGAGGCGGGATCATCGTCACGTGGAGCTAAGGAGAATTGAACTCCTGACCTCCTGCATGCCATGCAGGCGCTCTACCAACTGAGCTATAGCCCCGGGGTGCCGCATAACGCGGCTTCCTGGTGTTTCGCCCCGCTCGGCGGGGCGAACAAGAAGAACTTTAGCCTGCGACCTGCCAGAAAGTGAAATCCGGGTCCGGGGCGCCCCGGGGCGGGTCGTACGGCCCCTCGCCGGACGCCCCGCCTGCGGTCTCAGTCGTCGTCGCCGAGCACCGGCTCCGGCAGGGTGCCGGCGTTGTGCTCCAGCAGGCGCCAGCCCCGGGCGCCCTCACCGAGGACGGACCAGCAGCAGTTGCTGAGGCCGCCCAGGCTCTCCCAGCTGCGCGCGTCCAGGCCCAGCAGCCGGCCGATGGTGGTGCGGATGGTGCCGCCGTGGCTGACCACCACGAGGGTGCCGTCCTCCGGCAGCTTCTCCACGTGCCGCAGCACCACGGGGGCGGCGCGGTCGGCGACCTCGGTCTCCAGTTCGCCACCGCCCCGGCGGACCGGCTCGCCGCGCTTCCACGCGGTGTACTCCTCGCCGTACCGGGCGATGATCTCGTCGTGCGTCAGGCCCTGCCAGACGCCCGCGTAGGTCTCCCGCAGCGCCTCGTCGTGGACGACGTGCAGGCCGGTGAGGGCGGCCAGCTCGGCGGCGGTGGCCGCGGCCCGCTGCAGGTCGGAGGCGACGATCGCGTCGGGCCGCAGACCCGCCAGCAGACGGGCGGACCGGCGGGCCTGGGCCACGCCGGTCTCGGTCAGCTCGACGTCCGTGGAGCCCTGGAAGCGGCGCTCCACGTTCCAGGAGGTCTGGCCGTGCCGCCACAGGATGACGCGGCGGCCCCGGCGGCCGGAGCCGCGCACCTCACCGGTGGCGCTCACCGCCACTCACCGCCCGGCTCCGTCGCCTCCTCGGCCTCCTGGAGCTTGGCGTGCTCGGCGGCCTTGCCACGGGTGGCCTTCGCGTCCTCGGGGAGCTCCAGCTCGGGGCAGTCCTTCCACAGCCGCTCCAGGGCGTAGAAGACCCGCTCCTCGCTGTGCTGGACGTGGACGACGATGTCGACGTAGTCGAGCAGCACCCAGCGGGCCTCGCGGTCGCCCTCGCGGCGGACCGGCTTGGCGCCCAGCTCCTTGTTCAGCCGCTCCTCGATCTCGTCGACGATCGACTTGACCTGACGGTCGTTGGGAGCCGAGGCCAGCAGGAAGGCGTCGGTGATGGACAGCACGTCACTGACGTCGTAGGCGACGATGTCGTGCGCGAGCTTGTCGGCGGCCGCCTGCGCGGCGGTGTGGACGAGCTCGATGGAACGGTCGGTTGCGGTCACTGCGTGGCTTTCGATCGGCGGTCGGTGGACCTCAAGGGTCTCACGGACCGCCGGGCGCACCCCACGTCGTCACGCGGGGTGCGCCAGGCGCCACGCCTCACTACGAACCGGGGTCGTAGTCCTGGCCGAGGACCACCGCCACGCGCGCGTTGCCGGAGATCTTGCCCTTGGCGACGGAGTCGGCGGGCAGTCCCAGGGTCTTGGCGACCTCGGTGGCGTTCTCCTTCTCGGCGGGGTCGGCGTAGACGACCTCGGAGGTGCCCTCGGCGGAGGACGCGGTGCCGCCCTCCAGGAAGGTGAAGCCGCCGTTGAGGAGCACCACGCGGGCCTTCTCGGTGGTGTCCTCGTCGCCGGTGGCGTTGCGCACGGAGACGGTGACGGCGGCGTCCCGGTCGGGGCTCTTGGCGGTGCCGCCGAGGACGTCCTTGACCACGCCGTCGCTCGCCTCGGCGGTGAGCGTGCCGTCCTCCTCGACGGGCAGCAGGGCGGTCCGGTGGTCACCGCCCTTGGCCAGGTCGGAGAGCCCGGCGAGGAAGGCGCCGAGGTCCGCGTCGGTCAGCGGCGGCTCGATGATCTGGCCGAGGGTCTGGACGGTGACCGTGGCGGCGTCAGGGTCGGAGGTCATCTTGCGCAGCACGGCGTGCAGCACCTGGCCGAACCGCTCCAACTGGGCGTTCTGCGCCTCGCCGGGCGCGCGGTGGGTGGCGTAGGCGACGGCCATCTTGCCGCTGAGGGTCTGCTTCTTGCCCTTCCTGACCAGCGGCGCCTCGCCCTTCTTCTTGGCGTCGGGGTCGGGCACGTCGGCGTCGGTGTCGACCTCGATGTTGCCGACCAGGTCGACGAGGGTGAGCAGGAACGGGGTGTCCAGCCGCCAGGTGCCCTCGATGTCGGTGCCGAGGACGGTGTCGAGGGCGGTCCTGGTGCCCTCGGAGCCGTCGTCGTCGACCGACTTGGCGAGCGTGGTGGTGGTGCCGTCCTCGGCGGTGAGGGCGAGGGAGTTCGGCAGCAGCACGGTGGTGCCCTGCCGGGTGGTGGTGTTGTCGACGAGCAGCGCGGTGGACGTGCCGCCGTTCTCGGTGTCGTGCAGGTGGACGACGATGACGTCGCGCTTCTGGGCGCCCGCGGCGGTGGTGGAGCCCGTGTCCGTGCCGGAGTCGGACAGTCCGGGCAGCTTGCCCGCGTACCAGAGGTAGCCGACGCCTGCGGCGGCGACCAGCGCGAACACCACGACGAGGGCGACGATCCGGCTGCGGGCGCGGCGCCGGGCCTCCTCGCGCCGCTCGGTGCGGTTCTCGGTGAACTTGAGCCAGTCGATGACGTCCTCGGAGTCGCCGTCGGGCTCCTCGACGAAGGCGAACTGCTCGGTGTGGTACTCCCGGCCTGGTCCGTCGCCGTCCGGTTCCCCGTCGGCCGGTCCGGCCTGCTGGGGGATGTGCGCGGGCCGCTGCGGGGCGTGGCCCGTCTGCTGCTCGGGTATGTAGGCGGTCTGCTCGGCCACCCGGGGCTGCTGTCCGGTGCCGTCGGGGTGCGTTCCCTGACCGTAGGGGTCGTAGGCGGGCGTGCCGCCGCCCTGCCGGGTGCCGTAGGGGTCGTAGGAGCCGTAGGAGGGGTCCTGCGGCTGCTGCGGGGGTGCGGAGGCGTTGCCCCCGTACGGGTCGTAGGACGGCTGCTGGTGGCCGCCCGTGGCGTACGGGTCGTAGCCGTAACCCTGCTGGTTCTGCTGGTCCTGCTGCCCCTGCTGCCCGTAGGGGTCGTACTGCTGGTCGGCGGCCTGGCGGTAGACCGGCCGGCCGTACTCGTCGTAGCCGACGAGCTCGTACGGGCCGCCGCCGTCGCCGTACCCCGCGTCGTATCCGTCGTTCACCGGTGCCCCTCTCGGCTCACTCGCCGCGATACAGCTGGCGCTTGGCGATGTAGCGCACGACTCCGTCCGGCACCAGGTACCAGACGGGGTCTCCCTTGGCGACTCTCGCACGGCAGTCCGTGGAGGAGATGGCGAGGGCCGGAACCTCCACCAGCGAGACACCGCCCTCGGGCAGGCCGGCATCGGTCAGGTGGTGTCCGGGCCGGGTCACGCCGATGAAGTGTGCCAGGGAGAACAGTTCCTCGCTGTCGCGCCAGGTGAGGATCTGGGCGAGGGCGTCGGCGCCGGTGATGAAGAACAGGTCCGTGTCCGGGTTGAGCGCGCTCAGGTCCCGCAGGGTGTCCACGGTGTAGGTGGGGCCGCCGCGGTCGATGTCGATGCGGCTCACCGAGAACTGCGGGTTCTCGGCGGTGGCGATCACCGTCATCAGGTAACGGTCCTCGGCCGCGGACACCGCGCGGTGGCTCTTCTGCCACGGCTGGCCGGTGGGGACGAAGACCACCTCGTCGAGGTGGAACTGCGCGGCCACCTCACTGGCCGCCACCAGGTGCCCGTGGTGGATCGGGTCGAAAGTGCCGCCCATGACGCCCAGACGGCGCTTGCCCCGCGGGGCCGTGCCGGTGCCGGGGCCGGTAGGCATGTCCTGCTCTCCCATGCGTGCAGACCCTACCGGCCCGTCCTGTGGACCCCGTCGTCCAGTGCCCTCGGGACGGGGCCCCGGCGGCTTCAGCGGTCGCGGTTGAAGCGGGTGGTGATCCACAGCAGGAGCAGCAGCGCGAACAGGGCGCCGCCACCGGTGAGGTAGGGGCTCAGGCTCTCGTGGTTGCCGCCGTGCTCTCCGCCCTCGGCGGCGAGGGTGACCATCTGGGCAGCGGTGCTGGGGAAGCTCATCTTCGGCAGGACCTATCGCGTGTGGGCGGGATAAAGACGTGGGCTCATCGTATGCGGGCGGCTTCGCGGCGATCACCCCGACTCCGCCGTTGCGGGCCCGCGGCGTCCCGGCGCGGCCGTACGCGACGGCCCGCGGCGGTCCTCCCGGTGCCGCAGCGGGAGGCAACCGTTGCCCCGTCCTCGCTCGTCCTTCCGCTTGACTCCCCCTAGGCTGGGTCCCGCCGCGGGGAGCGAAGGGCCGCACCAGGGGCCGCACAGGTCAACCAGACGCACATGGGGGAAACATGTCCGACGGCCACCAGCACAACGGGCACGAGAGCGTGCCCAGCAGGCAGCGCAGGCGTTTCCCCGGAATCTCCTCGCGTGCGTACGAGCACCCCGCCGACCGTTCCGCGCTGGTGGCGCTGCGGAAGCTGAGCGGGTTCGACACGGTCTTCAAGGCGCTGAGCGGGCTGCTGCCCGAGCGCAGTCTGCGGCTGCTGTTCCTGTCCGACTCGGTACGGGTCTCGGACCGGCAGTTCGCCCATCTCAACGACATGCTGCGGGACGCCTGCTACATCCTGGACCTGGAGAAGGTCCCGCCGATGTACGTCAACCAGGACCCGAACCCGAACGCGATGTGCATCGGGCTCGACGAGCCGATCATCGTGGTGACCACGGGCCTGGTGGAGCTGCTCGACGAGGAGGAGATGCGGGCGGTCGTCGGGCACGAGGTCGGGCACGCGCTGTCCGGTCACGCGGTGTACCGGACGATCCTGCTGTTCCTGACGTCGCTGGCGGTCCGGGTGGCCTGGATCCCGCTGGGCAACGTCGCGATCATGGCGATCGTCACCGCGCTGCGGGAGTGGTTCCGCAAGTCGGAGCTGTCCGCGGACCGCGCGGGGCTGCTGGTCGGGCAGGACCTGCAGGCGTCGATGCGCGGCCTGATGAAGATCGCGGGCGGCAACCACCTGCACGAGATGAACGTGGACGCGTTCCTGGAGCAGGCCGAGGAGTACGAGTCCGGCGGTGACCTGCGCGACTCCGTGCTGAAGATCCTCAACGTGCTGCCGCGCACGCATCCCTTCACCACGGTACGGGCGGCGGAGCTGAAGAAGTGGGAGGCCTCCCGGGACTTCCAGCGGATCATGGACGGCCACTACCCGCGCCGCGACGAGGACGGGGACGCCTCGGTGCGGGACTCCTGGCGGGAGTCGGCGAGCGCGTACGCGAGTGAGGTGCGGACCTCCAAGGACCCGCTGATGAAGCTGGTCAACGACATCGCGGGCGGCGCCGGCGACCTGGGCGGCCGGGTCCGCCGCGGCTTCGGCGGCTTCACGGGCCCGAAGCCGGCCCCCGACGGCCCGCCGCCGAGCGGCGACGAGCCCCCGCGCGACAACACCTGACCGACGTTTTCCCGGCCCGCCGGGGCCCGTCCCGGTCCCCGGCCGCCCGGCGCGGCTCGCTCACAGGGTGGGCTGGGCCGCCGGGGAGAGGGTGCCGCAGAGGGGTGGGGTGCTGGTGTCGGGGAGGTAGGGGTTGGTGCCGGGCGGGCCGGTCCTCTCGGCCTTCTGGCCGGCGAGCAGCGGGTGCAGGCGGGGTGCCGGGTCCAGGGCGCAGGACTGAGGGCCCGCCTGGACATGCGAGACGATCAGCTCCGCCTGGTGCAGCCGCAGGTCGTCCCGGTCGAAGCGGAAGCGCAGCTCGCGGCGGACCGTGAACAGCGACGCCTCGGCGTCCCGCCCCGCGCCGGCCGGACGCAGCGCGTAGACGACGGTGTGGTCGGTGGTGACCTCCAGGGTCGCGCCGGCGGCCTCGGCGGCCTGCATGGTCCCGCGCACCCGGATCCGCTCGTCGGCCAGCTCCACCCGGGTGGGGTCGAAGCGGACCAGCCATCCTGTGACCGCGTGCCGTCCGTCGGCGGCGGGGCGGTCGAAGCTGTCGTCGAACTGCTGCTGCTGGCCGGAATCGAGCAGCACCCGCACGTCCCGGGTCTCCCCGCCGGTGAGCACGGCCGGGTCCAGCGCGGACCGTACGACGTAGTCCTTCGCGGTGAGCAGGGCGGACACCACCTGGTCGTCGGAGAAGTTCGCGGTGCGCCGGGTCGGCGGGAGGGGGACCCCCTCGGCGCCGATCCGGAACCGCGCGGCCGGGCTGTGCGCGTACAACTGCCCGACGTCGGTGGTGCCGGGCACCTCGTCCTGCGGGGCGAGGGGGACGACGGTCATCCGTAAGGGCTCCGCGGGCCGGTCGGCGGCCGACGTGCGGTAGGGGTGGCGTACGCCCATGTAGACGGCGGTACCGAAGGCCACGGCGATCAGCAGCACCAGGACGAGCACCTGGCGGGACAGCCCGCCGCCACGGCGCACCGGCTCCCGGCGGCGCACGGCGGGGGCGTGGTCGGTGATGCGCTCCTGCGCCGAGAACTCCTGGAGCCGGGCAGCACGGACGAAGGACTCGTCGAAGACGACGGACCGGTACTCGTCCTCGCCACCTCCAGGGGCTCCCTCGGGCGTCCCCTCGGGCGGGTCCGAAGGCTCTCCCATACCTTCAGGGTAGGTCCGGCGGGGTCCCGGTAAACGCCCGCCGGACCGCCAACTTCTGACAGGTCCTCACCAAGCGGGCGACGGGTCTCAGGGGCTGCCGCCGGGTAACACCGGGACGGTCGGCCGGGAGTGGTCGGCCGATGCGGAGGGTGCCGCCGCGCCGCCCTGTCCGACCCCGGTCGTGGCGGGCGGCGGGACGGGATCCTGGCGCTGCGGGGAGGCACCCCGGTAGACCGCCGAGAACGCGAGCGCGACCATGCCGACGCCCAGCACCAGGGCCAGCATCCAGGCCACAGGGCGGTGCCAGCGCACCTGTCGCCCGAAGGGGGAACCGTATCCGGCCTCCAGGACGTCGGCGTCCTCGTCCTCGTCGTAGGCGTCACCGCCCCGGTAGCCGCCGTAGCCGTCGTCGTAGCGCTCGCCGCGGGCGCGGGCCCGGTGGGCCTCGGCCTCGGAGGCCTCCGCCCTGGCCTGCGCGGCGGCCAGGAGGCGCTCCACGGCGGTCGGCTCGTGCACCGCGGCCGCCTGCACGAAGGCCTCGTCGAACACCACGGAGGCGAACTCTTCGTCCGACACCCCGCGGTCGTGGTCGTCGTCGGGCTCCCAGCCGTCAGGGAACGGCGTGCCCCCCACGTCCTCCGGCACGGATCCAGAGTAGACCTGGGGGGTCATTTTGGGCAGACGGTATGGAAATTCGTCCGTTCTCCGGACACCGCCGCGCCCAGGCGTCCCCGCCGGGCGCGTGGTCAGCGCCGGGTGTGGCCGTCGCCGGTGACGATGTACTTCGTGCTGGTCAGCTCGGGCAGGCCCATCGGACCGCGGGCGTGCAGCTTCTGCGTCGAGATGCCGATCTCGGCGCCGAAGCCGAACTGACCGCCGTCGGTGAACCGGGTGGAGGCGTTCACCGCCACCGTGGTGGAGTCCACCAGCTGGGTGAACCGGCGGGCGGCCTGCTGCGAGCCGGTGACGATGGCCTCGGTGTGGCCGGAGGTCCACAGCCGGATGTGCTCGACCGCCCGGTCGAGGGAGTCGACCACGGCGGCGGCGATGTCGTAGGAGAGGTACTCGGTCTCCCAGTCCTCCGTGGTGGCCTCCACGACGGTGGCGCGGGAGTCCTTGGCGTACGCCATCACGCGCTCGTCGGCGTGCACGGTGACCCCGGCGTCGGCGAGGGCGTCCAGCGCGCGGGGCAGGAACTCGGCGGCGATGTCCTGGTGCACCAGCAGGGTCTCGGCGGCGTTGCACACGCCGACCCGCTGGGCCTTGGAGTTGATCAGGATGTCGACGGCCATGTCGAGGTCGGCCTGGGCGTCGACGTACACGTGGCAGTTGCCGGTGCCGGTCTCGATGACCGGGACGACGGACTCCTGCACGACCGTGTTGATCAGCGAGGCGCCGCCACGCGGGATGAGCACGTCGACCAGGCCCCGGGCGCGCATCAGCTCGCGCACGCTGTCCCGGCTCTCGCCGGGGACCAGCTGGACGGCGTCGGCGGGCAGGCCCGCGCCGTGCACGGCGTCGCGCAGCACCCGCACCAGCGCGGTGTTGGAGCGGTAGGCGGAGGACGAGCCGCGCAGCAGGACCGCGTTGCCCGACTTCAGGCAGAGGGCCGCGGCGTCGACCGTCACGTTGGGCCGGCCCTCGTAGATGATCCCGACCACGCCGAGCGGCACCCGGACCTGGCGCAGGTCGATGCCGTTGGGCAGGGTCGAGCCGCGGACCACCTCGCCGACCGGGTCGGGCAGCGCGGCCACGTCCCGGACGTCGGCGGCGATGGCGCGCACCCGCTCCGGGGTGAGCGTGAGCCGGTCGATCATGCCCTCGCTGATGCCGGCGTCCCGGGCCTTGGCCACGTCCTGGGCGTTGGCCTCGACGATCTCGCTCGTGCGGACCTCCAGCGCGTCCGCGATGGCGAGCAGCGCGTCGTCCTTGGTGGCACGCGGCAGCGGCGCGAGGGTGGCGGCGGCGCCCTTGGCGCGGTAGGCGGCCTGGCTGACCGGGGACATCGAGTCGTACGGCGAGAGCGTGGTCATGAGGGGAAGGGTAGTGCGCGCGGCCTGCCGCGGAGGCGCTCGTCCCACACCCCGAGACGGGGACTTTCACCCGCAAAACGGATGGGACGAGTGGTGCGGTGCGCCACCCGGGCGGACGCCCGCCCCCTGACTCACCGCCACCTCGGCACTCACCGCCACCTCGGCGCCCCTCAAGGGAACGGGTGCACCCCGACCGGGGTCGCCGGGACCGGGCCGTGGCCCGCTGCCACGCGCTGGCGGTAGGTGGCGCGGTCGATGACCTCAAGGCCGACGATCTCCCAGGGCGGCAGCCCCGCGGTCCGCCGGTGCTCGCCCCACAGGCGCAGCGCCACCGCGGCCGCGTCGTGCAGGTCGCGGGCCTCCTCCCAGTAGCGGATCTCCGCGTGGTCGTCGGCGTAGCGGCTGGTCAGCAGGAACGGGTGGTCCTGGGCCAGCTGCTCCAGCGCCCGCCGGACCTCCGCGACGGGGGCGGGCTCACCGGACACGCTGAGGGTGACGTGCCACAGGCGGGGCAGGTCGCGCGCCTCACCGCCCCGGTGCCGGTCCCCGGCCGTGACGCTGGTCAGGGCGCGCTCCTCGCCCGCCGCCCGGGAGCCGCGACCACCGGGAGACACCGTCGTCCCAGGGCGCACTCGTCTCACGACGGCCTCCTTCACACGCGGACCACCCGGGGCCGGGCGGATTTGTCCCTGCGACAAAGTTGAGCAGGCCGTCGCGGCTCGTGGGGCAGTTTCGCGGAACGTCCACCACCGGGGGCCGACGTTTTGGGGCATTACGGTTGCAGGACCACGAGATCGTCCCTGTGTACGACCTCGCGTTCGTACCCCGGTCCGAGGTCCCGGGCGAGCTCGTGGGTCGAGCGCCCCACCAGGCGGGGGATCTCCCGGGCGTCGAAGTTGACCAGCCCGCGGGCCACCGCCCGTCCCTCCCGGTCCCGCAGCTCCACCGGGTCGCCCGCGCTGAATTCGCCCTCGACCCCGGCGATGCCGGCCGGCAGCAGCGACTTGCGGCCCTGCACGACCGCGCGCACCGCCCCGTCGTCCAGGGTCAGCGAACCCTGCGGGGTGGAGGCGTGCTGCAGCCACAGCAGCCGGTCGGCGGAGCGGCGCCCCGTGGGGTGGAAGTAGGTGCCCGTGTCGCCGCCGCCGAGCGCCTCCGCCGCGTGGACCGCGCTGGTCAGCACCACCTGGATGCCCGCGGCGGCGGCGATCCGGGCGGCCTCGACCTTGGTGACCATGCCGCCGGTGCCGACCCCCGCCTTGCCGGCGCTGCCGATCTCCACGTGGGCGAGGTCCTCGGGGGCCCTGACCTCCGCGATCCGCGAGGTGCCGGGGCGGGAGGGGTCGCCGTCGTAGACGCCGTCCACGTCGGACAGCAGCACCAGCAGGTCGGCGCGGACCAGATGGGCGACGAGGGCGGCGAGCCGGTCGTTGTCGCCGAAGCGGATCTCGTCGGTGGCCACCGTGTCGTTCTCGTTGACGACCGGGAGGGCGCCCATCGCGAGCAGCTTGTCCAGGGTGCGGGAGGCGTTGCGGTGGTGGGCCCGGCGGCTCATGTCGTCGCTGGTCAGCAGCACCTGGCCGACCCGGACGCCGTAGCGGGCGAAGGAGGCCGTGTACCGGGCGACCAGCAGCCCCTGGCCGACGCTGGCGGCGGCCTGCTGCCGGGCCAGGTCCCGGGGGCGGCGGCGCAGTCCCAGCGGCGCGAGGCCGGCGGCGATGGCGCCCGAGGAGACGAGGACGACCTCCCGCTCTCCGCCGCTCCTGGTCTTGGCCAGGACGTCCACGAGCGCGTCGACGCGGTCGGCGTCCAGTCCGCCCGCCGCGGTGGTCAGCGACGAGGAGCCGACCTTGACGACGATCCTGCGCGCCTCGCCCACGGCCTGCCGTGCCCCTGCCACCTTGCCGTCGCTCCCCTCGCGCCGATCTTTCGCCCGCCAGGCAATCTACGCGAAGGGCGCGGAAGGCCGCTCGCGGGTCCAGCCTCCGGACATCCCCGGGCCCGGCCGCGCGGCCGCCGTACGCCGTTCGCATGACCGGCCGTGCCGGGGGGCGGGCTCGCCGCATCAGCCGTCCCGACGGGGCGCTCGCACCCCGTGGCGTCGGCCTTGTCGGCGGACACCCCTACGACGGCATCGACCGGGGCCCGCAGGCACGCGCGTGTCGTCCGGAGGCCGACGGGCGTTAACCGGGCGCACGTCCCTCACGACCCTGGAGTGACCGCAGTGCCCCTACCCACGTCCCGTCGGTGGTTCGGCGCGGCAGCCCGCCGACGCCGCCTCCCGTTGCTCCGCCCGCCCGGCCGCCCCGCGCTCGCCACCGTCCTGACGGCGTCCCTCCTGGCCGGCGCCTACGTGGTGCAGGCCGTGGCGGCCCTGGCCCCGAACGTGCCGCTGCTGCTGGCCGCGACCGCCGTGTCCCTGGCCGTCGAGGGCGTGCTGTACCGCTGGCAGCGGGGGGTGCCGGCGCTGTTCGCCAAGGCGCACGCCGACATCACCGTCCGCCATGTGCTGCGCGACCTGCTGCTGGTCGTGGGGCTCCTGCGGCTCGGCGAGCAGCACCGCGAGACGCAGTACGCCCCGCTGCTGGCCGGTCTGCTGCTCTGCTACGCCCTGCACTGCGCCATCCAGGCCGTGTCCGTACTGGTGCGCCGCACCCGCACGCTCCCCGTGGTGACCCGCAACATCGACGCCTCGGCGCTGCGCCTCTCCCCCGCCCCGCCCGCGCTGCTGCGCCGCCCCGGGCACCGGCTGCTCGTGTTCGGCCTGCCCGCGACGGCCGGGCTGACGGCGACGGCGGTGACGGACGACCCGCGCTGCGCGGCGGCCGGGATCGGGCTGTCGCTGGTGCTGGCACTGGCCGGGCTGGCGACCCTGCTGCTGCGGCTGTTGCCGGGCCGGCGGCCGGCGGGCGAGCAGGAGGTGCTCGCCTGGTTCGACGCCTGGCTGGCCGAGTACCGGCCCACGGTCGGGCTGTACTTCTCCGGCGGGGTGGCCTCCGTCTACCAGGCCGGGATGTGGCTGGAGCCGCTGGCCCGGCTCGACGCCCGGCCGCTCGTCGTCCTGCGCGAGCGGTTCATGGTGTCCCGGATCCCGGCCACCGACATCCCGATCGTGTGCCTGCCGAAGGTGCCCACGCTGATGCGGCTGGAGCACTCCACGCTCCAGGTCCTCATCCACCCCTCCAACTCGGGCAAGACGTCCCAGGTGCTGCGCATCCCCACGATCAGGCACGCCTTCGTCAACCACGGCGAGAGCGACAAGCTGTCGTCCTGCAACCCGTACGCGAAGGCGTACGACGAGGTGTGGGTGGCCGGCCCGGCGGCGCGCGAGCGGTACGCGCTGGCCGACGTCGGGGTCGAGGACAAGGACGTGGTGGAGATCGGCCGCCCGCAGCTGGACGCGGTACGGCCGTACGCGGGGCCGCCTGCGGGCGCCTACACCACCGTGCTGTACGCGCCGACCTGGGAGGGCTGGGACGGCAACCCGGGCAACACCTCGGTGATCGCGGCCGGCGAGAACCTGGTGCGGGCGCTGCTCGCCGACCCGGGGGTGCGGCTGCTGTACAAGCCGCATCCGCTGACCGGCTCGGTGGACCCGCGGGCGGGCGCCGCGGACCGCCGCATCCGGGAAATGATCCGCTCGGCCAACCGGACCCGCTCCGGGCCGCGCCCCGCCCCGTCGAAGGAACTGGCCGCGCTGACCGCGGAGCTGGACCGGCTCACCGCGTCCGAGTTCCGGGAGGGGGCCGACCAGGCCGAGCGGATGCTCGTCCAGTGCGCGCCCGAGCCGGGCCGGGCGGAGGCCGTGGCGCGGGCGGCGCGGGCGTGGGAGGCGGCCCACTGGGCGTCGCTGCCGGAGTGGGAGCACCAGGTCGTGGTGGACGCCCGCCCCTCCCTCTACGCCTGCTTCAACGTCGCCGACCTGCTGATCAGCGATGTGTCGAGCGTGATCAGCGACTTCCTGGCGAGCGGCAAGCCGTACGCGGTGGCCAACACCGGCGGGATGCCGGAGGAGGAGTTCCGCGCGGCCTTCCCGACCGTGGCGGCGGCGACGGTCCTCACCCCGGACGCGAGCGGGGTGCCGGCCCTGCTGGAGACGGTCCGCCACCCGGAGAAGGACGAACTCGCGGAGGAGCGCTCCGTGTTGAAGGCCCGGCTGCTGGGCCCGGCGGAACCGGCGTCCCAGGAGCGTTTCGCGGCGGCCGTACGGGCGCTCGGCGCCGCCGCGCTGGAACACCGGCGGCGGGCCTCCGGACGGCCGGCGGAGCTGCCGGGGCAGCGGCGCGAGCCCGTCCCGCACACCGTGTCCCCGGCCCCCGTGGCTCCGGGCTCCGTGGCTCCGGAGGCCGTGTCCCCGGGCGCCGGGGTGCCGTCGGGGGCGCCGACGCGGGCGTGACCGCCGGAACGTGACGACGCCCGGGCGCGACGGCGGCCCGGGCGTGGCGTTCCGGGCCGGTGTCCGGCCCGGTGGGGTTCAGCGGCGCTCGAAGGAGCTCGGGTAGGGGAAGTACCACTCCAGGAAGTCGTGGACGTAGCCGCGTACGTACGCGCGGCGCTCCGGGGGGGTGTCCACGTCGTTCAGGCAGAAGAAGTCGTAGCCGCGCCGCTCCTTCAGGGACTCCACCCGCTCCTCCAGGTGGGCCTTGCCGACGTCGACGTAGCGGTACTTGAACTTCCCCGGGACGGCGCGGCCGGTCAGCAGCGCCAGGTGGTGGTGGAAGGAGGTGGCCGTCGCCACGTCCTCGATGGAGCGGAACTTCGACCGCATGGTCCGCTCGATCGCGTCGGGGTAGTCCCGCTCCAGGTCGTTCAGCACATCGCGGCGCTGGGGGTGCGGGGTGTGCAGGAACTTGTGGGTGATGGACACCCCGTAGGTCTCCTCCAGCAGCCGGCGCACGTTCCGTCCGGCGGAGTTGGGGGCGGAGGCCTGGGGGTGCGGGGCGCCGACCCCGATCTGGTAGGTCGAGAACGGCAGGCGGGCGACGCCGTTGCCGTGGAAGAAGTGCTGGGGGGTGACGCTGCGGCCGACGAACACGTCGTCGTTGAAGTACAGGTAGTGGTCCGACAGGCCCGGGATGTGGTGCAGCCGCGTCTCGATGGCGTGCGAGTTGAAGACCGGCAGGACGCCCTCGGGGAAGATGTCCTTGTGGTCCACGACCGTGATGCCGGGCGCGTCCGCGTCCAGCCACTCCGGCGTCTGACCGTCGGTGACGATGTAGACGTGCCGCACGAAGCCGGCGTACATCTCCAGCGACCGCAGCGAGTACTTCAGCTCGTCGTGGCTGGTGTAGCGCGACTCCCCGACCTCGCGGGCGGCGATGCCGCCGTCGTTCCCCTCGCGGTGGCGCTCGCGCTTGGCGCGCAGCTCGGGGTCCTCGCCGTCGACCCAGGTGTAGACGACGTCGATGGGGAAGGTCACGTCCTCCACCGTCGTCACCGTGAACGGCGCGAAGGTGGGGTGGACCCGCCCGCCGACCGTGACCTTCGCGGGCTTCCGCTCCGCGGTCGGCAGCACGTCGGCGACGCGGTTGCGCCGGGGGGCGACGAGGGAGTCCCTCAGCACGTCGGCGGAGGCCTGCGGCGAGACACGCGCCAGCTCCGCCTCGGCCGAGGGACCCGCCAGCACATCCGCGCCGTCCTGCCAGAACTCCACGTCACAGCCCAGCTGCGGACCACCCAGAACCTGACCCACCGGCCCCAGCCGCACCACACCGAACCGCATCACCGGAGCCGACGACAACGACTTCGGCCAAACCTCGTCCGCGAACAACGAGAAGTCCGACACCCCACCCGCACGCGGACGCGCGGCGAACACCACCGTCCCCGTACAGCTCACGCATCGACGCCAGGAACGCCTCCGGTCCGCCTCACGCACACCCAACGCCCACGACGTACGCGACACACCCGGCACCACGAAATACGCGATCCCCGCACGCTCCAGGGCATCCGCGACCAGCCCCAGATTCTCCGCCGCGGCACCCGCCGCCGTGAAGGAGTCGCCCACCCGCCCCCACAACGGCTCACCGTCGAAGACCGCGTGCCGCACACCCGCGTGGGATTCCAGCAGGCCCCGGCGCTGCCGGTCGAGCAGCGCGGCGGACGCCTGGTCGCGCACCATGCGGCCGACGCCGAGTCCCCGGCGCGCGAGCTTCCGGATCCGCCGCGAGCCCGGTGTCATCAACGCTTCCCGGAGGACTTGCTTTCAGGTGCCTTCTCGAAGGAGCTCGGGAAGGGGAAGTACTCCTCCAGGAAGGAGAACATACGGGCCGTGACGGCGGCGCGCTGGTCCTGGGGGACGTCGACGTCGTTGAGGCAGAAGAAGTCGAAGTTGCGCTTCGTCCTGATGCCCTCGAGCCGGCGGTCCGCGTCCTCACGGCTGATGTTGACGTACCGGAAGCGGAACTTGCCGGGGACGCCCTTGCCGGTGATGTACGCGTGGTTGTAGTGCATCGAGGCGGTCATCGCGATGTCGTCCGGGGACCGGAAGCGGGACCGCATGGTCTGACCGACCTCCTCGGGGAACATCTCCTCGAGCTCCTTCAGCACGGACCGCACCTGCGGGAGCGGCGTGTGCATGAAGTTGTGGGTGATGAAGCGGTCGTGGGCCTTGAGCAGCAGCTGGCGCACATTCTTGCCGGCCGAGTTGGTGGCGGTCTCGCCGCCGTGCGGCTGGCCGACGCCGACCTTGAGCGGCGAGAACGGGATACGGGCGATGCCGTTTCCGTAGAAGAAGTGCTGGGGGGTGACGCTGCGGCCGACGAACACGTCGTCGTTGAAGTACAGGTAGTGGTCCGACAGGCCCGGGATGTGGTGCAGCCGCGTCTCGATGGCGTGCGAGTTGAAGACCGGCAGGACGCCCTCGGGGAAGATGTCCTTGTGGTCCACGACCGTGATGCCGGGCGCGTCCGCGTCCAGCCACTCCGGCGTCTGGCCGTCGGTGACGATGTAGACGTGCCGCACGAAGCCGGCGTACATCTCCAGCGACCGCAGCGAGTACTTCAGCTCGTCGTGGCTGGTGTACCGGGACTCGTTGGTCTCCTTGTCGAGGATCGCCGGGACGCCCTCGCTCTTGTACTTCTGGCGCTTGGCGCGCAGCTCGGGGTCCTCGCCGTCGACCCAGGTGTAGACGACGTCGATGGGGAAGGTCACGTCCTCCACCGTCGTCACCGTGAACGGCGCGAACGTCGGGTAGTCCCGGCCCTCGACGGTGATCTTCGCGGACTTCTGCTCGGCGGTGGGCATGACGTCCGATATCCGGTTGCGCCGGGGGGCCACCAGCGAGTCGGCCAGCACGTCGGCGGAGGCCTGCGGCGAGACACGCGCCAGCTCCGCCTCGGCCGAGGGACCCGCCAGCACATCCGCGCCGTCCTGCCAGAACTCCACGTCACAGCCCAGCTGCGGACCACCCAGAACCTGACCCACCGGCCCAGCCGCACCACACCGAACCGCATCACCGGAGCCGACGACAACGACTTCGGCCAAACCTCGTCCGCGAACAACGAGAAGTCCGACACCCCACCCGCACGCGGACGCGCGGCGAACACCACCGTCCCCGCGTACAGCTCACGCATCGACGCCAGGAACGCCTCCCGGTCCGCCTCACGCACACCCAACGCCCACGACGTACGCGACACACCCGGCACCACGAAATACGCGATCCCCGCACGCTCCAGGGCATCCGCGACCAGCCCCAGATTCTCCGCCGCGGCACCCGCCGCCGTGAAGGAGTCGCCCACCCGCCCCCACAACGGCTCACCGTCGAACGTCACCTGACGCACACCCGCGTCAGACCGCAACAGGCCCTGCCGCTGCCGCGTCACCCGCAACAACCACGCCCGGCGCTTCTGCGCCTGCATCGCGCTCTTGGTCCGCGACTTCAGACTGCTTCCGATGCGGGTACGCACACTCACTTCAATCCCAAACCTCTCGGCGAGTCCCGACGTGGCCTACATGATGGGGGCATCAAGACGACCAGCGGAAACGAGCGCTGCACCCCCATACGGCGCCACACTCGGAGCGCACAGGGCTCCGTCAGGGTCAAGCCGCAGAGGGGAAGTTTACAGCAACACAGTCACATTCCTGTTCGACGGAGGAGGCCACCACCACCGGCAGAGTCTCCACGATCGTTGCCCGTGTTTGCGACCGGCAATTCCCGCGTCAATCTATTGCATACGCGTATTCTTTCGGACATGTCCACCCCTCTTGAGATTCCATCCCTGCTGAGGTTCCGCGGATCGCATTCGTGACGTAGCACACACTCGCGTTTGGAAGCAGAGTGTTCGGGCGAGCATGCAGACTTACGGTCATGCGTGTACCTTCACTCCCCGAAGTCCGCCGCCTCACGGAGAAACAGCGAGACGCCTGGTGGACCGTTCTCCTGGTCGATCCCGTCGCCACCCCGCTGGTCCGGTGGACCGCCATGTGGACCCGGGTGACACCGAACCAGATCACCTGGGCCGCCCTGGTGCTGGGGATCGGGGCCGCCGCCTGCTTCGCCCAGGGTGACTGGCAGTGGCTGGTGGCCGGAGCCGTCGTCTACCACGTCAGCTTCATCCTGGACTGCATGGACGGGAAGCTCGCCCGTCTGACGGGGAAGGGCTCCGCGTTCGGTGCCTGGCTCGACTACATCTTCGACCGCGTCCGCGTGCTCATCTGCGCCATCGCCCTCATGGGCGGGCAGTACCAGCGGACCGACGACGTCACCTACATATGGCTCGCGCTGGCCGTGGTCTTCCTCGACATGCTCCGTTACATGGACGCGCTGGAGATATGGAAGGTCCGCCTGAACATGCGGCGGACGCAGCGTGAGCGCGCCGAGGAGCTGGGGCTCGTCGACGCCTCCGCCGAGGCCGACACCCCCGACGACGACTCCGAGGCCGACGACACGCCGGTGAAGAGCGCCGCCCGGGTGCCCGCCCAGCCGACGGCGAGCGACGCGTCCGCGGCCGAGTCCTCCGCGCCGGCCGCTCCCGCCGTGGCGCCGCAGAGCACGTTCATCACGCGCCTCCCCGGCTATGTGCGGCTGCGCGACTTCCTCGTCAGCCACCGCATCCGCATCCACCTGTTCAGCGGCATCGAGTTCCAGATGACGATCTTCATCATCGCCCCGCTGCTGGGTTCCGTCTTCTGGCCGACGGTCGTCGCGGGCGCCCTGCTGCTCGCCTTCGAGGTGCTCGTCGTCTACCGGCTGCTGCTGGCCACGCGTTCCTTCCAGCGCACCATGGCCCGCTACGACCGCCTGGAGGCCGAGCGGAAGTCCGCGCAGGCCGGCCTGTCGGAGCAGGCCGACGCGCCGGAGCGGGCCACCTTCGTCTGAAGAGGGGCCGTCCGTCAGGACAACGGGGGGAACGCGTCCGCTCCGGGGGCGTCCGGTCGTACGCCGCGCACCGAGCGCGGCGACCGGGCGGACCCCGGGAACGGGTGACCCGGCGACGCGTGTCCGGACACCGGGTCCCGACGAGCCCGGCGTCCCCGCCTGTCGGCCCTTCTCACCCATCTGTTACGACAATGGCACGAAACTCGTCATGATTCCGGACCTGACGGAGATACGCTCGACCGTCTGACTCCGAGTCGATCACCGGCGGTCAGCAGGCCCCGGCGGCGCAGAGCCCCGGACCGTGCCGCAGATCCCGCACACGTCTCGTCGACGCTCCACGAGCAAGGAGAACCCCCAAGGTGTCCGCCCGCGATCTCGCGTCCCCACCGCGGCCTTCATCAGATGACGCCCCGTCCGTTCCCCCGGCGCGGGGCGACGCTCCCGGACCGCCGTCCGGGAAGGGCTCCGCCCCGGCAACGGGCGGCGCAGGACTGCGACTCGACATCCAGGGCCTGCGCGCGGTCGCCGTCTCGCTCGTCGTGGTCGCCCACGCGGGTGTCTCCTCCCTGGCCGGCGGATTCGTCGGCGTCGACGTCTTCTTCGTGATCTCGGGCTTCCTGATCACCTCGCTCATGCTCCGCGAGTGGAAGCGCGAGGGCCGGATCTCCCTGGCCCGCTTCTACTCCCGCCGGGCCATGCGTCTGCTGCCCGCCTCCACCCTCGTCGTCATGGCGACGCTGGCCGGGTCCTGGCTCTTCCTGGGCCCGCTGCGGTTCGCGGACTACGCCAAGGACGCCATCGCGTCCGCCTGGTACGTCGTCAACTTCCGGCTGGCCGACTCGGGCACCGACTACTTCAACACCGACGTGCCGCCCTCGCCGTTCCAGCACTTCTGGTCGCTGGCGGTGGAGGAGCAGTTCTACCTGATCTGGCCCGTCCTGCTGATCGTCGCGCTGAAGATCTTCCGGCGCCGGTCCCTGCTGGCGATCCCGCTGCTGGCCCTGGCCGTCGCGTCCTTCGCCGTGAACCTGCACCTCACCGAGACGTCCCCGTCGTGGGCCTACTTCGGCTCGCAGGGCCGGATCTGGGAGCTGGCGGTGGGCGCTCTGCTGGCGCTGGTGGCCCACCGGCTGAACGACATCCCGCGTCCCGTCGCCGCGGTCCTCAGCTGGGCCGGCCTGGCCGCCATCGCCTACGCGGCGGTGGCCTTCGACGACCACACCGTCTTCCCCGGCCACAACGCCGTGGTGCCGGTCCTCGGTGCCGCCGCCGTGCTGGCCGGCGGCGCGGCGGGCGGCCGCTACGGCGCGGGGCTGGTGCTGTCGCTGCGGCCCGCGGTCTGGGTCGGCGGCGTCTCCTACGCCTGGTACCTCTGGCACTGGCCGCTCATCGTCATCGTGCCCGCGGCCGCCGGGTTCGGCGAGCACGAGGGTCCGCTGCGGCTGATCGCCGCCCTGTGCGGTCTCGTGCTGGCCTGGGGGACGCTGCACCTGATCGAGGACCCCATGCGGTTCCACCGGGCGTTCAAGGCGCACGCGGCGAGGGGCCTGTCGCTGGGCCTCGGTCTGTCGGCCGTCGCGGCGGTGGCCGCGCTGGTCGCCGTGCAGTTCCCGCCGAGCCTGTCGTCGGGCGGCGCCCAGCAGAACACCAAGGAGGCGATCGCCCAGGCCCCCGACCCGCAGGCCGCGCTGACCCGTCTGCTGCAGCACCCGGCGGACAAGATGCCGTCCAACCTCTCGCCCAACGTGCACGACGTGGCGTACAAGCGGACGGCCGTCTACAACGACGACTGCGCGCTGACCATGTCCGACGAGAAGCAGACGCAGCCGTGCCTGTACGGCGACAAGGACGGCGACCGCAGCGTGGTGCTGTTCGGCGACTCGCACGTCGCGCAGTGGTTCCCGGCGTTCGACGCGATCGCCCGCAAGCACCACTGGAAGCTCTACTCGTTCACCAAGAACGCGTGCAAGGTCTCCCAGATCACCATCGCGTACAACAACGGCCCCTACTCGTCCTGCGACGACTGGCGTGAGGTGACCATCGACAAGATCCGCGCGATGGAGCCCGAACTGGTCGTCACCTCCAGCTCCAACTCCGCGAAGCTGTGGGGTGAGGGCGACACCGCCACCGAGTGGGGCAAGGGCCAGGCGGAAACGTACCGGATCCTCCAGCAGGGCCGCACCCGGGTGCTCACGCTGCTCGACAACCCCTGGCCGAAGAACAACGCGGTGGACTGCGCGGTCGCCAACCCGGACGACCTGGGCGAGTGCGCCAACAAGCTGTCCGAGTCCGACAAGCAGCCCTCGGTGACCCAGGCGATCCGCGAAGCGGCGGCCGCCGAGGACGTGGCGGTCATCGACCCGTCCCCCTGGGTCTGCGCCCCCTCCGGCAACTGCCCGGTCGTGGTGGGCAACACCCTGGTGTACCGGGACTACGGCCACCTGGCGGACGCCTACGTCGAGGCGCTGACCCCGGTGGTGGAGCAGCGGCTGCTGCGGCTCTTCGGGGCGGACCTGAGCCGGACGCCCGGCAACTGAGGCACCGCACGTACGAGGAGGGCCCGTTCCGTTCGGAACGGGCCCTCCGTACGTGCGGTGCGCGCGGTGCGCCGTGCGGACTAGAACGGCTCGAAGCCGTCGTACTCCCGCTCCGCCTCGTCCCGCTCGGCGTCGCGGTCGCGGCGACGCTGGGCGGCCGGGCGGGGCGCCTCGAAGCGGTGGTCCTCACCACGGCGGCCGAGCATCTCGGCACCGGCGGTGACGGACGGCTCCCAGTCGAAGACCACGGCGTTGTCCTCGGGGCCGATGGCCACGGCGTCGCGGGAGCGGGCGCCGGCCTTCATCAGCGCGTCCTCGACACCGAGGCGGTTGAGCCGGTCGGCCAGGTAGCCGACGGCCTCGTCGTTGTTGAAGTCGGTCTGTCGCACCCAGCGTTCGGGCTTCTCACCGCGCACCCGGAACACCAGCTCGCCGCCGGTCTCCTCGCGGGTGACGGTGAAGCCGGAGTCGTCCACCGCCTTGGGACGGATGACGATGCGGGTCGCCTCCTCCTTCGGCCGGGCGGCGCGGGCCGTGCCGACCAGGTCGGCGAGCGCGAACGACAGCTCCCGCAGTCCGGTGTGGGCCACGGCGGACACCTCGAACACGCGGTAGCCGCGCGCCTCCAGGTCCGGGCGGACCATGTCGGCGAGGTCCTTGCCGTCGGGCACGTCGATCTTGTTGAGGACGACGATCCGCGGTCGGTTGTCCAGGCCGCCGTACTGCCGCAGCTCCTCCTCGATGACGTCGAGGTCGGAGAGGGGGTCGCGGTCGGACTCCAGCGTGGCGGTGTCCAGCACGTGCACCAGCACGCTGCACCGCTCGACGTGGCGGAGGAACTCCAGGCCCAGCCCCTTGCCCTGGCTGGCGCCGGGGATCAGGCCGGGGACGTCGGCAATGGTGTAGACGGTCGAACCGGCGGTGACCACACCGAGGTTGGGCACCAGCGTGGTGAAGGGGTAGTCGGCGATCTTCGGCTTGGCGGCGCTGAGCACGGAGATCAGGGACGACTTGCCGGCGCTGGGGTAGCCCACGAGGGCCACGTCGGCGACGGTCTTCAGCTCCAGGACGACGTCGCGCAGGTCGCCCGGCTCACCGAGCAGCGCGAACCCGGGCGCCTTGCGCCGCGCCGAGGCGAGGGCGGCGTTGCCGAGCCCGCCGCGACCGCCCTGGGCGGCGACGAAGGAGGTGCCGTGGCCGACGAGGTCGGCGAGCACGTTGCCCGCCTTGTCGAGCACCACGGTGCCGTCCGGCACCGGCAGGATCAGGTCCTGGCCGTCCTTGCCGGAGCGGTTGCCGCCCTCTCCGGGCTTGCCGTTGGTGGCCTTGCGGTGCGGCGAGTGGTGGTAGTCGAGCAGCGTGGTCACGGACTGGTCGACGGTGAGGATCACGTCGCCGCCACGTCCGCCGTTGCCGCCGTCGGGTCCGCCGAGGGGCTTGAACTTCTCGCGATGGACGGAGGCACAGCCGTGACCTCCGCTACCCGCGGCGACATGCAGTTCGACGCGGTCCACGAAGGTGGTCATGGAATGTGCCTCCAGCTACTACGGGGTTGTGTCTCTTGGGTAACACGCGAAAGGCGGACCCGCTTCCCGTCGGGAAGTGAGGTCCGCCTCGCGAAAGTGTCCGATCAGGCGACCGGAACGATGTTCACGACCTTACGGCCACGGTGGGTGCCGAACTGCACCGCACCGGCCTGCAGCGCGAACAGGGTGTCGTCGCCGCCACGGCCGACGCCGGCGCCCGGGTGGAAGTGGGTGCCGCGCTGGCGGACCAGGATCTCGCCCGCGTTGACGGCCTGACCACCGAAGCGCTTCACGCCGAGGCGCTGGGCGTTGGAGTCACGACCGTTACGGGTGGACGATGCGCCCTTCTTGTGTGCCATCTCTCCTCAGTCCCTTACTTCGCAGCCGCGGGGATCTCAGTGACCTTGATCGCCGTGTACTGCTGGCGGTGGCCCTGACGACGGCGGTAGCCGGTCTTGTTCTTGTAGCGCAGAATGTCGATCTTCTGGCCCTTGTGGTGGTCCACGACCTCGGCCTGGACCTTGATGCCGGCCAGCACCCACGGGTCGCTGGTCACGGCGTCGCCGTCGACGACGAGCAGGGTCGAGAGCTCGACCGTGTCGCCGACCTTGGCGGTGGAAATCTTGTCAACCTCGACGATGTCGCCGACAGCAACCTTGTGCTGGCGACCACCGCTGCGCACGATGGCGTACACGCGGATCTCACTCTCACTCGAAGAACGGCACCCCCGCAGGCCAGTCGCCCACGCAAGCGCGGGCGACCTCTCCCGATCGCGGCCCGCGTCCGGGAGGAAGAGGTTTACGGGGATGTGGCGGTCCCGATGGACACGCCGACGGTCAAGGTTACGGGGCCGGGCCCACGGGGGTCAAACCGGACCCCCGAGGCCCGTCCGGCTCAGCGCCCGGAGACGATCTGCCGGCCGCGGGCGAGGTCGTCGTGGTTGTCGATCTCGACCCACCGGACGTCACCGATCTGCGCCACGTCGATCCGGAAGCCCCGGTTCACCAGCTCCTGGTAGCCGTCCTCGTAGTACAGCTGCGGATCCCGCTCGAACGTCGCCTTCAACGCGTCCGCCAGCTCGGCCGCCGCCTCCCCTCGATCAGCGTCACGCCGATGTACTCACCCGTCGCCTCCGCCGGGTCCATCAGCTTCGTGATCCGCGTCATCCCCTTCTCCGGGTCGACGACGACCTTCATCTCCTCGTCGGCGAGCTTCTTCACCGTGTCCAGCGCCAGGATGATCCTCCTGCCGTCACCCGCGCGTCCAGCAGCGTCCGCTCCACCGACACCGGGTGCACCGTGTCACCGTTGGCCAGGATCACGCCGTCCTTCAAAGCGTCCCGCGCGCACCACAGCGAGTAGGCGTTGTTCCACTCCTCCGCCTTGTCGTTGTCGATCAGCGTCAGCTTCAGCCCGTACTTCGCCTCCAGCGCCGCCTGCCGCTCGTACACGGCCTCCTTGCGGTAGCCCACGACGACACCCACCTCGGTCAGCCCGATCTCCGCGAAGTTCGCCAGCGTGAGGTCGAGGACGGTCACGGCGTCCGGGTCGCCCTCCGCGCCCACCGGCACCAGGGCCTTGGGCAGCGTGTCGGTGTACGGGCGCAGACGCCGGCCGGCGCCGGCCGCGAGCACGAGGCCTATCATCGCGGTTCTTCTCCTAACGGAACACAAACGTGTGGTCCCGCCCCCCGCGGGGGACGGGACCACACAGGGTAGACGCCGGTCAGCTCTCGTCGGCCGACGCGGTGACCGAGGACGGCGCCTGCTGCTCGGCGGCCGCCGTCTTCTTGGCCGTGGCCTTCTTCGCCGTCGACTTCTTGGCGGCGGTCTTCTTCGCCGTCGTCGTCGTCTTCTTGGCGGCGGTCTTCTTGGCCGTGGTCGCCTTCTTGGTGGCGGCCTTCTTCGCCGTGGCCTTCTTGGCCGCCTTGCGGGCGGTCTTCTTGGCCGGAGCGGCCTCCTCGGCGCCCTCCTCGGCCGCGTCGGCGGTCTCGGCGGCGGGCTCCTCGGCAGCGGTCCGTGGGGGCGCCTGCTCCTCCGCCGGGGCGGCCGGCAGGACCACGACGGCCGTGTCCTCGGACGCGGTCGACGTGCTCGCCTTGCGCACCGCGCGCCGGCGCGGACGGGCCGGTGCCGACGCCTCAGGCGCGGGCTCCGCCGGGGCGGCCTCGGCCGGAGTCTCCTCGGCCTTCGGTGCCTCCTCCGCCTTCACGGGCTCGGTGACGGTCACCACCGCGGCCTCCGCTCCCGCCGGGGAACCGGCCGGTGCGGACACCTTGCGGGTGGCCCGGCGCCGGGTACGGCCCCGCGGGGCGGCCTCCTCGGTGGTGGGCGGCACCACGGCGTCCTCGGCGGCGGCCGGCTCGGCCAGCGCCTCGGCTGCCGACTCCGGCTGCACGGGCCGCGCGGCCTCCTCGGCGGCCGTGACGTCCTGCGCCGTCGGGCCCTCGGTCACCTCCGCCGCCGGCGCCTCGTCCGCCCGTACGGGCTCCTCGGCCTGCTTGCGGCCGGACCTGCCGGACTCGCGCTGCGGGGCACCCGCCGGGGACGACACCCGACGGCTCGCCCGGCGCCGCGAACGGCCACGGCCGGCCGCGGCCTCCGCCTCGGCGGCGCTGCTGTACAGCTCCTCGTCCGGGGTGAACTCGGGGGCGGGCAGCGCGAGCGGCTCGGCCGCCTCGGCGGCGACCTCGCTCTCCGTCTCCGCCTCCTGCTCAGCCGTCTCGACGGACGCGGCCGCCTCGTGCTCGTGCGGCTGCTCCGCCGCACCGGCGCGCGCCCGCTTGCGACGCTTGCCGCCGCCGGCGGAGGACGGCTGGTCGAGGTGGACGATGACACCGCGCCCGTTGCAGTGGACGCAGGTCTCGGAGAACGACTCCAGCAGGCCCTGGCCGACCCGCTTGCGGGTCATCTGGACCAGGCCCAGCGAGGTCACCTCGGCGACCTGGTGCTTCGTACGGTCCCGGCCCAGGCACTCCAGCAGGCGGCGCAGCACCAGGTCCCGGTTGGACTCGAGCACCATGTCGATGAAGTCGATGACGATGATGCCGCCGAGGTCGCGCAGCCGCAGCTGGCGCACGATCTCCTCGGCCGCCTCCAGGTTGTTCCTGGTGACCGTCTCCTCGAGGTTGCCGCCCTGGCCGGTGAACTTGCCGGTGTTGACGTCGATGACGACCATCGCCTCGGTCCGGTCGATCACCAGCGAACCGCCGCTGGGCAGCCACACCTTGCGGTCCAGCGCCTTGGCGAGCTGCTCGTCGATCCGGTACGTGGCGAAGACGTCGACCTCGCTGGTCCAGCGCTGCAGGCGGCCGGCCAGGTCGGGCGCGACGTGGGAGACATAGCCGTGGATGGTCTCCCAGGCCTCGTCACCGCTGACGATGACCTTGGAGAAGTCCTCGTTGAAGATGTCCCGGACGACGCGGACGGTCATGTCCGGCTCGCCGTACAGCAGCGTCGGCGCGGTGCCGCCGTTCTTGGACCTCTTCTTGATCTCCTCCCACTGCCCCTGGAGCCGCTCGACGTCCCGGCGCAGTTCCTCCTCGCTGGCGCCCTCGGCCGCGGTGCGCACGATGACGCCCGCGTCCTCGGGGACGATCTTCTTGAGGATGGTCTTCAGCCGGGACCGCTCGGTGTCGGGCAGCTTGCGGCTGATGCCGGTCATCGAGCCCTCGGGGACGTACACGAGGTAGCGGCCCGGGAGGGAGACCTGGCTGGTGAGGCGGGCACCCTTGTGGCCGATCGGGTCCTTGGTGACCTGCACCAGGACCGGCTGGCCGGACTTCAGGGCGGACTCGATGCGACGCGGTCCGCCCGACATGCCGAGCGCGTCGAAGTTGACCTCACCGGCGTACAGGACGGCGTTGCGGCCCTTGCCGATGTCGATGAAGGCGGCCTCCATCGACGGCAGCACGTTCTGCACCTTGCCGAGGTAGACGTTGCCGACGTACGAGGTGGCCTGCTCCTTGTTGACGTAGTGCTCGACGAGCACCCCGTCCTCCAGGACGCCGATCTGCGTGCGGTCGCCGTGCTGGCGGACCACCATGACGCGCTCGACGGCCTCACGACGGGCCAGGAACTCGGCCTCGGTGATGATCGGCACCCGGCGGCGGCCCTGCTCGCGGCCCTCGCGGCGGCGCTGCTTCTTGGCCTCCAGACGCGTGGAGCCCTTGATGGACTGCACCTCGTCGGACGGCTCGGCCTTCGGCCGGGGCTCGCGGACCTTGACGACGGTGCGCTCGGGGTCGTCGGAGGACGGCTCGGCGTCCCCGCCGCTGTCACCGGCACGGCGACGGCGGCGACGACGGCGCCGGCTGCTGCTGGAGCCGCCGTTGTCGTCGCGCTCCTCGCGCTCCTCGGCGTCCTCCTCGGTCTGCTCGGCGGTGTCCTCGGCGTCCTGGGCGGCCTGCTCGTCGGCGACGCGCCCGGTGTCGTCGGAGTCGCCGTCCTGGGACTCGCCGCCGTCGGCGTCGGCGTCGCCGGAGTCACCGCGCCGGCGGCGGCGGCCACCGCGGCGACGGCGACGGCGCGAACCGGAGGACTCGCCGTCCTCGTGGTCGTCGCCCTCGTCGCTGTCCAGCTGGTCCTCGGCCTGCTCGTCGGTGTCCTCGGCGTCGGCCTCGGGCGCGGTCTCGGCGGCCGGTGCGGCGGCCTCGGACTCGTCGGCGGCACCGCGGCGGCGGCGCCGGCGGCGGGAAGCGGTGGGCTGCTCCTCCGGCAGCTCCTCCGTCTCCTCCTCCTCCGGCTCCACGGGCTCGGCGGTACCGGCGGCCGCTTCGGCGGCGGCCCGCTCGGGGGTCTGGAAGCGGGGCTCGGTGAAGACCGGGGGCTGGAACACGGCGACGGCGGGACGCGCCGGGCGGCGCGGGGCGTCGTCGTCGGCGTCCTCGTCCTCGGCACCGCGGGCGGGGCGCGCGGGCTCGGCGAAGCCGGCGGCGGCCTTGCGGACGACGCGACGGCGGCGGCGCGGGGCGGCCTCGTCCGCGGGGGCCTCCGGGGCTTCGGCAGCGGGCGCCTCGGCAGCGGTGTCGTCCTGCTGGTCGTTCCGGGTCACCGGGGCCTCCTCGGCGGCCGGGGCGGCCTGCTCGGTCTCTTCCTCGTCGCTCCGCTCGGCGGCGGCCGGCGCGGGAGCACCGGCGGGCGCGGACGCGCGCCGCGAGGCACGACGACGGGTACGGCGCGGAGCGTCCTCCGTGGCGTCGGTGGCGGGCTCGGGGGCGGCCTCGGCGGCCGGGGCGGTCTCCTCGGCGGCGGGCTCGGCGGTCGCGGCGGCGGTCGGCGTCTCGGCGGTCGCGGTCTCCGCGGCCGGCGAGGTCACGGTGCGGGTCGCGCGGCGCCGGGCGCGGCGTGGAGCGGCGTCCTCCGTGGCGTCGGCGACCGGCTCGGACGCCGGGGCGGCCGGCTCGGCGGACGCCGGGCCCTCGGGGGTGTCGGCGGTCGTCGACGCCTCCGCCTTCGTGGGCGAGGTCACGGTGCGGGTGGCGCGGCGCCGGGTACGGCGCGGAGCGGCGTCCTCCGTGGCGTCGGCGACCGGCTCGGACGCCGGGGCGGCCGGCTCGGCCGCGGTCGCGGTGGCCGGTACGACGGTCTCGGCGGCCTCCGCCGACGCGGGCGCCCCGGCGGGCGCGGCCGCACGGCGGACGGCGCGGCGGCGACGGGGCGCGGGGGCCGCGCTCTCCTCCGTGCCGGTCCGGTCCTCGGCGGTGTCGGTCGCCCCCGTGGCCTCGGCGGACGCGGTAGCTGCGGCCGGCTCGGCGGCCGGTATGGCCGGCGCGACGGTCTCGGCCGTCGTCTCCGCGGTCGCGGCGGGCGGTCCCGCCGGACGGGACGCGGCACGCCGCCGCCGGCGGGGCGGCAGGGTGTCGCTGGGGGTGTTGTTCGGTTCGGAGCCCTCGGTGGGCTCGGTCGGTTCGAGCATGCGGGCGTTTCTCCCGTCAGGCTCCCGGGCGCCGCGCCTGGTCCGGCGATGCCGGTGACGTCCGCGGCCCGCGCGATGCGCGATGGCCGCCGTCCGGGGCGCGGGCGCCGCTCGGAAGCTCTCTGTGTCCTGTCTCGCCGGTTCCGTACGCCGAATGCGCACGGCCTGGCGAAAGTCTTCTGGTCGGTGCGCTGCCCGACCCAGGTGGCTCCCGAGTTCGAGGGCGGCGCTTACGACGTCCGTCCCTACGCGGGACCTTCCTTACGCCGGCGCCGTCGCGGTGGCAGTCGCGGCGGCCGGTTGCGGCTCGGTCGCTGCTGCCTCGCGGTCGGGCGCGAGCGGGTCGGTCACCGTGCCGGTCTCTTCATCGAACAGCCCCTGCGCCAGCCTGGTCACCGCTGCGGGGACCGGCGGCGCCAGGTCGGCCACGGCGCGGAGACCGGACAGGACGTCGTCGGGTCGTACGGCAGGCGTCACGTGCCGAACAACCAGCCGCAGTATCGCACAGGGCCGGTCGGTCGGCCTATCAGCCGGCGAGGAGTCCGCCTCGGCGGTTTCCAGCGCCACGACCGCGGAGCGGGCGTCGAAGGTACGGATGCCGTTCTTGGTGCGGCGCTGGACCTCCACGGCCTCGGCCGTCTCGAAGGCGTCCACCGCGCGGCGGGCGTCCTCGGGGGCGACCCCGTCGAGCCGCAGCTCCCACACCGAGGCGGTGAGCCGGTCGGCGAGCCCGGAGGTGCGGGCCTCGACGGCCTCGACGATGTCCAGCCCGGCGGGCATCGACTCGTCGAGCAGGGCCCTCAGCCGCTCGGGATCCCGCGGCTCGGTGAGCGCGATCTCCAGGTACTCGGCCTCGCTGCCCGTGCCGGTGGGTGCGGCATTGGCGTACGACACCTTCGGGTGCGGCGTGAAGCCGGCCGAGTACGCCATCGGCACCTCGGCACGGCGCAACGCGCGCTCGAAGGCACGCTGGAAGTCACGGTGGCTGGTGAACCGGAGGCGGCCGCGCTTGGTGTAGCGCAGTCGGATGCGCTGCACCGCGGGTGCGGGCGGCGGGCCTTCGGGCTGTCGCTTGCCCAGTGGATCTTCTCCTTGTCGCAAGGGGGCGCGGGGACGCGCCTCCCTTCCAGGGTACGGCCGTACGACGACGGCCCCGGCTGTCCCGGTCGGGCACCAGGGCCGTGGTCCCTTTCAGAGTACGTGCAAGCAGGGACGCCGGTTCCCCGGTGGTCCGCCCTCGTCACGCCGCCGTGCGGCGGCGCTCACCAGCCGGCGGGACGGTCTCCCTGCGCACCGGTACCCCGGGAGGCGCCCCGCATGCCCTCCGCGTCGGCGCCTCGTCTCACCTGAGGGACTTCTTGACCTCCTGAACGCCTTGCGTGCCAGGCGTTCCGCGCTCACCGAGGAGCGCGCGCCGCACGTCCGACCGCACCTGGCGCACGGTCACGCCGACGGAACGGAGGGTGTGCCGTGTGACGCGTCCCGCACTCCGTGCCGCCTCCGCGACGGGCCGCAGCACCGCGTCGCGCACCACGTGTCCCACCGGGGTCAGCACGCTCCGGTACACCCACCGCGCCGGTTCCACGACCGTCCACCGGACGAGGGCGGCGAAGGCCCGGCCCACGGCGAACGAGACGTACCCGGCGATCCGCCAGGCGTGCCCGAGCGCGGCGCCGGCCTCCCGGGCGACGACCCCGAGCACCCGCCCGACCGGGACGAGCACCCAGCGCCACACGGCGAGCGCCGGCAGCACCACCAGGACCCGGGTGGTCCAGTACAGGACGCCGCCGAGCCCGGTGACGAGCAGCGCGCCCAGCGCCACCAGCCCCTTGCCGCACCACAGCAGCGCGTGCCCGGCCGGCGTCAGCACCCACCGGTACAGCCACACCGAGGGCACGACGACGAGCCGGCGGCCCAGCCACAGCAGACCGTCCCGTACGGCGGCGGCGCACACGGCGAGCCCGCGCCCCAGCGGTGTCAGCACGCAGGCGTGGAACCACACCGCCGCATGACCGAGGGGCGTCAGCACCCACCGGTACAGCGCCACGGCCGGGACGACGAGCAGCACCGTCCCGAGCCACCGCAGTGCCGTCCCCAGGGGCACGAGCACGTACCGCCACAGCCCCACGAGCGGCCACACGAACACCGCACGCCCCACCCACAGCACCGCACGCCCGACCGGCCGGAACACCGTGTCGCCGAGGAACCGCGCGGCGACGACCAGGGCGTCCCACACCATCCGCACCGGCACGACCAGCACGAGCACCACGATCCGCACGGGGAGCCGGATCGCGACGACGAGACACCCCTCACCGCCCGCCGGCTCCGGCGCCTTCTCGAGATCCATACCGGCGTGGACGCAGCGCACGCCCCCGCGGATGCACACGGCCCGCGACCGGGCCCCTCATATGCTGAACGCCAAGAGAAAAAAAGAAATTCGGAGCCTTCGACAAAACCATTGTCCCCCCGGTCGTTCACTCATTCGCCGCGCATCCAAGTGAAACAGCCACCGTTAGTCGCTGTATGAAGGCAAGCAGGTCAGGTCCGCTCCAACTGCACTTCACACAAAAGCTGTTGAGTGCTCCCGCCGGCCCGATGAATCAATCCTGACATGAATGATGAACGCTACGACCCGCTCTGGTACACCGCCGACACCCACGATCCGTTCAACGAATCGGGAACCGGGCGGCACCGGGCCGGAGCCGTCTACGCGGAACCCGTGGAACCCGCCGTTCCTCCCTGGGACCCGGCCGAGGAACTGGCCTACCTGCTCCAGGAGGCCCGCGGCGAGGAGTACGCCCCCACGGTCCCGCCCCCGCGCGAGGAGTACGCGCCCACCGTCCCGCCCCCGCGCGAGGAGACCTCCGTCACCGCGCCCCCGGCCGGCAGCCCCATGGGCAACCTGCAGGAGATCACGGCCGAACTCCCGCCCCTGCGCCGGGCCCCCCGCGCCCACCGAAAGCCCCCGCGCCCCCGCCCCGACGCCCTGCGCGTGGCCAGCTACACCATCGCCGCCCTGGCCGCGGTCACCGTGTCGATGGTGAGCGTCTTCAGCGGCGTGGTCACCTACGAACCCCTGCTGCTCGTCACCACGGCGCACAGCAGCGGTGACTCGTCGTCCTGGTGGCCCATCCTGGTCTACGGCCCCTGGCTGGCCGGCTCGCTCTCCATCCTCCGCGCCGCCCTGCACCAACGACGCGCCCTGCACTCCTGGTTCGTCGTCCTGCTCTTCTCCTCCGTCGCGGTCCTCCTGTGCGTGGCCCAGGCCCCCCGCACCATCACCGACACGGCTGCCGCGGCCCTTCCCGGAGTCGCCGCCCTGGCCTGCTTCCAGCAACTCGTCCGCCAGATCACCCTCACCCGCCCGCCCCGCCGCACGGTCAGCCCCCGCCACAGGGTCCGCCCCTACGGCGGCCGGCAGGTCCCGTAACGACCCACCCCACGACAACGGAGCAGCGGCCCCCCGCCGAAGAGGCCGCTGCTCCGTTTCGTGTCGCGCCCGTCAGCCCGGGCCGGGCTCAGTGCGCGTGACCGCTCGGCACCGGACCCGCGTTCTTGACCGTCAGGGGCAGCAGCTTCTTGCCCGTGGGGCCGATCTGAATGCTCGTGCCCATCTGCGGACACACGCCGCAGTCGAAGCACGGGGTCCAGCGGCAGTCCTCGACCTCGGTCTCGTCCAGGGCGTCCTGCCAGTCCTCCCAGAGCCAGTCCTTGTCGAGACCGGAGTCGAGGTGGTCCCAGGGAAGGACCTCCTCGTAGGTGCGCTCGCGGGTGGTGTACCAGTCGACGTCCACGCCGAACTCGGCCAGCGCCTTGTCCGCGCACGCCATCCAGCGGTCGTAGGAGAAGTGCTCGCGCCAGCCGTCGAAGCGGCCGCCGTCCTCGTAGACCGCGCGGATGACCGAGCCGATGCGGCGGTCGCCGCGGGAGAGCAGGCCCTCGACGATGCCGGGCTTGCCGTCGTGGTAGCGGAAGCCGATGGAACGCCCGTACTTCTTGTCGCCGCGGATCTTGTCGCGCAGCTTCGCCAGGCGCTCGTCGGTCTCCTCGGCGGAGAGCTGCGGGGCCCACTGGAACGGGGTGTGCGGCTTGGGCACGAACCCGCCGATGGAGACGGTGCAGCGGATGTCGTTGGAGCCGGACACCTCGCGGCCCTTCGCGATCACCCGGGTGGCCATGTCGGCGATCTGCAGGACGTCGTCGTCGGTCTCGGTGGGCAGGCCGCACATGAAGTAGAGCTTCACCTGGCGCCAGCCGTTGCCGTAGGCCGTCGCGACGGTCCTGATCAGGTCGTCCTCCGAGACCATCTTGTTGATGACCTTGCGGATGCGCTCGGAGCCGCCCTCGGGGGCGAAGGTGAGGCCCGAACGGCGACCGTTGCGGGTCAGCTCGTTCGCCAGGTCGATGTTGAAGGCGTCGACCCGGGTGGAGGGCAGGGAGAGGCCGATCTTGTCTTCCTCGTAGCGGTCGGCGAGGCCCTGGGCGATGTCGCCGATCTCCGAGTGGTCGGCGGAGGACAGGGAAAGCAGGCCGACCTCTTCGAAGCCGGTCGCCTTCAGGCCCTTGTCGACCATGTCGCCGATGCCGGTGATGGAGCGCTCGCGGACCGGGCGGGTGATCATGCCGGCCTGGCAGAAGCGGCAGCCGCGGGTGCAGCCGCGGAAGATCTCCACGGACATGCGCTCGTGCACCGTCTCGGCGAGCGGGACGAGGGGCTGCTTGGGGTAGGGCCACTCGTCGAGGTCCATGACGGTGTGCTTGGACACGCGCCACGGCACGCCGGAGCGGTTGGGCACGACGCGGGCGATACGGCCGTCGGGGAGGTACTCGACGTCGTAGAAGCCGGGGACGTACACGCCGCCGGTCTTCGCCAGGCGCAGGAGGAGTTCCTCGCGGCCGCCGGGGCGGCCCTCCTCCTTCCAGGCCCGGATGATCCGCGTGACCTCCAGGACCGCCTGCTCGCCGTCACCGATGATCGCGCAGTCGATGAAGTCGGCGATCGGCTCCGGGTTGAAGGCCGCGTGGCCGCCGGCCATGACGATCGGGTCGTCGAGACCGCGGTCCTTCGCCTCCAGCGGGATGCCGGCCAGGTCGAGGGCGGCGAGCATGTTCGTGTAGCCGAGCTCCGTGGAGAAGCTCAGGCCGAACACGTCGAACGCCTTGACCGGACGGTGGCTGTCGACGGTGAACTGCGGCACACGGTGCTCGCGCATCAGCGCCTCGAGGTCCGGCCAGACGCTGTAGGTGCGCTCGGCCAGGACGCCGTCCTGTTCGTTGAGGACCTCGTAGAGGATCATGACGCCCTGGTTGGGCAGCCCGACCTCGTACGCGTCCGGGTACATGAGCGCCCAGCGGACGTCGCAGGATTCCCAGTCCTTGACCGTGGAGTTGAGCTCTCCGCCGACGTACTGGATCGGCTTCTGCACATGCGGGAGCAGAGCTTCGAGCTGCGGGAACACAGACTCGGCGGCTTCGGCAGGCATCGCGAACCTTCGTGTGGTGACTGCGGTCCCCCCGGCCGGACAAACGGCTCAGGGGCGGGTGACCATCCAGCCTAACCCGCCCGGAGGGGTCCCCCGTACGGCGCTCAGAACGCGAACTCCCGGCCGATCGAGCTCCACGCCTCCGGGAGCGCGGCCTCGGCGGCCCGCGCGCGGTGTTCCTCGCGGGCGTGGAGCACGCCGTACGTGAAGTCGCTCTCCCCCGCCGCGTGGGCCACCGCGGCGAGCTCGCGCAGGGTACGGCGGGCCATGACGCTGTCCTGGTGGTCGCCGAGCAGGCTCTGCAGCGCCTTCATGTCCCGGACCGCCTCCTCGGCGGGCGCGCCGAGCGCGGGGGCGGCGGCCTCGGCGGCGTACCGGGTGCGCTTGGTCTTCTTGCGCGCCTCGTGCAGTGCGGTGTCGCGCTCCGGGCCGGGCGGGAGCTCCTGGGCGTGGGTGACCAGTCCGGCGAGCTTGTCGAAGTCCTTGTGCACGGCCTTGGCGAGCACCTTGCGCGGCTTGGCCCCGGCCTTCTTCCGCAGGGGCGGGTCGGCGAGCAGGGCGTCGAGGGTGTCGAGGAGGGTGAGGTAGCGGCGGGAGTCGAGGATGGCGACGACCTCCTGGTGGGCTCCCTTGTGACGGGCGGCGGACCAGGTGGCGAGGCGGTCGGCGACCGGGCCGGTGACCTGGTTCGCGGGCAGGGCGCCGAGGGCGTCGGTGAGGCGTTCGGCGAGGACCTCCTGGTCGCGGTCCAGGCCGAGCTCGGCGGCCAGCCACTTGAGGTCGTCGGCGACCGGGTCGGTCGTCGCCCGGTCGAGGACGCTGCGGAAGGTGCGGAAGGTGCTGCGCAGGCGGCGGGTGGCGACCCGCATGCGGTGCACGGAGTCGGGGACGTCCTGCCGTACGGCGGGGTCGAGCTCGACGAGGGCGTCGCGCTGGGCGCGGACGTAGGCGAGGACGTGGTCGCCGGCGGTGACGGGGGTGCCGTCCGGGCGGGGGCGGTGCTTGTGCCGGGGGCGGCCCGGGTGCCGTGGGGGGGCGCTCCGGCGGTGTCCGCGGCTTTGCCGCCGCCCTTGGCGGACGGGGTGTCCGGCGCGGTCTCGGCGAGGGCGCGGGCCAGTTTGGAGGCCGACGCGGAGGGCCGTACGCCCGCCTTGCGGAGCCGCTTGTCGACCTTGTCGAGGAAGGCGGGGTCGCCGTCGTCGGCGAGCTCGACCTCGATCTCCGTCCACCGGGCGGTGCCGCCCGCGCCGGTGAGGCGTTCGGCGTGCACGGTGTCGATACTCACCTCGGCGAGCATCCGGCCGTCGGCGTCGAGGAGGTGACGGACGTCGCGGTCGGAGCGCAGCCGGACCACGGGCAGCAGGTCGCGGTCGCGGACGCGGGAGCGGACCAGGGCGGCGAGTTCGTCCGGGAGGGTGTCGGAGAGCGGGGCGTGGATCTCGTCGCGCGCCCCGGGGGCGACGGGGAACTTCAGGTGCCACCCGGCGTCGGAGCCTCCGGTGCGGCGGCGCAGGGTGACCGCGGCCGCGGCGAGGCGTTCGTCGGCGGTGTCGTGGTAGGTGGCGTCGAGGTGGGTGACGCCCCGCTCCCGTACGGTCGCGACCCCGGGGACGCGGGTCAGGTCGGGCAGCCCGCTGTCGTGGGACTCGTACTTTCGCTCGATCTCGCGCTTGGTGTCCGCCATGTCCCGAATCTAGTCGCCGTGGGTGCGGAGCGGCAGTGGGCCGCTCCGCACCGGTGACGCGCGGGGCCGGGCGGGCCGGGCGGGCCGGGGGTCAGGCGGACATGGGCCGTTGCACCCGGAGCGACTGCAAAAGGCCCACCGCCAGCCAGACCGCGAACATCGAGGATCCGCCGTAGGAGACGAACGGCAGGGGCAGACCGGTGACCGGCATGATGCCCAGGGTCATGCCGATGTTCTCGAAGCTCTGGAACGCGAACCAGGCGACGATGCCGGCGGCGACGATGGTGCCGTACAGGTCGGTGGTGTCGCGGGCGATGCGGCAGGCGCGCCAGAGGATGATGCCGAGCAGGCCGATGATCAGTGCGCCGCCGACGAAGCCGAGTTCCTCGCCGGCGACAGTGAAGACGAAGTCGGTCTGCTGTTCGGGGACGAACTGGCCGGTGGTCTGCGAGCCGTGGAAGAGGCCGGAACCGGACAGTCCGCCGGAGCCGATGGCGATGCGGGCCTGGTTGGTGTTGTAGCCGACGCCGGCCGGGTCGAGTTCGGGGTTGGCGAAGGCGGCGAAGCGGTTGATCTGGTACTCGTCGAGGATCCCGAGCTGCCAGACGGCGATCGCGCCGGCCGCGCCCGCGCCGAGCAGGCCGAAGATCCACCGGTTGGAGGCTCCTGAGGCGAGCAGCACGCCGAGCACGATGATGACCATGACCATGACCGATCCGAGGTCGGGCATGAGCATCACGATCAGCATGGGGACCACGGCGAGGCCGAGGGCCTGGAGCACCGTGCGGTGGTCGGGGTACGGCTTGTCGCCCGCGTCGACCCTGGCCGCGAGCAGCATGGCCATGCCCAGGATGATCGTGATCTTCACGAACTCGGAGGGCTGCAGGGAGAAGCCGCCGGGCAGCTGGATCCAGCTGTGCGCGCCGTTGATCGTGGAGCCCAGCGGGGTGAGCACCAGCAGGATCAGGAACACCGAGGCGCCGTACAGCAGGGGCACGGCCGTGCGCAGGCCGCGGTGGCCGAGCCAGAGGGCGCCGATCATCAGGGCGATCCCGATGCCGGTGTTCAGCCAGTGCCGGACCAGGAAGTAGTACGGGTCGCCCTGGTTGAGCTCGGTGCGGTTGCGGGTGGCCGAGTACACCAGCAGCGAGCCCAGCAGCGACAGGGCGAGCGCCGAGAGCAGTATCGGCCAGTCCAGCCGGCGGGCCAGGGAGTCGCGGGCGAACACCCGCGTCCAGCCGGCCCGCTCGGGTCCGTACCCGGAGACCTGGAAGCTGTTGACGCCGCCGGTCATGACGCCGTCCTCTCAGGGCGGGCGCCGCGCGCCCGGTACGCGCGGCCGCGTGGCCGCCCGCCGCCGCGGCCCGGCCCCGGGCCCCGGCGTCGTCTGCGGCGGGTGTCGCGGTTGGTGTTCTCGGGCGAGGGGGCCGTGCCGGTCTGCTGCGGGTCGGCCGGGTCGTCCTGCTGCGGGGTGCCGGCCTCGGCGTCGGGCGACGGCGTGGCCCGCTGGTCCTTGGCGAAGTCCTTGGAGACCTTCGGCGAGGTGATGGTGCCGTCCGTGCGGACCTTGGGCAGCGTCTTCTGCGGCGTGGGCAGCAGCGCCTTCTTGTTGTCGATCTCGCCGTCCTCGGAGACGCCGTAGAGGGCGTTGTAGATGTTGCGCACGGCGGGGCCCGAGGCGCCGGAGCCGGTACCACCCTGGGAGATCGTCATCACGATCGAGTAGTCCTTGGTGTAGGTGGCGAACCACGAGGTGGTCTGCTTGCCGTACACCTCGGCCGTACCCGTCTTGGCGTGCATCGGGATCTTGTCCTGCGGCCAGCCCCCGAACCGCCACGCGGCCGTACCGCGGGTGGCGACTCCCTCAAGGGCTTCGTCTATCTGCTTGAGCGTCTTCTCCGACGTCGGCAGCTTGCCGTGGGCCTGGGGCTCGATCTCCTTGACCGTCCGGCCGTCGGGGCTGATGACGGCCTTGCCGACGGTGGGGTTGTAGAGGGTGCCGCCGTTGGAGATGGCCGCGTAGATGGTGGCCATCTGGATGGGCGTCACCAGTGTGTCGCCCTGTCCGATGGAGTAGTTCACCGAGTCACCGGCGCGCAGCCGGTTGCCTTCGAGGCAGTTCTCGTAGGCGATCTGCTCGGCGTAGCTGCCGCCCTTCTTGCCGTACTTGCACCAGGCGTCCTTGTTCGCCTTCCAGTAGTCGGCCTTCCACTGGCGGTCGGGGACGCGGCCGGTGACCTCGTTGGGCAGGTCGATGCCGGTCTCCTCGCCGAGGCCGAACTGGTGGGCGGTCTTGTAGAACCAGTCGTTGGCGTTCTTCTTGGGCTTGTTGCCGCCGTCGCGCTTCCACTCCTCGTGGGAGAGGGCGTAGAAGACGGTGTCGCAGGAGACCTCGAGGGCCCGGCCGAGGCTGATCGGGCCGTGGTTCTGCGACTCGAAGTTCTTGAAGACCTGGCCGCCGATGGAGTATGCGCTGGAGCAGTTGTAGGGGCCCTCGAAGGAGTAGCCGGCCTTGATGGCGGCGGCCGTCGGGATCACCTTGAAGATGGAGCCGGGCGCCGACAGGCCCTGGATGGCGCGGTTCAGCAGCGGGTAGTTGGACTTCTTGCCGGTGAGCTGGGCGTAGTCCTTTGCGGAGATGCCGCCGACCCAGGAGTTGGGGTCGTAGGTCGGGTTGGAGGCCATGGCGACGACGCGGCCGGTCTTGGCCTCCATGACGACGACGGCCCCGGAGTCGGCCTCGTAGTTGCGGCCGGTGTTGCGGTCGTGCTGCTTGCGGGCTTCCTTCATCGCCTCGTTGAGCTCGAACTCGGCGATGCGCTGCACGCGGGAGTCGATGCTGGTGACGAGGTTGGCGCCGGGCTCGGCGGGGTCGGCCTGGGCCTGGCCGAGGACGCGGCCGAGCTTGTCGACCTCGTAGCGGGTGACGCCGGCCTTGCCGCGCAGCTGCCGGTCGTACTGCCGCTCCAGGCCGGAGCGGCCGACCATGTCGGAGCGCAGGTAGGGCGAGTCGGTGTCCTGGGCCTGCTGGATCTCCTCGTCGGTGACCGGCGAGAGGTAGCCGAGGACCTGGGCGGTGTTGGCCTTGCCGGGGCTCGGATAGCGGCGCAGGGCCTGCGGCTCGGCGGTGATGCCGGGGAAGTCCTCGGCGCGCTCGCGGATCTGCAGGGCCTGCTTCGGTGTGGCCTCGTCGGTGATGGGGATGGGCTGGTACGGCGAGCCGTTCCAGCAGGGCTGGGGGGTCTCGGCGTTGCACAGCCGGACCTTCATCATGACGTCCTCGGGCTTCATGCCGAGGACGCCCGCGAGCTTGGTGAGGACCGCCTCGCCGTCGTCCTCCATCTTCATGAGGTCGGTGCGGGAGGCGGAGACGACGAGCCGCGTCTCGTTGTCCGCGAGGGCCACGCCGCGGGCGTCCAGGATCGAACCGCGCACGGCGGGCTGGACGACCTGCTGGACGTGGTTGCCGGAGGCCTCCTTGGCGTACTGGTCGCCCTCGCGGATCTGGAGGTACCACAGGCGCCCGCCGAGGGTGCCGAGCAGGGAGATGACGAGGACCTGGATGACGACGAGCCGGACCTGGACGCGTGTGCTGCGGCCGGTCTCGGGGATGTTGGTCACGCTGCTTCCTCCCCTCTCAGAGCGCGTGCGTGCGGATGGTGACGAGTGGTGAACGACCGGCCGGTGGACGCGCGTTCCAGCCGCGTTCACCCGTACCGGTGAAGTCTCGGGTGGTCACAGGCGCTTGACCCCCTTGATGCGTCCGGCGCGGGCCGAGCGGGCGCGGGCCGCCCTGACCCGCAGTCCGTTGCGCCGGCCGCCGATGCTCAGTCCGGTGCCGCCGGAGAGCCAGCCCGAGGAGATGTCCCCGGACCTGGTGGAGTTCGTGTCGGCGAGCGGGTCGTTCTCGGCGCGCCGGGCCAGTGCCATCACGCCGGGCACCACGAACGGCGCGAGCAGCAGGTCGTACAGGGCGGCGGTGAACAGCAGTCCGCTCAGGCCGACGTGGCGGGCGGCGGTGTCGCCGACGAGGGCGCCGACCCCGGCGTAGAGCAGCGTGGAGCCGACCGCGGCGGCGACCACCACGAGCATCGGGCCGGCCGCCGTCTTCACCTGTCCGCTCTCGGGTTTGACGAGTCCGGCGAGGTAGCCGATGACGCACAGCACGAGCGCGTAGCGGCCGGCGGCGTGGTCGGCGGGCGGGGCGAGGTCGGCGAGGAGGCCCGCGGCGAAACCGACGAGGGCGCCGCCGACGTGGCCGTAGACCAGGGCGAGTCCGAGGACGACGAGCAGCAGCAGGTCGGGGACGGCACCGGGGAGGTGGAGGCGGGCGAGGACGCTCACCTGGATCACCAGGGCGACGACGATCAGCGAGCTGGAGAGCAGGATCCGGTTGACGCGCATGGGGTGACAGCTCCTACTGCTCTTGCTGGTTCAGGCCGTCGGCAGGGGCCGAGGGGGTGACGGTCACCGTCACGGTCGGCGTCGGGGTCGGCTTGGGCTTCTTCGGCAGCACCGTGTCGCGCGGGTCCTTCGCGGGCGCCTGGACGACGACGCCCACCACGTCGAGCTTGCTGAAATTGACGAACGGGGTGACGTACAGGGTGCGGGTCAGGTCGCCGCCGGAGGGGTCGACGCGGGAGACCACGCCGACCGGGACGCCGGGCACGAACGGCTTGTCGGCCTGCGAGCCGAAGGTGACCAGCCGGTCGCCCTTCTTGATCTCGGCCTTGCCGTTGAGCAGTTCGACGCGCAGCGGACGGTCGCCCTGGCCGGAGGCGAAGCCGAGTTCGTCGCCCGCCTCCATGCGGGTGCCGACGGTGAAGTCGGGGTCGCTGGCGAGCAGCACGGTGGCGGTGCCGGGGCCGACGGTGGTGACACGGCCGACCAGGCCGTCGCCGTTGAGGACGGTCATGTCGCGCTTGATGCCGTCGTCGGCGCCCGCGTCGATGGTGATGGTCCAGGAGAAGCCCTGGGCCGCTCCTATGGCGATGACCTGAGCGCCCTTGATGCCGTACTGGCCCTTCCCGGCGACGCCGAGGAGCTTGTCGAGCTGCTTGAGGCGGCTGCGGCTGCGGTCGTCGCTGCCGAGTTCGGCCTTGAGCGCCGCGTTCTCCCGCTCCAGTTCGGCGAGCCGGTCGTGCCGGTCACCGGACTCGCGGACGGCGGTGACCGCGTTGCCGATCGGGTCGACCGCGCTGGACACGCCGTTCTCGATCGGGCCGAAGACGGACGCCGCCGCCTGCCGGGCACCGTCGACCGGTGAGTCCTCCCCACCGCGGATGTCCACCGTGATCAGTGCGAACGCGGTGGCGATCAGCAGCACCAGAAGCAGCCGGCTCTCTTTCGTGTCCCTCACGTGCGGCGGCCGTGCCTTCCTCGTCGAGAACGGGTATGAGGTGGGGGTCTGTTCAGCTGTGCGGCGGTGTGGCCCGGGGCCTTCGGGGCGTCACCGCCGGCCCCGGGCCTCGATACCAGCGCTCCGCCGCACGAGAGGGAACGTCTCGCACGGCGGAGTCGTGGCGGTGTGTCATCTGCGGGGCTGGGCGTCCAGCACCTGCTGGAGGGCCTCGAACTCCTCCACGCACTTGCCGGAGCCGAGCGCCACGCTGTCCAGGGGGTCCTCGGCGATGTGGATCGGCATGCCGGTCTCCCGGCGCAGCCGCTCGTCGAGGCCGCGCAGCAGCGCTCCGCCGCCGGTCAGCACGATGCCCCGGTCCATGATGTCGCCGGACAGCTCCGGCGGGCACTTGTCGAGGGTCGTCTTGACCGCGTCCACGATGGCGTTGACCGGTTCCTCGATCGCCTTGCGCACTTCGGCGGCGGAGATCACCACGGTCTTCGGCAGCCCGGAGACGAGGTCCCGGCCGCGGATTTCGGTGTGCTCGTCGGTGTCGAGGTCGTACGCCGAACCGATCGTGATCTTGATCTGTTCCGCCGTCCGCTCACCCAGCAGGAGGGAGTACTCCTTCTTGATGTGCTGGATGATGGCGTTGTCCAGCTCGTCGCCCGCGACCCGGATGGACTGGGCGGTGACGATGCCGCCGAGGGAGATGACCGCGACCTCCGTGGTGCCGCCGCCGATGTCCACCACCATGTTGCCGGTGGCCTCGTGGACCGGCAGACCGGAGCCGATGGCGGCCGCCATGGGCTCCTCGATGATGTGCACCTGACGGGCGCCGGCCTGGGACGACGCCTCGATGACGGCGCGGCGCTCGACGCCCGTGATGCCCGAGGGCACGCAGACGACGACCCGCGGACGAGCCAGATACCGCCGCTTGTGGATCTTCAGGATGAAGTAGCGGAGCATCCGCTCGGTGATCTCGAAGTCGGCGATGACGCCGTCCTTCAGCGGGCGCACGGCAACGATGTTGCCGGGCGTGCGCCCGATCATCTTCTTCGCTTCGGCACCGACCGCGAGGATGCCACCGGTGTTGGTGTTGATCGCGACGACGGACGGCTCGTTGAGTACGATTCCGCGACCCCTGACGTACACCAGCGTGTTGGCGGTCCCGAGGTCGACAGCCATGTCACGGCCGATGAACGACATTGAGTTCCCCATCAGGATTCGTCTGGCCTTCCCACGAGCTTTTGAGGGCTTTTCAGGTCGGCGAGGTGGGTGCGGTGACGCGATGGCGTCCATGGTAGACGTGCCTTCGCGCACACTGTGCGAGGGTCTTCGCCATTGTCATCAGATGGCGGGTCGCCCTGCCTTTGGAGACGGCCCATCGGGGGCATCCGTTCCCCCGAACGCCGTGCATATGCCAAATATGGCCCGGGGGCAAAGCCCTCAGACCCTACGACGTACGACATAACCGCGGGCCGTGGCCGCGATGTGATCGTTATGCGCGGATTCCCTCGTGGTGGGACGGGCCGCGCGCGGCGTCACCCCGACGTGTCCGCCCGGGCGCGCCGGGTCACCACGACACGCCGCGCCCCGGCCGCGCGGGCCATGTCCGAGCCGGCCAAGCCCGCGTCCCCCTCCGCCTCGGCACGGCCGGCAATCCGACCACCCGGACGGCATCCCGCCTCGGTGCGGCCGAGGTCCGGCTCGGCGCGGTCGGGAGCTTCGGGTCCGGGCCCGGCCGGGGCTCCGGCGCGGCGCGCGTCGACAGCCCCGGCCGGGCGTGTCGGGAGGTCGAGGGCCGGCCCGGTCAGGGCTTGCTCAGGCCTGGCCCGGGAAGAAAATCTTGATTTCCCGGGCGGAGGACTCCTCCGAGTCGGAGGCGTGGATCAGGTTCTCGCGGACGATCACGCCGTAGTCGCCGCGGATCGAGCCCGGAGCGGCGGCGATCGGGTCGGTGGGGCCCGCCAGCTGACGCAGTCCCTCGATGACCCGCTCACCCTCGACGATCATCGCCACGACCGGGCCGGACGCCATGAACTCCACCAGCGGCTCGTAGAAGGGCTTGCCCTGGTGCTCGCCGTAGTGCTGCTCCAGCGTGTCCTGGTCCAGGGTGCGCAGCTCCAGCGCGGTGATCCGCCAGCCGGCCTTGCGCTCGATGCGGCTGATGATCTCGCCGGTCAGGCCACGACGGACGGCGTCGGGCTTGAGGAGGACGAGGGTGCGCTGGGTCACGACGGGGCTCCTTGTGCGTCGAATGGTGCGGGTCACAGAGGTTACCGGGCGTGTCGGACCGTCCGTCACGCAGTGTCCGGCTGCTGCGCCTGTGCGGCGAAACGGGCCTTGGCCTCGTCCACCTTTCGCCCGAAGTGCACCGACGCCCACCACAGCAGCGCGAAGACCGCGCCCAGGAAGAACATCATCGGCACGAAGACACCGGAGGCGACGAGGGCGATCTGCAGTGCCCAGCCCAGGGCCACCCCGCCCGGCCGGCCGACCATCCCGCACAGGACGACCGACAGGAACATGGCGATGCCGCAGACCGTCCACACCGTGCCGGTGGACAGGTCGGGCTGCTTCATCGCCACGAGGCCGGCGAAGCCGATCACGAAGAACTCGCCGATCAGCGTCGACGAACAGAGCGTACGCACGGGATCTCAGCCCTTCCCCAGGAGCAGTCGGGCCTCGCCGACGGTGATGACGGAACCGGTGACGAGCACACCGCCGCCGGCGAACTCGCCCTCCTCCTCGGCCAGCGTGATCGCGGCCTCCAGGGCGTCCGGCAGCCGCGGCTCGACCTGCACGCGGTCCTCCCCGAACACCTCGACGGCGACGGCGGCCAGTTCGTCGGCGTCCATCGCGCGGTGGCTGGTGTTCTGGGTGACGACGACCTCGGCGAAGACCGGCTCGAACGCCTCGAGCAGCCCGCGCACGTTCTTGTCGCCGCTCGCGCCGACCACGCCGATGAGGTTGCTGAACTGGAAGGCCTCCCCGATCGTGTCGGCCGCCGCCCGCGCGCCGGCCGGGTTGTGGGCGGCGTCCAGCACGACGGTCGGCGACCTGCGCACGACCTCCATGCGGCCCGGCGAGGCGACGGAGGCGAACGCCTTGCGCACGGTGTCGATGTCGAGCGGCTGGGCCTGCTGGGAACCGATGCCGAAGAACGCCTCGACGGCGGCGAGGGCCACCGCCGCGTTGTGCGCCTGGTGCGCGCCGTGCAGCGGCAGGTACACCTCGGTGTACTCGCCGCCCAGCCCGCGCAGCGTCATCAGCTGGCCGCCGACGGCGACCTGCCGGTCCAGGACGCCGAACTCCAGACCCTCGCGGGCCACGGTGGCGCCCACCTCGACGGCCTTCTTCAGCAGCACCTGCGCCGCGTCCACCGGCTGCTGCGCCATGATCACCGTCGCGTCCTGCTTGACGATGCCGGACTTCTCGGTGGCGATCTCGGCGGGCGTGGAGCCCAGCCGGTCGGTGTGGTCCAGGTCGATCGGCGTCACCACGGCGACACCGGCGTCGATCACGTTCGTCGCGTCCCAGGTGCCGCCCATGCCGACCTCGACGACCGCCACGTCCACGGGCGCGTCGGCGAAGGCGGCGTACGCCATGCCGGTCAGCACCTCGAAGAAGGACAGCCGGTACTCCTGGGAGGCGTCGACCATCTCCACGTACGGCTTGATGTCCTGGTACGTCTCGATGAACCGCTCGGCGGAGACCGGTGCCCCGTCGAGGCTGATCCGCTCGGTGACGGACTGGACGTGCGGGGAGGTGTAGCGGCCGGTGCGCAGGTCGAAGGCGCCGAGCAGGGCCTCGATCATGCGGGCCGTGGACGTCTTGCCGTTGGTGCCGGTGATGTGGATCGAGGGGTACGCGCGCTGCGGTTCCCCGAGGACGTCCATCAGGGCGGCGATGCGGGCCACCGACGGCTCCAGCTTGGTCTCGCCCCAGCGGGTGGCGAGTTCCGCCTCCACCTCACGCAGGGCCTTGTCGACCTCGGGGTCGGCCGGGCGCGCGGGGACGTCCGCCTGCGGCGGCCCGCCCTGGGTGCGCAGCGTACGGCTGCCGGCCTCGATCACCGCCAGGTCGGGGTCGCGGCGGGTCTCCTCCTCCACGAGCTCCGCGAACTCGTCGAAGGTGTCGTCCGGGTCGGGACCTGCTGAATCTGGGCGCTCGCTCACGTTCCCCAGTCTACGGAGCGGCGCGAGCGGCGCCCCGCACACCCCGCTGCCGGCTCAGCCGAGCCAGGCGCGCCACCCCAGGCGCCCCCACAGGAGGCTCACGGCGAAGGACAGCGCGGCCGCCGCCACCGTGGTCACGGCGAGCGCCACCGGGGCCCAGGGCCCTGCCGGCAGGTGCCCGGCGACCGGCCCGGCCAGCAGCGTCACGAACACCAGGTGCACCAGGTACGTCCCGAACGACGCGTCCGACAGCCGCGCCAGCAGCGGCCGGGCCCGCTCCGGCACCCGCACCCCGGCCACCGTCCCGAGCACCGCGAACGTCACCGCGGCCACCGCGGCGCTGCCGTACGCGGCGGGGTGGCGCACCGTGAGCTGGTACACGGCGAGGACGACGAGCGTCACCGCGGCGGCCGCCGCCCACAGCGCGCGCGGGCCGCGGCGCGGGGCGGCGAGCAGCGCGGCGCCGGCCACCGCGTACACCACCGAGGACAGCGGCACCGACCACGCCCAGTCGGGCGGCGACCACCCGGTGAGTGTCGTCACGTCCCCGAGGAGCGCCGGTGCGACGGCCAGGGCGGCCAGCAGCACCGCCGAACGGCGGGGCAGGGCACGCCCCCGCACCACCAGCACCACGACGCCGAGCAGCAGGAGCAGGGGGACGTAGGCGTACAGGTACCAGAGGTGGAAGGCTGCCTCCACGGACCCGAAGAGGGCCCGCACGGCCTCCTCGCCCGCCTGGCCCCGGTTTCCGCCGAACGCGTAGGACGCCAGCAGGTAGAGGGCCGTCCAGAGGGCCATCGGGCGCAGGATCCGGCCCAGCCGGGCGAGCAGCCGGGCCTCGTCGCGCACCGGCGCGCCGGACAGCGCGGCCCAGCCCGCCATCGCGAAGAACGCGGGCACGGCGAACCGGCCCGCCGTGTCGCCGAGGATCCCGGTGGTGCGGTGCCCGGCGTCGATGAACTCGGCGGAGGCGTGCACCAGGACGACGGCGGCGGTGCACAGCACCCGCAGCAGGTCGATGTCGTACCGCCGCTCCCGGCCGGTGGCGCGGTCCGGCGCTTGCGGTGCGGCGGCGGGGGACGTGGCTGAGGACATCGGCGGGGGCGCTCCTGGGGGCGTCGGCCTGTCGGCGGGCGGAGCCGACAGGTTCCCCCCGCCGGGTTACGGGGCCGCCACCACGACGTGAACGGCCCCCGGCCGGGAGGTACCGGTCGGGGGCCGTACGGACTGCGGGCCGGGCGTCAGGCCTGGGGCAGCCGGTCGAGCTGGGTGCGGATGCGGACGATGTCGTCCTCGGCCTTGGCGAGCCGCGTGCGGATCTTGTCGACGACGTGGTCCGGGGCCTTGGCCAGGAACGCCTCGTTGCCGAGCTTCGCCGTCGCCTGGGCCTTCTCCTTCTCGGCGGCGGCGAGGTCCTTGGCGAGCCGCTTGCGCTCGGCGGCGACGTCGATCACGCCGGACAGGTCCAGCGCGACCTCGACACCGGCGACCGGCAGGGTCGCCGTGGCCGTGAAGGAGTCGCCCTCGGGCTGCAGCCGCAGCAGCTGGCGGATGGCCGCCTCGTGCGCGGCGAGGGGGGTGCCCTCCAGCGTCAGCCGGGCCGGGACCCGCTGGCCGGGCTGCAGGCCCTGGTCGGCGCGGAACCGGCGGACCTCGGTGATCACGGACTGGAGCGTCCCGATCTCCCGCTCGGCGGCCTCGTCGCGGAAGCCGCTGTCGGCCGGCCAGTCGGCGATGACGACGGACTCGCCGCCGGTCAGCGTCGTCCACAGGGTCTCGGTGACGAACGGGACCACCGGGTGCAGCAGCCGCAGCGTGACGTCGAGGACCTCGCCGAGGACCCGCTTGCTGACCTCGGCCGCCTCGCCGCCCGCCTGGAACGTCGTCTTGGACAGCTCGACGTACCAGTCGAAGACCTCGTCCCAGGCGAAGTGGAACAGCGCGTCCGACAGCTTGGCGAACTGGTAGTCGTCGTAGTACGCGTCGACCTCGGCGACGACGGAGTTCAGCCGGGACAGGATCCAGCGGTCGGTGGGCGACATCCGGGAGGCGTCCGGCAGCTCGCCCTCGACCGTCGCGCCGTTCATCAGCGCGAAGCGCGTGGCGTTCCAGATCTTGTTGGCGAAGTTGCGCGAGCCCTGGACCCAGTCCTCGCCGATCGGCACGTCGACGCCCGGGTTGGCGCCGCGCGCCAGGGTGAAGCGGAGCGCGTCGGAGCCGTACTTGTCCATCCAGTCCAGCGGGTTGACCACGTTCCCGAAGGACTTGGACATCTTCTTGCCGTTCTGGTCACGGACCATGCCGTGCAGGGCGATGGTGTGGAACGGCGGAGTGCCGTCCATCGCGTAGAGGCCGAACATCATCATCCGGGCGACCCAGAAGAAGAGGATGTCGTAGCCGGTGAGCAGGACGGAGTTCGGGTAGAACTTCGCGAGCGACTCGGTCCGCTCGGGCCAGCCCAGCGTGGAGAACGGCCACAGGCCCGAGGAGAACCAGGTGTCGAGGACGTCGGAGTCCTGGCGCCAGCCCTCGCCGCTCGGCGGCTCCTCGTCCGGTCCGACGCAGACGACCTCGCCGTCCGGCCCGTACCAGACGGGGATGCGGTGGCCCCACCACAACTGCCGCGAGATGCACCAGTCGTGGAGGTTGTCGACCCAGTCGAAGTAGCGCTTCTCCATCTCCTGCGGGTGGATCTTGACGCGGCCGTCGCGGACCGCGTCACCGGCGGCCTTGGCGAGCGGGCCGACCTTGACCCACCACTGCATGGACAGCCGCGGCTCGATGGTGGTGCTGCACCGCGAGCAGTGGCCGACGGAGTGGACGTAGGGGCGCTTCTCGGCGACGATCCGGCCCTCGGCGCGCAGCGCGGCGACGATGGCGGAGCGGGCCTCGAGGCGGTCCAGGCCCTGGAAGGGGCCGTGCGCGGTGATGACGGCGTGCTCGTCCATCACGGCGATGGACGGCAGGTCATGGCGCTGGCCGATCTCGAAGTCGTTCGGGTCGTGGGCCGGGGTCACCTTGACGGCACCGGTGCCGAACTCCGGGTCGACGTGCTCGTCGGCGACGACCGGGATGGAGCGGTCGGTCAGCGGCAGCTTGACGAGCTTGCCGATGAGGTGCTTGTAGCGCTCGTCCTCGGGGTGGACGGCGACGGCCGTGTCACCGAGCATCGTCTCCGCGCGGGTCGTGGCGACGACGATGGTGTCGTCCCCCTCGCCGTACTTCATGGAGACGAGCTCGCCGTCGTCGTCCTGGTAGTTGACCTCGATGTCGGAGATCGCGGTCAGACAGCGCGGGCACCAGTTGATGATGCGCTCGGCGCGGTAGATCAGCTCGTCGTCGTAGAGCCGCTTGAAGATGGTCTGGACGGCCTGGGACAGTCCCTCGTCCATGGTGAAGCGCTCACGCGTCCAGGCGACGCCGTCGCCGAGGCGGCGCATCTGGCCGCCGATCTGGCCGCCGGACTCCGCCTTCCACTTCCAGACCCGCTCGACGAACGCCTCACGGCCCAGGTCGTGGCGGGACTTGCCCTCCTTGGCGAGCTCCCGCTCGACCACGTTCTGCGTGGCGATGCCGGCGTGGTCCATGCCGGGCTGCCACAGCGTCTCGTACCCCTGCATGCGCTTGCGGCGCGTGAGGGCGTCGATCAGCGTGTGCTCGAACGCGTGGCCCAGGTGCAGGCTGCCGGTGACGTTCGGCGGGGGGATGACGATGGTGTAGGGCGGCTTGTCGCTCTTCGCGTCCGCCTCGAAGTAACCCCGCTCCACCCAGCGCTCGTACAGCGGCCCCTCTACGTCGGCCGGCGCGTACTGGGTCGGCAGTTCGGTCGTGGGCGCTGGTGGCTGCTGCTGAGCGTTGTCGGTCACGCGCTCAGTTTAGAGCCGTCACGGGGGTGTCCCGAAACGCGTTTCCTTTGTAACGGTGCGACCCCCGCCGGTCTGGAGTCGTTGACTCTGAGCCAGGATGTCAGCAGCACGTAAGCGTCTGGAGGGGAACCCAGTCATGAGTCACAACCAGCCGGGCCCGTACGGCGGGCAGCCCCAGCAGCCCGGCCCGTACGGCCAGCAGGGACCGTACGGCCAGCCGCCGCAGACCCCGCAGCCCGGCTACGGCTACCCCAGACAGACGCCCCGCCCGGCCAGCCCGGCTACGGCTACCCGTTCCGCCCCAGCAGCCCCCTTACGGCCAGCAGCCGCAGTACGGACAGCAGGCCCCCTACGGCCAGCAGGGCCAGCAGCCGCAGTACGGACAGCCGCCCTACGGCCCGCCTCCCCAGCCGTCGGCCTCCGGCGGGGGCGGCGGCAAGGTGGCCGCCATCGTGGTCGGCGCCGTCGCGGTCGTGGCGGCCATCGGTGTCGGCGCGTACTTCGTCATCGGCGGAGGCGGCGGCGGCGCGGACACCCTGAAGGACGACGGCCCGCACAAGCTCACCACGCCGAAGACGGTGCTGGACGACTACAACCGGTTCGGCGACGGCTCCGAGGAGAGCGGCTCCGACACCGCGAAGGACATGGAGAAGAGCGGGGTCAGGAACGGCACCGCCATCCTCGGCCAGTGGTCGACCGCCGACTTCGGCAGCTACGACCCGGCCGATCCCAGCACCGCGGGCGACTTCCCCGACCGGTCGGAACTGCTCACCGCCAAGGGGGTCACCATGGTGGGCGGTTACGGCGAGATCGCCGACCCGCAAAAGACACTGGACAAGTTCTTCACCAACATCCAGGAGCAGGTGGAGAAGAGCTCCTCGGAGAACTCGGGCGGGATGGAGAACCCCGAGCTGGTCGGCGAGCCCGAGGAGGTCGAGATCGACGGCACGGTCGCCAAGTGCCAGTCGACGAAGAGCACCAACTCGCTCACCAAGAAGCAGTCGACCGACTGGTTCTGCGCCTGGGCCGACCACAGCACGGTCGGCATGGTCTCGCCCGGAGACAACGCCGGCACGGGCGTCGACAAGGACACCGCGGTCGACCTGACCACCAAGCTCCGCGAGCAGATCCGCGTCAAGGCCTGACGGCACCGCAGCAGCGAACACGAGGGGGAACCCAGTCATGAGCTTCAACCAGCCGGGCCCGTACGGCGGGCAGCCCCAGCAGCCCGGCCCGTACGGCCAGCAGGGACCGTACGGCCAGCCGCCGCAGACCCCGCCGCAGCCCGGCTACGGCTACCCCCAGCAGACGCCCCCGCCAGACCAGCCCGGCTACGGCTACCCGCAGCAGCCGGAACAACCCGGGGTTCCGCCGCAGCAGCCGCCCTACGGCCAGCAGCCGCAGTACGGCATGCCTCCGCAGCCGCCGGCGTCCGGTGGAGGCGGCGGCAAGAAGGCAGCGATCATCGTCGGCGCCGTCGCGGTCGTGGCGGCCATCGGTGTCGGCGCCTACTTCGTCCTCGGCGGTGACAGCGGCGGCGGCCTGAAGGACGACGGCCCGCACAAGCTGTCCGCGCCCTCGTCGGTCCTCTCGGACAAGTACGACCGCCAGGGCCCGGCGCAGGAGGAGAAGGCGAGCTCCAGCGACGCCAAGGACCTGGCCACGGCCGGGGTGAGCGACGCGACCTCGGTCGCCGCCGTCTACTCCACCACGGACCTGACGACGCTCGACCCCAGCGACACGGCCGACGTGGCGAAGCTGGAGTCCGCGGAGAACATCACCTACTTCGGTGTCTATGGGAAGGTCGAGGACCCGGAGAAGGCGCTCGACGTGATGTTCACGCAGATGCACAAGAACACCGACGACAAGAAGGTCAACCTGGTCGGTGAGCCGGAGTCGGTGTCCCCCGGCGGGCTGGACGGCGCCGTGATGAAGTGCCAGGAGGCCGAGACCCAGCACCCCGTGACCAAGAAGGACCAGACGACGTACATGTGCGTCTGGGCCGACTACAGCACGGTCGCCGTGGTCGAGCCGACCTCCGCCGGCAAGACGTACTCGCTCGACGAGTCCGCGGAGATCGCCGCCGACGTCCGCGACGAGGTGCGCGTCAAGAACTAGGACCCGAGCAGACGGAAAGGGCGTCCGGCTTCCGCCGGACGCCCTTTCGCCGTCCTGTGCCCGAACGCCGCGCAGGCGCCGGGGGTCACGCCGTCTTCTGCTCGCCCGAGCCGCGGCCGCGCGAGTCGCGCGGGATGAGCGTCGGGTTGACGTTGGAGAGCACCACGTCCGCCGTGATGACCACGCGGGCGACGTCCTTGCGGGACGGGACCTCGTACATCACGCCCTGGAGGACCTCCTCCATGATGGCGCGCAGGCCGCGGGCGCCGGTCTGGCGCAGGATCGCCTGGTCGGCGATGGCCTCCAGCGCCTCGCGCTCGAAGTCCAGCTCCACACCGTCGAGTTCGAACAGGCGCTGGTACTGCTTCACCAGCGCGTTACGCGGCTCGACCAGGATCTGCAGCAGGGCCTCGCGGTCGAGGTTGTGCACGCTGGTGATGACGGGGAGGCGGCCGATGAACTCGGGGATCATGCCGAACTTGACCAGGTCCTCCGGCATGACCTCCTCGAACTGGTCCTTGGACTCCCGCTCCTGCTTGGAGATGATCGTCGCACCGAAGCCGATGCCCTTGGCACCGGCCCGGCCCTCGATGATCTTCTCCAGTCCGGCGAAGGCACCGCCCACGATGAACAGCACGTTCGTCGTGTCGATCTGGATGAACTCCTGGTGCGGGTGCTTGCGTCCGCCCTGTGGAGGGACCGAGGCCGTGGTGCCCTCGAGGATCTTCAGCAGCGCCTGCTGCACGCCCTCGCCGCTGACGTCCCGGGTGATCGACGGGTTTTCGCTCTTTCGGGCGACCTTGTCGATCTCGTCAATGTAGATGATCCCGGTCTCGGCCTTCTTGACGTCGTAGTCGGCCGCCTGGATCAGCTTGAGCAGGATGTTCTCGACGTCCTCGCCGACGTAGCCGGCCTCGGTGAGCGCCGTGGCGTCGGCGATCGCGAAGGGGACGTTCAGCATGCGGGCGAGGGTCTGCGCCAGCAGGGTCTTGCCGGAGCCCGTCGGGCCCAGCAGCAGGATGTTGGACTTCGCCAGCTCGATGGCGTCGTCACGGCCCTGGGCGCCGCCGTTCTCGCCGGCCTGGACGCGCTTGTAGTGGTTGTACACCGCGACCGAGAGGGCCTTCTTGGCCGCCTCCTGGCCCACGACGTACCCCTCGAGGAACTCGTAGATCTCGCGGGGCTTGGGGAGCTCCTCCCAGCGGACCTCGCTGGTCTCGGCGAGCTCTTCCTCGATGATCTCGTTGCAGAGATCGATGCACTCGTCGCAGATGTACACACCGGGCCCTGCGATGAGCTTCTTGACCTGCTTCTGGCTCTTGCCGCAGAACGAGCACTTGAGCAGATCGCCGCCGTCACCGATGCGTGCCACGGTGTGCTTCCCCTTCGCCTGGGAGACGCCCGGACATCAATGTCCGACGGCTCCTGGTGCTGCCTTATGTCCGACGGTACCTTGCCTGGCCCCCCGTTCGGGCCCCCCTTGGCACGGTTCACTTTGACGTGGACCGTGCCAAACCGTGCCAAGGGGCGGCAGACGTTACACCCCAGCCGCGCATCAGCGCAGGCTGGAGTTGTCCATCTTCCGGGTGGTGATGATCTGGTCGATCAGGCCGTACTCCAGCGCGTCCTCGGCCGTGAGGATCTTGTCGCGCTCGATGTCCTCACGGATCTTCTCGATCGGACGGGTGGAGTGCTTGGCCAGCATGTCCTCCAGCTGCGTACGCATGCGGAGGATCTCGTTGGCGGCGATCTCCAGGTCTGATACCTGGCCGCGGCCGGTCTCGCTGTAGGGCTGGTGGATCAGCACCCGGGCGTTCGGCAGCGCCATGCGCTTGCCGGGCGTGCCCGCGGCCAGCAGGACCGCGGCGGCGGAGGCCGCCTGGCCCATGCAGACCGTCTGCACGTCGGGCTTCACGTACTGCATGGTGTCGTAGATCGCGGTGAGCGCGGTGAAGGAGCCGCCGGGGCTGTTGATGTAGACCGAGATGTCCCGGTCGGGGTCCATCGACTCCAGGCACAGCAGCTGCGCCATGACGTCGTTGGCCGAGGCGTCGTCGATCTGCACGCCGAGGAAGATCACGCGCTCCTCGAAGAGCTTCGCGTACGGGTCGTACTCACGGATGCCCTGGGAGGTGCGCTCGACGAAGCGCGGAATGACGTAACGGGACTCGGCCTGCGGGCCGGTGTAACGGCCCTGCGAGGCACTCATGTCCTGCGCGGCCTGCATACGGTCGTAGATCCCGCTGCCGGGGAATGCGTTCACGGTGTCTCCTGAAAGGGGCTGAGGCGGTCGGCTGGGGCGCTGGGGCCCGCCCAGGGCTTCACGGGGCCCGGGCGGGGCCTACGGGGCTCGTGGAGCCCCGTGGGGCTGCTCAGGCCCCGGTGCCGCCGCCGCCCGGCATGCCGGCGGCCGTGGCGATCACGTCGTCGATGAGGCCGTACTCCTTGGCCTCGAAGGCGTCGAACCAGCGGTCACGGTCCGAGTCACGGGTGATCTGCTCGACCGACTGGCCGGTGTGCTGGGCCGTGAGCTCGGCCATGCGCTTCTTGGTGTGCAGCAGCCGCTCGGCGTGGATCTTGATGTCCGACGCGGAGCCGGCGAGACCCGCCGAGGGCTGGTGGATCAGGATCTCGGCGTTGGGCAGCGCGAAGCGCTTGCCGGGGGTGCCCGCGCTGAGCAGGAACTGTCCCATGGACGCCGCGAGACCCATGGCGATCGTCACCACGTCGTTCTTGATGTACTGCATGGTGTCGTAGATCGCCATGCCGGCCGTGATCGAACCGCCGGGGCTGTTGATGTAGAGGTAGATGTCCTTGTCGGGATCCGAGGCAAGGAGCAGCAGCTGTGCGGTGATCTTGTTCGCGATGTCGTCGTCGACCGGCTGGCCGAGGAAGATGATCCGCTCGCCGAGCAGCCGGTTGTAGACCTGGTCGCCGAGGCCACCACCGATGGAAGGCTCGCCGGCGGCTGAAGGCATCAGATTCGTCACGTATCCACCTGCTCGTCTTACGACGGCGCCGGGCCGTCTCACGTGTTCCCTGCGGGGGCGGGAGCCGTATCGGAGACTCCACTGCCCTGGTATTCATGGACCCTAACGCGCGGGTCCCTTCGGGGAATCCCGGAGATGGGAGTGTTCGCCGGGGGCGTAGTCGGCGCGGGGCTGGCGCGGTCCGCCGCGGGGCGTACGGACGCGCCGTGGGGCGCGGGCCCCGGGGGCCGGCCGCGGGGGCGGCGTGGTCGCTCGCGCGGCTCCCCGCGCCCCCGAGGAGGGTGCTCGTCCCGGCGGTGACGAGAAGGCCCCGGGGGCGTCACCCCGGGGCCTTCTCGGTCGATCACCTTGCCGGGGCTCAGCCCTCGGTCTTCTCCTCGGTCTTCTCCTCGGCGGAGGCCTCGGTGGCCTCGGCCTCGGCGGACCCGGTCTCGTCCTCTTCGTCCTCGAGGTCGACGATCTCGCCGTTGGTGTCCTTGACCGTGGCCTTCTCGACCACGGCGGCCAGCGCCTTGCCGCGGGCGACCTCACCGACGAGCAGCGGGACCTGGCCCTGCTCGACGACGGCCTGCGCGAACTGGTCGGGGGACATGCCGGAGGAGGCCGCACGCCGCATGAGGTGCTCGGTGAGCTCCTCCTGGTTGACGTTGAGCTTCTCCTGCTTCACGAGCTCGTCGAGGACGAACTGGGTCTTGATGCCCTTGACCGCGGCCTCGCGGGTCTCGGTCTCGAACTCCTCCTCGGTCTTGCCCTGGATCTCCAGGTACTTCGCGAGGTCGAGGCCCATCTGGCCGAGCTGGTGGTGCTCGAGGTTGTGCTTGCGGGTGTTGATCTCGTCCTCGAGCAGCTTCTCGGGGACGGGGACCTCGACCAGCTCGAGCAGCTTGTCCAGGACGCGCTCCTGCGCCTGCGTGGCCTGGTCGTACTGCTTCATGTTCTCCAGGCGCTTGCGGCTGTCCGCCTTCAGCTCCTCGAGGGTGTCGAACTCGGAGGCGAGCTGAGCGAACTCGTCGTCCAGCTCGGGCAGCTCACGCTTGGCGACCTGGGTGACCTTGACGGTGACCTCGGCCTCCTTGCCGGCCGCCGAGCCGCCCTTGAGCTCGGAGGTGAAGGTGGCCTCGCCGCCCGCCTCCAGGCCCTTCACGGCGTCGTCGATCCCGTCCAGCAGCTCACCGGAGCCGATGGTGTAGGAGACACCACTGGCCACGCCGTCCTCGAGGACCTCGCCCTCGACCTTGGCCTCCAGGTCGATGGTGACGACGTCGCCGTCCTCGGCGGCACGCTCGACCGGGGAGGTGGAGGCGAAGCGCTCACGGAGCTGCTCGACCGACTTCTCCACGTCCTCGTCGGTGACCTCGACCGCGTCGACCTCGACCTCGATGCCGGAGTAGTCCGGGATCTCGATGGAGGGGCGGATGTCGACCTCGGCGGTGAAGTTCAGCGTCTCGCCGTCCTTCAGCTCCGTGATGTCGACCTCGGGCTGGCCGAGCGGGTTGAGGTCCGCCTCGTTCACCGCGTCGGTGTAGAACTTCGGGAGGGCGTCGTTGACGGCCTCCTCCAGCACCGCACCGCGGCCGAAGCGCTGGTCGATGACCCGGGCCGGGACCTTGCCCTTGCGGAAGCCCTTCACCGTGACCTGCTGGTTGATCTTCTTGTACGCCGCGTCGAGGCTGTCCTTGAGCTCCTCGAAGGGCACCTCGACAGTGAGCCGAACCCGGGTCGGGTTCAGGGTCTCCACGGCGCTCTTCACGGTTCGGTCTCCTTGTGGCTGACTTCTCGGGTTCTGCCGGGACCAGAGCGGTCCGGCCGATTCGCCGCCCAGCGGACTTCAGAGACACATGGGCGTGCAGCTTGCATAGTAACGGCAGCGGCTGCGGCACCCAAAAGGCGATCACCGGCAGGTGAGCAGGTGGCTGGTCGGGGTGGCGGGATTTGAACCCACGGCCTTCCGCTCCCAAAGCGGACGCGCTACCAAGCTGCGCCACACCCCGTCTGGTGCGATCCGTAGGGTACATGCACGCGGGAGAAAGGGCCGCCGCCTTTACCGGCGCGCTGCGGCGCCCGGCGACCGGCCGGACACGGGGTGTGCGACGAAGGCGCACGACCCGCTACGATGCCTCTCAGTGCCGCGGTCACCGACGCGCGGCACGCAGTGTGCGGGCGTAGCTCAATGGTAGAGCCCCAGTCTTCCAAACTGGCTACGCGGGTTCGATTCCCGTCGCCCGCTCTGTACGGCTCAGGGCCGGTCCGCGGATCTCTCCGTGGGCCGGCCCTGAGGCGTATCCGGATCGCTTCCGCGGGGGCGGGTCAGAAGCTGATCGAGTTGATCATGTCCGCTATCGAGTCCAGGAACCGCTGGATGTCGTCCGCCATGCCCGTCGAGGCGAGGAAGAAGCCGAAGAGGACGGCGACGATCGCCGGTCCCGCCTTGATGGAGCCACCTCTCAGCAACACCACCAGGATGATCGCCAACAGCAGCACCACTGACAGTGAAATGGCCACAACTGATCACACCCTTGGTCGGTTCGGCTTCGCCGGCCCGGGCGACGCATCCCCGCGCACCCCGCCAGAACCATCGTGCCACCAACAGGGCCGCCCTATGCGGCCGCTGACACATCGTCCGTCCCACGGCGCCGTCGCCGTCGCCGGGACTCCGGGTGCGGCGCGGCCCCGTACGGGCCTTGCCGGAACCAATGTCTGCGTTTCGCACGGCAATTCGAGGGAGGATCCGCGCAGGGAATTCGGCGATTTCTTTCCCGCGTCCACACAACGCGTTCGCAGGTAATTCGAATTGCCGGTACCCCACCCCGACAGACGTACGGACCAAGGGGGCAGGACCCAGCCAAGGCGGACATATCACCGGAGTCGCCGCCCGGCCCCATGACCCGAATGACGGGGATGAATCCTGACAAGCACGGTGGTGGCGGGCACCAACATGGCGGCCGTGCACATGCGTTGCCCCTCGCCCGGAAGGCATGCGCGCTTTACCGAATCCGGGGTACTCGAACGGGACAACCAGGAATGACGTCGGGCGTTTTACGGATTCCCGAGGACAACGCTAGGGTGCCTGAGATGTTCCACGCTGCCTCGTCCCCCGCAAGCGCAGCGAGCTCCCCGATCGCCTCCCCGAGTTCCCGCCGGGAGGGTCAGTGACGAACTCGCAGCGACCGTACGGCAACAGCAGGACGCCGCTCCCCCCGGCACAGGCGCCGGCGAACGGGGTGCCGAGTCCGCGCACCCCGCCCCAGGAGGGCACCCGGCCCGCTCCGGGCGGCAGACCGCGCGACGCCTACTTCGACAACGCCAAGTACCTGGCGATCGTGCTGGTGGCCGTCGGCCACGCGTGGGGGCAGATCCTGGACGACGGTGCGGTGGAGACCGCCTACCGCGTCGTCTACCTGTTCCACATGCCGGCGTTCATCCTGATCTCCGGCTACTTCTCGCGCGGTTTCGACCTGCGTCCCCGGCACGTCCAGCGGCTGATCACCGGAGTCGTCGTCCCCTACGTGGTCTTCGAGACCGCGTACTCCCTGTTCCAGCGCTACGGCAACGACGAGCCGGGGCACGGCATCACGCTGCTGGACCCCACCTACCACCTGTGGTTCCTGTGCGCGTTGTTCGTGTGGCGGCTGACGACGCCGCTCTGGAGGGTGATCCGGCACCCGCTGCCGGTCTCGCTGGTGATCGCCGCGCTGGGCTCGGTGTCCCCGCAGATCGGTGACGACCTGGAACTTCAGCGGGTGCTGCAGTTCCTCCCCTTCTTCGTGCTGGGCCTGACGCTGCGGCCCGAGCACTTCCGGATGGTCAAGCGCCGCTCGGTGCGCCTGCTGTCCGTGCCGGTGTTCCTCGCGGCGACGGCCGTGGTCTGGTGGACGATGCCGTACCTGCGGCTCGGCTGGCTGTACCACAGCGACGGCGCCGCGGAGTTGGGCGCGCCCTGGTGGGCGGGTCCGCTCATGGTGTTCGGCACGCTCGCCGGATCGCTGCTGACGACCGTCTGCTTCCTCGCCTGGGTACCGCGCCGCCGCATGTGGTTCACGGCCCTCGGCGCGGGCACGATCTACGGCTATCTGCTGCACGCCTTCCTGGTACGGGCGGGCAACTACACGGACTTCTACGACCGGCCGTGGCTGCACGAGCCGCTCGGCGTGCTGTGCCTCACCCTCTTCGCGGCCGCCGCCGTGACGCTGCTGTGCACCCGGCCGGTGCAGCGGGCCCTGCGGTGCGTGGTGGAGCCGCGCATGGCGTGGGCCTTCCGGCAGGACGCGGGCGAGGTGGCCCGGGTGCGCGAGCAGCACCGGCCCGTCGAGGTGCGGGCGCCCGGCGAGAAGGTCTCGGTCTAGCGGGCGGGAGCCGCCCCGTCGCCGGTGAGGCCGAGCAGGGCGCGCATCCGCGCGTACTTGGCGGTCAGCCGGGCCCGGGTGGCCTCGTCGAGGACCGCGAGGCGGGCCGGGTCGGCGTTGTGCGCCAGGTCCGCCTCCTTGACCAGCAGTGCGCCCGGGGTGGACAGGACACGGGCCGCGTAGTCCTCGGGCGGCTCGCCGGACCGCTTGGTCAGGGCGAGGACGATGTCCTTGGTGCGCCGGGTGAGCGCGGCCCCCTCCAGCCACGCGCGGCTGAGCCTGTCGTCCTCCACGGCGTCGTGCAGCCAGGCCGCCGCGATCTGTTCGTCGTCGCCGCCGCGCCGCCGTACGCCCTCGGCGACCGCCTGGAGGTGCTCGGCGTAGGGCCGGCCCGCCTTGTCGGTCTGGCCGGCGTGCGCGGCGCGGGCGGTGGCCTCCACCTCGGTCAGGTCCATGCTCGGTGTCCGGTTCACGCGACCAGTGTGCCCGGCGGCACACGGGCGGTGTGTCCGGCCGCGGCCGACCGGTGTGCGGTTCAGCGGGCGGCGGCCGCGGTGGGGCCCTCGCGGCAGATCAGCAGCAGCGCCCGGTCGTCGTTGACGTCCTTGGCGACGGCCTCGATCAGATGCCAGGCGGCGCCGTGGAAGCCGCCGGCGACATAGCGGTCGGCCTCGCCGGTGAGCCGGTCGATGCCCTCGACCATGTCCCGGTCGGAGGTCTCCACCAGGCCGTCCGTGAACAGCATCAGCACGTCACCGGGGCGCAGCGAACCCTTCACCGGGTCGAACTGGGCGCCGTCGTACACGCCGAGCAGCGGGCCGTCGGCGGCCTTCTCCTCCCAGCGGCCGCTGCCCGCGCTGAGCTGCAGGCCCGGCGGGTGTCCGGCGGAGTAGAGCTCGTAGTCGCCGGAGTCCAGGTCCAGCACCAGGTGGATGGAGGTGGCGAAGCCCTCGTCCCAGTCCTGGCGCAGCAGATAGCCGTTGGCGGCGGGGAGGAAGTCGTGCGGGGGCAGGCTGCCGAGCAGCCCGCCGAAGGCACCGGACAGCAGCAGGGCGCGCGAACCGGCGTCCATGCCTTTGCCGGAGACGTCGGTGAGGACGACCTCCAGGGTGCGCCCGCCGTTGGTGCGGGCCGCGACCACGAAGTCGCCGGAGAAGGACTGGCCGCCGGCCGGGCGCAGCGCCATCTCCCGGTGCCAGCCGGCCGGCAGCTTCGGCAGCTTGCTCTGCACCCGGATGCGTTCGCGCAGGTCGAACAGCATGGTGCCGCCGCGCCGCCAGGGCACGCCGACCCGGCTGCGGAACTGGGCGACGAGCAGCCCGAAGAAGCCGCAGGCCGCGACGACCAGGACCACGCCGGGGGTGACCCGGGCCACTCCCTCGGTGTACGGGCCGAGTTGCACGGCCTCCACGATCAGCGCGCGTCGCGCCGCCGCGTACAGCCCGAGCAGACTGGCCGGGCGCAGCAGCAGGCCGCCCGCGACGACCGGGACGCACAGCGCGGCGGGCGAGCACCACACGGAGTTGGCGAGTGTCCCGGCGGCGATCAGCGGAACGGTGAGCAGCAGCCCGGCGAGCGCGATCCAGTCCGAGCCGTCGCCGCGGAAGTAGTCCACGGCGGCCCGGCGCACGCCGACGCGGACCCGGTGCCACTGTTTGTTCAACCGGGCCGTGAACGTGCCGGCTTCCGCGCGCCGCTGTCGTCCTGCTGCCATCAGTTCGGGACCCTATCCATCCAACCGGCCACTTGGCACGGGAGGTCCAGGTTGTCCCCCCGGACGGGGACCGAACTCACAGTGAACTTCACGCGGGGCCTTCCCGGGGCCGCCCGGCGGAAATTGCCTCGCCCGGATCATGGAGCCCTGGTAGGCATGCCCTCATGGCGAACGATTCGACGGGCCGCGCGCCCGAGCTCCGGGCCCTGCGGCCGGACGAGTGGGACACCGCGTACGACAACCTCCTGCGCGCCTTCGGCGGGCTGCCGGAGTCGGACGAGGAACGCGAGATGTGGCGGTCCATCACCGAGTTCGACCGCTTCCTGGCCGCCTGGGACGGTGAGCGGTGCGTGGGCACCGCGGGCGCGTTCTCGTTCCGGCTGACGGTGCCCGGCGGGACCTCGGTGCCGGCCGCGGGCGTCACCATGGTGAGCGTGGCGGCCACGCACCGGCGGCGCGGGGTGCTGACGTCGATGATGCGGCGGCAGTTGGACGACGTCCGCTCCTGGGGCGAGCCGCTGGCGGTGCTCTGTGCGTCGGAGCCGGCGATCTACGGCCGGTTCGGCTACGGAGCCGCCAGCTTCCAGCTGGACGCGGAGATCGACACCGTGCGCGTGGGTCTGACCGTGCCGGACGGTACGGATGACGTACAGGTGCGGTACTCCGACCCCGCCGAGGTGCTGGACGCCTGCGAGGCGGTCTACGCCCGGCTGGTGCCCGGCCGTCCCGGGATGCTGGCGCGGCGGCCCGGCTGGGAGCGGGTCGGACTGCTCGACCCGGAGAGCGACCGGGACGGCGCGTCGCCGCTGCAGTGCGTGGTCGCCGAGCGCGACGGGGAGACCGTCGGGTACGCGCGGTACCGGGTGAAGCCGTCCTGGAGTGCGGCCGGTCCCGACAGTCAGGTGGTGCTCAGCGCCCTGGAGGCGCTGGATCCGGCGGCGGGCGCGGCGCTGTGGCGCTTCCTGTTCGGCCTCGACCTGACGTCGTCGCTGGTGGCGCGGGGGCGGCCGGTGGACGAGGGCTGGCAGTACCTGGTGTCGGACATACGCCGCTGCCGCCCGGCCCGCCGGGACGCGCTGTACGTGCGGCCGGTGGAGGTCGGGGCGGCGCTGGCGGCGCGCACCTACCGGGCCCCGGTGGACGTGGTGCTGGAGGTGGAGGACGCCTTCTGTCCCTGGAACGCGGGGCGCTGGCGGCTGAGCGGGGACGCCAAGGGGGCGTCCTGCGAACCCACCCGGGACGCGGCCGACCTGGCGCTGTCGGCGCGGGAGCTGGGTGCCGCGTATCTGGGCGGGGTGAGCCTGACGGCGCTCGCCACGGCCGGGCGGGTGCGTGAGCTGCGCGGCGGTGCGCTGGCCGAGGCCGCCCTCGCCTTCGGCAGCGACCCGGCGCCGTGGATGCCGCACGGCTTCTGACCCGGGGAGCTCCGGTGCGGTGTGCCCGGGATCACGGGCGCTGGCAGCCGGGGCACCAGAAGAGGTTGCGGGCGGCGAGGTCGGCGGTGCGGATCTCGCCGCCACAGATGTGGCAGGGCCGGTTCGCCCTGCGGTAGACGTACACCTCGCCGCCGTGGTCGTCGACGCGCGGCGGGCGGCCCATCGCCTCGGGGGTGTGCTCGGGGCGGACGGTGTCGATGCGGTTGTTGCGGACACCCTCGCGCATCAGCGCGGCCAGGTCGGCCCAGATCGCGTCCCACTGTTCGCGGGTGATGTCCTTGCCGGCCCGGTAGGGGTCGATGCCGTGCCGGAAGAGGACCTCGGCGCGGTAGACGTTGCCGACACCCGCGATGACCTTCTGGTCCATGAGGAGCGCGGCGATCGTGGTGCGGCTGCGGCTGATCCTGCGGTACGCGCGCTCGGGGTCCGCGTCGGGGCGGAGCGGGTCGGGGCCGAGCCGGTCGTGTATCGCCCGCTTCTCGGGTTCCGTGATCAGGGCGCAGGTGGTGGGGCCGCGCAGGTCGACGTACGTGGTGCTGCCGGTGAGGCGCAGCCGCACGGTGTCCGTGGGCGGCGGGGCCGGGGCCGGGCCGAAGGTGACCTTGCCGAAGAGGCCGAGGTGGATGTGGACCCACTCGCCGCGTCCGGGGCCGCCGAAGCCCAGGAAGAGGTGCTTGCCGTGGGCGTCCGTGGTGTGCAGCGGGGTGCGGTCGAGGAGGGCGGCGGCGTCGCTGAACTTGCCCTGGGGGCTGGTGACGCGCAGGGGGGTGCCCGCCGGGAAGGCCTCGGCGTAGTCCTTGGCCAGCCGGTGGATGGTGTGGCCCTCGGGCACGGCTCCCCCCTCGCTCCGCTGCTGCTGGGTCCGGTCGTTACTGCTGGGGGTGGTGGGCCGGGATCGGGGGGAGGTCGCCGGTGGTCTCGTAGGAGGAGAGCATGTCGATCCGGCGGATGTGGCGCTCGTCACCCGAGAACGGGGTGTTGAGGAAGATCTCGACGAACTTCGTCGCCTCGTCCTCGGAGTGCATGCGCGCGCCCACCGCGACCACGTTGGCGTCGTTGTGCTCACGGCCCAGCGCGGCGGTCTGCTCGCTCCACGCCAGGGCGGCCCGTACGCCCTTGACCTTGTTGGCGGCGATCTGCTCGCCGTTGCCGGAGCCGCCGATCACGATGCCGAGGGAGCCGGGGTCCGCGGCGGTCCGCTCCGCGGCACGGAGGCAGAACGGCGGGTAGTCGTCCTGGGCGTCGTAGAGGTGCGGGCCGCAGTCGACGGGCTCATGTCCCGCCTCCTTGAGCCACTCGACGAGGTGGTTCTTCAGTTCGTAGCCCGCATGGTCGGAGCCGAGATACACGCGCATGCGTCGAGTGTGACACGGCCCCCGCGGGGAAGCGGCGCGGGGTGGGCCGTGTGAAAAGTGTGAGCCAATCCACAGGACCTCAGGAAAAGCTCGGGTAAAGATTGTAAATCAAAGGTTCCTGTGTAAGTACGCCTCCGTTTCACTGGTTCAGCTCGTGCACCGCTCGTACGGGTACCGCTCAACCGGCGCAAAGGAAGACCCCCACATGACTTCGCAGCCGATCCTCACCGAGGCCGGTAACGGCCCCGAGGGCCCCGGAGGCCCGCCCACGGGTTCCGGTCTCCAGGCCGGGCTCAAGAACCGGCACCTGTCGATGATCGCCATCGGCGGCGTGATCGGCGCCGGCCTGTTCGTCGGGTCCAGCACCGGCATCGCCACCACCGGCCCCGGCATCCTCCTGTCCTACGCCCTCGTCGGCACGCTCGTGGTGCTGGTGATGCGGATGCTGGGCGAGATGTCCGCGGCGAACCCGACCTCCGGGTCCTTCTCCGCGCATGCCGACGGGGCCCTCGGACCGTGGGCCGGGTTCACCATCGGCTGGCTCTACTGGTTCTTCTGGGTCGTCGTGCTCGCGGTGGAGGCGACCGCCGGCGCCGCGATCCTCGAGGGATGGATACCGGCCGTGCCCCAGTGGGGCTGGGCGTTGATCGTGATGCTGGTGCTGACCGCGACCAACCTGGCATCGGTCGGCTCCTACGGCGAGTTCGAGTTCTGGTTCGCCGGGATCAAGGTCGTCGCCATCGGCGCGTTCATCGTCGTCGGCGGACTGGCCGTCTTCGGGATGCTGCCCGGCGCCGACAGCGACCAGGCGGGCCTGTCCAACCTGACCGCGCACGGCGGCTTCCTGCCCAACGGCGCGGGCGCCGTCCTCACCGGCATCCTGCTCGTGGTGTTCTCCTTCATGGGCAGCGAGATCGCCACCCTGGCGGCCGGTGAGTCGGAGGACCCGCAGCGGGCCGTCACCAAGGCCACCAACAGCATCATCTGGCGGATCGGCGTCTTCTACCTGGGCTCGATCCTCGTCGTGGTCTGTCTGCTGCCCTGGGACAGCGAGGCGATCGCGAAGGACGGCTCGTACGTCGCCGCGCTGGACTCGCTCGGCATCGCGCACGCCGGCCAGATCATGAACTTCATCGTGCTGACGTCCGTGCTGTCCTGCCTCAACTCCGGGCTGTACACGGCCTCCCGGATGGCCTTCTCGCTCGGTCAGCGCGGGGACGCGCCCAAGGCGTTCGCGCGGACCACCCACCGGGGCGTGCCCAGGACCGCGATCCTCGCCTCGGTCGTGTTCGGCTTCGTCGCCGTCTTCTTCAACTACAAGTTCCCCGACTCCGTCTTCCTCTTCCTCGTCAACTCCTCCGGCGCGGTCGCGCTGTTCGTGTGGCTGGTGATCTGCTTCTCGCAGCTGCGCATGCGGAAGATCATCCAGGCGGAGGCGCCGGAGAAGCTGGTCGTGCGGATGTGGCTGTACCCGTACCTGACCTGGGTGAGCATCGCGTTCATCGTGTTCGTGCTCGGCTACATGCTGACCGACACCGAGCACGACGGCCGGACCACGATGCTGCTGACGATGCTGGTGGCGGTGGTGGTGCTGGCGATCTCCCTGGTCCGGCACCGGCTGGCCGGACGGCGGGCCGCAGACCCGGACCGGGACGAGGTGCGGGCGGGCTGATCCCGCCTCCCGGACACGACGGAAGGGCTCGGCGGGCGCTGTGACAGCGCCCGCCGAGCCCTTCGGCGTGAGTCCCGGTCGTCAGCGCTTGTCGACGAGCTTCCAGGCGGTGGGGAGCAGGCCCATGGCGAGCGCCGCCTTGAGCGCGTCACCGATGAGGAACGGCGTCAGGCCGGCCGCGATCGCCGCGGAGGCCGACATGCCGGTGGCCAGGGCCAGGTAGGGCACGCCGACGGCGTAGATGAGCGCCGAGCCGAGCACCATGGTGCCGGCTGTGCGCCAGGCGGAGCGGTCGGCGCCGCGGCGGGCGAGCGCGCCCACCACCACGGACGCCAGCAGCATGCCGAGGATGTAGCCGAAGGACGGCATGCCCATCCCGGACTTGCCCTCCGCGAACCACGGCACGCCGGCCATGCCCACCAGCGCGTAGACCGCGAGGGAGACGAAGCCGCGGCGGGCGCCGAGGGTGGTCCCGACGAGCAGGGCCGCGAAGGTCTGTCCGGTCACCGGCACCGGGGAGCCGGGGACGGGCACCGCGATCTGGGCGGCGAGGCCGGTGAACGCGGCACCGCCGAGCACGAGGGCCGCGTCCCGGACACGGGAGGCGGGGACCAGGTCGGCGAGGACCTGTCCGGGCCGGGCGGAGGTGACGGTGGCGGTGCTCATGGGGACTCCCCGGGGTGAGGGCAAGTGGGAACACGGCGACGCTATACCGGCGCCCCCGTGCCGATCACCAGCAGCGCTCGACAAAGGGTCGAACCGGGAGTTGGTGGGCTCCGGACAAAGAAACGGAGCGACACCCCGATGGAGGTGACCCCGGTCACTGAGGTGACGTGGTGTCGCCGACACGGTGGGGCGGAGCGGCGGCTGTAGGAATCCGCCAATGCCGTTACCGGCGTTCGCACCGGCCGTCTCGCCCGTCGGTCACCGTCTGGGCAGCCGGTGAGCCGGTTTGCTAGCTTCGAGCCATGGTCGCCCAGTCCCGGAACTTCACCTCGCGTCGCCACGTCGATCTGCGACGCGTGGGCGCCACCGCCTGTCGCCTCCTCTGACGAGGCGGGCGGAGCGGATCCGGCGCGCCTCGACTCCCGTACGACGGCGCAGTGTCGGACCCGTTCCCGAGGAAGTTCCCCATGCTTCGTACCGCGGCACCTCCCTCTCCTTCCCCCTCTCCCTCGGCGCGTGCCGCCGATCCCGACCGGCGGCGGACCAGTGCCCGCACGGTGCTGCGCTGCGTGCTGGAGCACGGGCCGGTGGCGCGCAGCACGATCGCGCGGCTCACCGGGCTGTCGCCGGCCTCCGTGACCGACCACTGTGCCCGTCTGGTCGGGCTCGGCCTGGTCCGTGAGGCCGCGGCGCCCCGCCGCTCGGGCGGTGTCGGGCGGCCGCACCTGCCGCTCGACGTGGACCGGTCGCGGCTCGTGGTGGGCGGTGTCCATGTCGCGGTGCCGTACACCACGGTGGCGCTGCTCGACCTGCGCGGGCGGGTGCTGTCCGAACGGCGGCTGTCGCACCCGGACACCGAACCGGCGCGGGTGCTGGAGCGGGCCGCCGAGGGCCTCGCGGACCTCCTCCGGCGGGTGCCGGAGCGGCGGCCGCTGGGCGTCGGCCTCGCGGCCGGCGGCTGGGTGGACCGCGAGGCGGGCACCGTCGTCGACCATCCGCTGCTGGGCTGGCGCGACGTCCCCGCGCGGGAGGTGCTGCGGGCCCGCACCGGGCTGCCGGTCCATGTGGACGGGCACGCGCGGGCGCTGGTGGACGCGGAGCGGATGTTCGGGCGGGCGGCGCGGGACAGCCGCAGTGTGCTGCACCTGTTCGTCGGCAACATCGTCGACGCGGCGTTCGCCACCCATGACGAGGTGCACCACGGCCCGCGTTCGCAGGCCGGGTCGATCGCCCATCTCCCGCTGGCGGGCGGCACCGAGCCCTGCGCCTGCGGCCGGTCCGGCTGCCTCCAGGCCGAGTTGAGCGAGCGCACGCTGGGCCGGCGGGCCCGGGAGGCAGGGATCTGTGACGGACACGACCCCCTGCACGTGGTCGACGCGGCGGCGGCCGGGCATCCGGTGGCCGCGCGGCTGCTGCGGGAGCGGTCCCGCATGGCGGGGCGCGCGGTGCGGCTGCTGACGGACGTCCTCAACCCGGAGAGCGTGGTGGTCACCGAGGTCGGCGTCATCCACCGGCCGGACTGTCTCGCGGCGCTGCGCGGCGAGCTGGACGCGGCGCGGGCGGCCACGGTGACGCCGACAAGTTTCCCGGATTCCGTACTGGCCGTGGCAGGCGGATCGGTCGCTCTCGACGTGCTCTACCGGGACCCGTTGAGCGTGTCACCAGAGCGTATTTAATTCAGAAACTCGGAATATTGACACTGCCCCTCAGGGAACAGGAACATGCTGGTCATGAGCTGTCGCACCCTCTGTTGCTGACGCGTTGACGCGCGGTCGTCCGCGCCGTCCCTCCTTTCCTGCGTGATTTTCGTCCGGGCCTTTTCCGCCCGGTCATTCCGCCTGTCTTTCTGTTCCGCGCACACCCCTGTGCGCCTTTCCGCATCCCCTGGGAGTTCCCCCATGCCCGCACCGCCCGTGCCCGGCCTCGACCGGCGGCTCTTCCTGACCTCCCTGCTCGGCGTCACCGCCGCTGCCGCCGGACTGAGCGGCTGCGCCGAGGCCGGGGCCGCGGCCGACGAGGCGTCGCTGAAGGCCCCGCTCGCCATGAAGGTCCCGCCCGGCACCCGTCTGAAGATCTCCTCGTTCGAGAACTTCCAGCAGATCCAGCTGAAGCTGGCGGGCCTCGACGACCTGCCCTTCGAGGTGGCCGACTGGCTGAACATCGGGGCCGGCCCGGACGTCATCAACGCCTTCCGCGCCAAGTCCCTGGACCTCGCCAACAACGCGGGCATCCCGCCGATCCAGGCCTTCTACCAGGGCTTCGACGCGCGGATCGTCGCCATCAACATCACCCGCAAGCCCAACTACCTGTTCGCCACGAAGCCCGGCAGCGACATCCGCACGGTCGCCGACTTCAAGGGCAAGCGGCTCGCCTTCTCGCAGGGCCAGGCGCAGGGCGTGGTGCTGCTGCGCGCCCTCAAAGAGGCCGGCCTGAAGCAGGACGAGGCCGAGCTGGTCCCGCTGACCAGCAACCAGTTCCTCACCGCCCTGCAGTCCGGGCAGGTGGACATCGCCCCGCTCGGCAACAGCCAGGCTCCCGCCTATCTGAAGCAGTACGGCGCGAAGGGCGCCCGCACCATCCCCACCGAGGTGGTGGACCTTCTCAACCTGCTGTGGGCACCGGCCGAGGTGCTCGCCGACCGGGCGAAGGCCGCCGCGGTCGCCGCGTACATCCCGTACTGGGCCAAGGGCGCGGTGTGGCAGTACGAGCACCCGGGCGCATGGAACCGGGAGTACTACGTCAAGACGCAGAACCTCACCCTCGACCAGGCCGAGTCCATCACCGAGCTGGCCAACAAGCCTCTGTTCCCGCCGCGTTGGGACGAGGCGATCACGTGGGAGCAGGAGACCGCCGATCTGCTCGCGGAGGGCGGCTACGTGAAGGAGTTCGACGTCGGCGTCCTCTTCGACCGGCGCTTCGAGTCCCTCGCCGCCAAGGCCGTGCCCCAGGAGTACCGGAGGTGACCGCCGTGACCACGACCACGACCACGACCGCACCCGCACCGCCCGCCGCCGTCGAGGAGGAGGAACACCAGGTACGGCGACGACGGCGGCTGTCCCCCGGCCGGCGGCTGCCCGCCACCCGCCTCGCCGGCCCGCTGCTGGTGCTGCTGCTGTGGGCCGCCGCCTCCGCCGCCGGCCGGCTGGACCCCGGGGCGATCCCCGCGCCCTGGACGGTGGTGGAGACCGGGGTCCGGCTGTGGACCGACGGCACGCTGGCGAACGACGTCCTCACCTCGCTGCGGCGCGCGGGCGCCGGGTTCGCGATCGGTCTGACCGGGGGCATCGTGCTCGCCCTGGCGTCCGGGCTGAGCCGGACCGGTGAGGCGCTGATCGACGGGAGCGTGCAGCTCAACCGCGCGGTGCCGACGCTCGGCCTGATTCCGTTGTTCATCCTCTGGCTGGGCATCGGCGAGACCTTCAAGATCGCGATCATCGCCATCGTCGTCTACATCCCGATCTACCTGAACACCCACTCCGCGCTGTCCGGCATCGACCACCGGTTCGTGGAACTGGCGGAGGTGCAGGGCCTGTCCCGGTTCGCCTTCGTCCGGCAGGTCGTCGTGCCCGGCGCCCTGCCCGGCTTCTTCGTCGGGCTGCGGCTCGGCGTCACCGGGTCCTGGCTGGGCCTGGTCGTCCTCGAACAGATCAACGCCACCAGCGGACTCGGCTACATGATGTTCCAGGCGCAGAACTACGGCCAGACGGACGTCATCCTCGTCGGTCTCGTCGTCTACGGCCTCTTCGGCCTGGTCTCCGACACCGCCGTCCGCGCGATCGAACGGAGGGTGCTGTCATGGCGCCGCACACTGAGCAGCTGACCCGGCCGGCCGTGCGGCTGCGCGGGCTCACCCGGTCCTTCGAGGGCCGCACGGTGCTCGACGGTGTCGACCTCGACCTGCCCGCGGGGCAGTTCACCGCGCTGCTCGGGCACAGCGGTTCCGGCAAGAGCACCCTCCTGCGCGCGATCGCGGGCATCGACCACGGGGTGGCGGGCAGCGGCACGCTTACCGCGCCCGAGCGGGTGTCGGTGGTCTTCCAGGACTCCCGGCTGCTGCCCTGGCGCCGGGTCCTGCCCAACGTGCTCCTCGGGCTGGACGGCAAGGACGCCGAGGAGCGCGGCCGGGCCGCCCTCGCCGAGGTCGGTCTGGGCGGCCGGGAACGCGCCTGGCCGAGCGAGCTGTCGGGCGGCGAGCAGCAGCGGGCCGCCCTGGCCCGGTCCCTGGTGCGGGAGCCGGAACTGCTGCTGGCGGACGAGCCGTTCGGGGCGCTGGACGCGCTGACCCGGATCAGGATGCACGCGCTGCTGCGGCAGCTGTGGGAGCGGCACCGGCCGTCGGTGCTGCTGGTGACGCACGACGTGGACGAGGCGATCGCCCTCGCGGAGCGCGTGCTGGTCCTGGAGGACGGCCGGATCGGGCTGGACCTGACGATCGACCGCGAGGGCCCGCACTCCCACGGCGCGTACCGCTCCCGGCTGCTGAAGGCGCTCGGCGTCACCGAGGACACCCCGTGACCGCCCGCCCGCGCCGCTCCTGAACGCACCCTCCCCCACCACCCCGCGCCGAGAGCGCCGAGAAAGGGATCCGCCATGCCAGGACAGCTCCACCTCAACGCCTTCCTCATGAACACCGGCCACCACGAGGCGTCGTGGCGACTGCCCGAGAGCGATCCGTACGCACACGTCGACCTGGACCACCACATACGGCTGGCCCGCATCGCCGAACGGGGCACGTTCGACTCGCTGTTCCTCGCCGACGGTCCCCAGCTGTGGAACACGGTGGCCCAGCGTCCCGCCGGGGCGCTGGAGCCGCTCACCCTGCTCACCGCGCTGGCGACGGCCACCGAGCACATAGGGCTGATCGCGACGGCGTCCACGTCGTACAACTCGCCCTACAACCTGGCCCGCAAGTTCGCCTCGCTGGACGTCGTCAGCAGGGGCCGGGCCGGCTGGAACATCGTCACCACCGCCGGGGCCGAGGCGGCCCGCAACTTCGGCCTGGACGCGGAGCCCGCGCACGCCGAACGGTACGCGCGCGCCGCCGAGTTCCTGGACGTCGCCCGGCTGCTGTGGGACAGCTGGGAGGACGACACGATCGTCGCCGACAAGGCGGCGGGCGTGTGGGGCGACGACGCGAAGATCCACCCGCCGCGCCACCGGGGCAGGTACTTCCGGGTCGAGGGCGCGCTCAACGTGCCGCGCACCCCGCAGGGTTACCCGCTGCTGGTGCAGGCCGGGTCGTCGGAGGACGGCAAGCGGTTCGCGGCGCGGTACGCGGAGGCCGTGTTCACCGCCCAGCAGACCCTGGCCGACGCGCAGGCGTTCTACGCCGACCTCAAGGCCCGTACGGCGGCGGCCGGGCGCGACCCGGACCACATCAAGGTGCTGCCCGGCATCGTGCCCGTGGTCGGCTCCACCGAGGAGGAGGCGCGGCGCCTTGAGCAGGTGCTGGAGGAGCACATCGTGCACGAGCACGGGGTGCGCCGCCTGGAGGACCTGCTGCGTCTCGCCCCGGGCACGCTCGATCCGGACGGCGAACTGCCGGACGGGCTGCCCTCGGAGGACGACATCGAGGGCGCCAAGAGCCGCTACACGCTGATCGTGGAGCTGGCCCGGCGCGAGCGGCTCACCGTGCGGCAGCTGATCGGGCGGCTGGGCGGCGGGCGCGGGCACCTGACCTTCGCGGGCACGCCCGAGCAGGTCGCCGACACCATCGAGCGGTGGTTCACCGCAGGCGCCGCCGACGGCTTCAACATCATGCCGGCGGTGCTGCCGTCCGGCCTGGAGACCTTCGTCGACCAGGTCGTGCCGATCCTGCGCGCCCGCGGCCTGTTCCGCACCGAGTACGGCCCCCGGCGGACCCTGCGCGAGCGCTACGGACTGCCGCGCCCCGCCAACCAGCACGTCACCCCGCACGCCCCCGAGCCGGCCCCCGCGGCCGCGCTCGTCTGACCGCCCCCCGCCACAGGAAGGCACGCTCTCATGTCGGACCTCCAGATCACCAAGGTCACCGCGAACATCGGCGCCCGGGTCTCCGGCGTCGACCTCTCCCGGCCGCTGGACGACGCCACCGTCACCGCGCTGCGCGGCGCCCTGAACGAGCACAGGACGCTGCTGTTCGACGACGTGCACCTCGACGACGCCGGCCAGCAGGCCTTCGTACGCCACTTCGGCGACATCACCGGCGCCCACCCGACCGTGCCCGCCGTCGAGGGCGCGCCCGGCGTGCTGCCGGTCGACAGCGGGCGCGGGCGCGCGGCCAACAACTGGCACACGGACGTCACCTTCGTCCTCAACCCGCCGCAGGCGACGTCCCTGCGCAGCATCACGATCCCGCCGTACGGGGGCGAGACGCTGATCGCCAGCTCGGCCGCCGCCTACCGCGACCTGCCCGAGCCGCTGCGCCGGCTGGCCGACACCCTGTGGGCCGAGCACACCAACGACTACGACTACGCCGTCCCGGAGGAGGCCGTGGACGAGGACGAGGCGGCCCGGCGCGCCCAGTTCACCTCCGTGAAGTACCGCACCGTCCACCCGGTGGTGCGGGTGCATCCGCTCACCGGTGAACGCGGGCTGTTCATCGGCGGGTTCGCGCAGCGGATCGTGGGGCTCTCGAAGGGCGAGTCGCGCAAGGTGCTGGACCTGCTCCAGGCCTACGTCACCCGGCCGGAGAACGTGGTGCGCTGGCGCTGGGAGCCGAACCAGCTGGTGCTGTTCGACAACCGCATCACCCAGCACTACGCGATCGACAACTACGACGGCCTGCCGCGCCGCCTGCACCGGGTGACGGTCGCCGGTGACGTGCCGGTCGGCGTCGACGGCAAGGAGTCGTACGCGATCGAGGGGGACGCCTCGCACTACACGAGCGTCGCGGAGGTCGCGGCCGCCGCGGCGTGACGGCCGCCGACGGGGTGACGGCCACCCCACGGTGACCGGACCGTGACCCTCCGCTTGACCTTCGTCCACATGCTGGGCGGCCGCTCCGTGACCACGGGGCGGCCGCCCAGACTGGACGGCGTTTTTGCCGTCTCCCCCCATTGGACGATCCGCGCCCATGCCCCCCACCTCGGTCGAGACGCCCACGGACACCGACGGCGTCTCCCTCTCGCACGGCCTCAAACAGCGCCACCTGTCGATGATCGCCCTCGGCGGGGTGATCGGCGCCGGACTCTTCGTCGGTTCCGGCGCGGGCATCGCCGCCGCCGGCCCCTCCATCGTCCTCGCCTACGCCCTCTCCGGTCTGCTGGTCATGCTGGTGATGCGGATGCTGGGCGAGATGTCGGCCGCGTATCCCGACTCCGGGTCCTTCTCCTCGCACGCCGAGCGGGCCATCGGGCCCTGGGCCGGGTTCACCGCGGGCTGGGCGTTCTGGGTGCTGCTGTGCACGGCGGTCGGCCTGGAGGGCATCGGCGCCGCGAAGATCGTCACCGGCTGGCTTCCGGGCACGCCCGAGTGGGCGTGGGTGGCGCTGTTCATGGTGGTGTTCTGCGGGACGAACCTCGCCGCGGTGAAGAACTTCGGCGAGTTCGAGTTCTGGTTCGCCGCCCTGAAGGTCGGCGCGATCACCCTGTTCCTGGCGCTCGGCGTGCTGGCCCTGGCCGGCCTGCTGCCGGGCACCGACTCGCCGGGCGGCTCGAACCTCACCGAGCTGATGCCGGGCGGCGGCGAAGGGCTGGTCATCGGCCTGCTCGCGTCCGTCTTCGCGTACGGCGGCCTGGAGACGGTGACCATCGCGGCAGCCGAGTCGCAGGACCCGGTGGGCGGCGTGGCGCGCGCGGTGCGCACCGCGATGTGGCGGATCGCGCTGTTCTACGTCGGCTCGATGGCCGTCATCGTCGCCCTCGTCCCCTGGGACTCCCCCGCGGTGGGGGAGGACGGCCCCTACGTCGCCGCCCTGGACCGGCTCGGCATCCCCGGCGCGGGCCAGCTGATGAACGTGGTCGTGCTGGTGGCCCTGCTGTCCGCGATGAACGCCAACGTCTACGGCGCCTCACGCATCGGCTACTCGCTGGTCGAGCGGGGCCAGGGGCCGAAGGCGCTCGGCCGGGTGTCGGGCGGGGTGCCGCGGGTGGCCGTGCTGGCCTCCTCGGTCTTCGGCTTCCTGTGCGTGCTGCTGAGCTACTGGCGGCCGGACGACGTCTTCGCCTGGCTGCTGAACATGATCGGCGCGGTGATCCTGGTCGTCTGGATCTTCACCGCCGTGGCCCAGCTGCGGCTGCGCCGCCGGCTGGAGCGGGAGACGCCGGAGCGGCTGACGGTGCGGATGTGGGCGTTCCCGTGGCTGACCTGGGTGGCGCTGGCGGGGATGGCGGCGGTCTTCGTGCTCATGGCCCGGGAGCCGGACACACGGGTGCAGCTGTACTCGACGGGCGCGATGACGCTGGCCCTGGCGGCGGTGGGCTACGCCCGCCAGCGGACACGCGAGCGCCGCTGACCACCCTGGCCTACCGGAAGCCCCCGCGAGGTCCCACTCGCGGGGGCTTCCGGTGTGCGGCATTCCGGGGCATCGTTGCGCAATGACGACATCCAGGAGACTGACGCTGCAATGCTCGACGTGCGGCGGCCCGCATCCTCACCGTCTGCTGAGCCGGGAGGAGGAGGCTGCGGCCAAGCGACAGCTGGGACTCCGGGCCGTGTACGACTTCTGGATCTGCGAGAACGTGGTGGACACGGACACCGGCGCACAGTGCCGTACGATGCGCCGATGGGCCGCGACCAGACCGTTCCCCAAGCCGGTCAAGCTGCTGCCCCCTGACTGACGTCCGTCACAGGTTGCTGAAGTCGGGCCCCTTCGTGCGGGTGCGCTTGATCTCGTAGAAGCCGGGGACCGAGGCCACCGCGAGGGTGCCGTCCCACAGGCGGACGGCCTCGTCGCCCTGCGGGGCCGGGGTGACGACCGGGCCGAAGAAGGCGATCTCCTCGCCGTCCGGGCCGGGGACCGCGATCACCGGGGTGCCGACCTCCTGGCCCACCTTCTCGATACCCTCCTTGTGGGAGGCGCGCAGCTGCGGCTCGTAGGGCGTGGAGTCCCAGTGGTCCATGAGGGAGTCGGGCAGGCCGACGTCCTTCAGCGCCGCGGCGACCGTCTCCTTGCCCGGACCCTCGCCCTGGTTGTGGATACGGGTGCCGAGGGCGGTGTAGAGGTCGCCGAGCACCTGCGGGCCGTGCTCCTCCTGCGCCGCGATGACCACGCGCACCGGACCCCAGGCCTTCACCTCGAGCATCTCGCGGTACTCCGCGGGCAGCTCGTCCAGCTTGTCCTCGTTCAGGACGGCCAGGCTCATCAGATGCCAGCGGACGTCGAGGTCCCGCTGCTTCTGCACCTCCAGCACCCACCGGGAGGTCATCCAGGCCCAGGGGCACAGCGGGTCGAACCAGAAGTCGACGGGCGTGGCGGGAGACTTGTCCGACATGTCGCTCCTCGTGAAGGCAGTGTTTCCCCCAGGCAACGCCGTGGCTCGTCCCACCCATTCCCCGCTGCCCCGCGTCAGGGGCGCATGGCAGGATCGGTGCTGTCCTTTCCCTGTCGACGACGCATGAGGAGTCCGCCCGTGCCCGGTGAGAATCTGACCCGTGACGAGGCCCGGGAGCGGGCAGCCCTGCTGTCCGTCGACGGGTACGAGGTGTCCCTGGACCTGCGGTCCGCGGTCGGCGAGCACGGCGGCGACGGCCCGCGCACCTTCCGGTCGGTCACCACCGTGCGGTTCCGCTGCGCCGAGCCGGGGGCGAGCAGCTTCGCCGACCTGATCGCGCCCGCCGTGACGGCCGTGTCCCTCAACGGGCGGGACCTCGACCCGGGAGAGGTCTTCGACGGCAGCCGCATCCTGCTGGAGGACCTGGCCGCCGACAACGAGCTGATCGTCGACGCGCGGTGCGCCTACTCCCGCACCGGCGAGGGCATGCACCGCTTCGTCGACCCCGAGGACGGCGAGGTGTACCTCTACACCCAGTACGAGCCGGCCGACGCCCGCCGGGTCTACGCGAACTTCGAGCAGCCGGACCTGAAGGCCCCGTACCGCTTCGAGGTGCGGGCCCCCGAGGGCTGGACGGTGTGGAGCAACGGCGCGGGCGAACTCGCCGACGGGGTCTGGCGGTTCGCGGAGACCAAACCGATCTCGACGTACATCACGTGTGTCGTCGCGGGTCCCTACCACTACGTGACCGACCGCTACGAGCGGGTCTTCGAGGACGGCACCCGGCTGGAGATCCCGCTCGGCGCGATGTGCCGCAAGGGCCTCGCCCCGCACTTCGACGCCGACGACGTCTTCCTGGTCACCAAGCAGGGCCTGGACTTCTTCCACGACCACTTCGACTACCCCTACCCGTTCGGCAAGTACGACCAGGCGTTCGTTCCGGAGTACAACCTCGGCGCGATGGAGAACCCGGGGATGGTGACCTTCCGCGAGGAGTTCATCTTCCGCGGCAAGGTGACCCGGGCCTCCTACGAGGGCCGGGCCAACGTGATCCTGCACGAGATGGCCCACATGTGGTTCGGCGACCTGGTCACCATGGAGTGGTGGGACGACCTGTGGCTGAAGGAGTCCTTCGCGGACTTCATGGGCGCGTTCTCGCTGGTCGGGGCGACCCGCTTCACCGACGGCTGGATCACCTTCGCCAACCGGCGCAAGGCGTGGGCGTACCGCGCGGACCAGCTGCCCTCCACGCACCCGATCACCGCCGACATCCGCGACCTGCAGGACGCCAAGCTCAACTTCGACGGCATCACCTACGCCAAGGGCGCCTCCGTCCTCAAGCAGCTCGTGGCCTACGTCGGCCAGGACGCGTTCCTGGAGGGCGCCCGCCGCTACTTCAAGCGGCACGCCTACGGCAACACCCGGCTCGGCGACCTGCTGTCGGTGCTCGAGGAGACCAGCGGGCGGGACATGGCCGCTTGGTCGCGGGCGTGGCTGGAGACGGCCGGGGTCAACTCCCTGACCCCCCAGGTGCTGTTGAGTGAGGACGGCACCGTGGACGAGCTGGCCGTCGTGCAGGAGGCCGCGGAGTCACACCCCGAGCTGCGCCCGCACCGGGTCGCGGTGGGCCTGTACCGGCGCACGGACTCGGGCGCCCTGGAGCGGTACGCGCAGGCCGAGACGGACGTCGAGGGTCCGCGCACGGTCGTGGCGGAGCTGGCGGGCGCGGAGGCGCCGGAGCTGGTGCTGGTCAACGACGAGGACCTGACGTACTGCAAGACCCGCTTCGACGACACCTCCCTCGCCACGCTGCGGGAGGCCCTCGGCGACCTCACCGACCCGCTGGCGCGCGCGCTGTGCTGGTCGGCGCTGTGGAACATGACGCGCGACGCGCTGCTGCCGGCCCGGGACTTCATCGAGCTGGTGCTGCGGTTCGCGGGCCGGGAGACCGACATCGGCGTGCTGCAGATGCTGCACGCGTGGGCGGAGTCGGCGGCCGTGCACTACACCGCGCCGGAGCAGCGCGAGCAGGCCGGGCTGCGGCTCGCCGAGGGCGCCGCGGAGCAGCTGCGGGCGGCCGGCGAGGGCAGCGAGCAGCAGCTGGCGTGGGCGCGGTTCTACGCCCATGTGGCCGCCGCACCGGTCGACTTCGAGCTGCTGGGCTCGCTGCTGGACGGCACGGTGACGCTGCCCGGTCTTGAGGTCGACCAGGAGCTGCGCTGGGCGTTCCTGGAGCCGCTGGCCGCGCACGGCGCGGCCGACGAGAAGCGGCTGGACGAGGAGCTGGCGCGGGACGACACGGCCTCCGGCAGGCGCCACCACGTCCGCTGTCTGGCGGCCCGCCCGTCGGAGGCGGTCAAGGCGCAGTGCTGGGCGCAGGTCGTGGAGTCGGACGCGCTGTCCAACGCGCTGGTGGAGGCGACGATCGCGGGCTTCGCCCAGTCGTCCCAGCGGGAGCTGATCGCGCCGTACGCGGAGAAGTACTTCGCGGCGATCGAGCGGGTGTGGACGGAGCGGTCGATCCAGATCGGCATGGACGTGGTCCGCGGCCTGTTCCCCTCCTACCAGGACTCGCAGGCCACGCTGGACGCGACGGACGCGTGGCTCGCTTCCCACGAGGACGCGGCGCCGGCGCTGCGGCGGCTGGTGCTGGAGGCGCGGGACGATCTGGCGCGTGCGCTGCGTGGGCAGGCGTGTGACGCCGCGTCCGGCGTGTGACCGTCCTTTCCCACGCCCCGGGGCTCCGCCCCGGACCCCGCTCCTCAAACGCCGGAAGGGCTGCGAGCAGCCCTTCCGGCGTTTGAAGACCCCGTGCAACCGTCGTTACCGAACGCGGGCATTCGGGCCGTAACCCGGGGCTCTCACCCGAACGGACCAGGGGGTTTCGGTATCCGAACAGGCTTCCTTTAGTGCGGGCTTGTCCGGGTTCGTCGACGAGCGTGTAACAGGGGTTCGGAGGCCGTCCGGAGGCGGGAAATTGCCGGTCATGAACCACAACACCCCCCTCTCCCCGCGCCCACTGCACCACCTCGCCACCGGCACCGGCACCGGCCGTCGTGTCCTGACCCACGCGCAACTGCGGGCCCACGGCGTCTCGGCCGCCGAGGCCGGCGAGCAGTGCCGTCCCGGCGGGGCCTGGCAGCAGCTGCTGCCCGGTGTCGTCCTGCTCCACCCCGGACCGCCGACGAGCGAGGAGCGGCTGCACGCGGTGCTGCTGTACGCGGCGCGGGAGCGCACCGTGAGCGTGCCGGTGCAGCCGGGGAGGGACGAGCCGCCCGCCTCCCCCTACGGCGAGGCGATGATCACCGGCCTGGCCGCGCTGACCCTGCACGGATTCGCCTCCACTCCCCCGCTGCCGTCCCTGGAGACGCTCGACGTGCTGGTGCCGCGGCTGCGCCGGCTGCGTTCGACGGGCTGCGCCCGGATCGTGCGCACCGCCGACCTGCCCGTCCCGGAGCAGGTCACGGGCCTGCCGGTGGCCCCGGTCCCGCGGGCCCTGGCGGACGCGGTGGCGGTCCTGAAGGACGCGGTGGCGGTTCGCCGGCTGCTGACCGAGGCAGTGCGCGGCGGGCACTGCGAGCCGGCCGCGGTGGTGCGTGAGCTGACCGCCGCCAAGCTGCTGAACCGGCCGCACGTGGTGGACGCGGTCGACTCGCTGCTGGCCGAGGGGCGGGCGCTCGCGGAGGCACGGCTGTACCGGATGGTCCGCGAGTACGGCCTGCCGGACCCCTGCTGGAACGTGGACCTGCGGCTGCCCGGCGGCCCGCACCTGGGCGGCCTGGACGCGTACTGGCCGGAGCAGTCGGTGGCGGTGGAGCTGGACACCCGCGCCCCCCGGCCGGGCGGGCGGCCCGAGGAGGACGCCGAGTGGACGGAGCACGCCCGCAAGCGCGAACACCTGGAGCGCCTGGGCATCACGGTCGTCCACATCACCCCGCGCAAGTTGCGGGACGCGGCGGAGCAGCAGGCGGCGGTGGTCCGTACCGCCCTGATGGCGGCGGCCGACCGCGATCCGGCCGCGTACGTCGTCGTGCTGCCCCGGTAGTGCGGCACCACGGCGAGGTCATGGCCCTTCACGAACGGACGGGAGGACCGCCGGGGGCAGCGCCCGGCGGTCCTCGTCACCTCAGTCGCCGCAGTACTCCGCCTCGATCACCGCCCCGGGGTCCCCGGACCAGTCGCCGTTGAAGTTGAACGCCAGCGAGTGCCGGCCGTCCTCGGTCGTGACGGCCTCGGAGGTGGAACCGTGGATGCCGCCGCCGTGCCCCCAGACGGTCACCCCGCAGCTCAGCTCGGTCTTCATCAGGCCCAGGCCGTAGCCGTTCCTGGCGTCCACCGCGACCGTGTCGGTCATCTCGTCCAGCTGCTCCCGGGGCAGCAGCCGGCCGGTGAGCAGGGCGCGGTAGAAGCGGCCCAGGTCCTTGGAGTCGGAGATCATCTCGCCCGCCGAGAAGGCCATGGACGGGTTGAGGCGGGTGACGTCGTGGACGGGCCCGCTGCCGTCCCGCGTCAGCTTGCCGTACGCGCGGCTGCTGGGTCCCGGGACGCCGGTGCGGGTGCCGGGGACCGAGGTGCCGGTCAGGTGCAGCGGCGCGATGACGCGGCGGCGGACCTCCTCTCCGTAGGGGCGGCCGGTGGCCTTCTCGATCACCATCCCGGCCAGCACGTAGTTGGTGTTGGAGTAGTTCCATCCGGCGCCGGGTGCGAAGTCCGGCTCGTGCGAGGTCGCGATCCGCACCAGTTCCTCGGGGGCGAGGGTGTCGTAGCGGTGCTCGAAGAAGCCCTCCTTGAGGAAGTAGGTGCGGCCGAAGTCCTCGTCCGCCGTGTAGTTGAAGACACCGCTGGTGTGGTTGAGCAGCTGCCGGAGGGTGATCCGGGTGCCGTCGTGGCCGTTGCCGGTCACCAGGCCCGGCAGCCAGGTGTCGACGGTGTCGTCCAGGGACAGCTTCCCCTCGGCCTCCAGTTGCAGCAGCACCGTCGCCACGAAGGTCTTGGTGATGCTGCCGACCCGGTAGCGGTCCTGCGGGGAGCGCTTCCGCTCCGTGCGCAGGTCACCCACCCCGGCGGTCGTCGTCCAGGCGCCGCGACGGTCGTCCGCCCGCACCGTGACGCCGGGTACGCCCCCGGCGACCGCGGCCTGCACCGCCCGGCGGGTCGCCCGGTGGTCGCCGGTGTCCCCGGCCCCGCTCCCTCCGGGCGCCGCCACGGCGGGGGCCGCCAGGGCCACCGAGAGCCCCACCGCCACCGCTGCCACCGCCGTCGTCCGCATCCGCTTCCGCATGCTCGTGCCTCCCCTGTCCGTCGGGCGTGGTCGCAGGGAGGGACCGCGACCCGGCCGCCCCGGTTGCCACGGCTCGCGACGGTTGACCGGGTTCCGGCCGTTCCCTCCCCGGGAGCAAGGGGCAGCGGCCGGAGCCCGGGGCCCGGGCTACCCCTGGGCCGGTTCCACCCGTCCCGTCGCCGGCCGCTCCCGCCACAGCCGCAGCGCGATGTCGATCAGGGGCACGCGGACCAGGCCGGGCACGGCGTCCACCGGCTGCCAGGCGGCCAGTTCGGTGGAGCCGCCGATCTCGTTGCGCAGCTCCCCGCCGGTGACCCGGCCCTCGTAGACCAGCCGGAGGCCCTGCTGGTCGACCGGGCGGCCGAAGCGGCCGGACAGGGTGTGCCGGTGGGAGTCCACGCCCAGCAGACCGGTGACCTCGATCAGGTGGCCGGTCTCCTCCTCGACCTCACGCCGGACGGTGTCGTAGGGGTCCTCGCCGTGCTCCATGCCGCCGCCCGGCAGCACCCACTCGGAGGTGCCGTGCGGCGCCGGGGACCGGGCGAGCAGGATCTGTCCGTCGCGTATCACCACGGCGTAGGCCGCCACCCTCAACTTCTGTCGCATCGACGGACGTTAACCCCGTCGACCGGGGCCGCGCAGGGTGTCTCGGGGGGCGGGCCGACGCAGCGGGAGGGCGTACGGGGTCCCGGCCGGACGCGGGCGGGACTCCCGACCGGATGCGCGCGGCACCCCTGGCGGCGCGCGCTCCCGATCACGGCGGGGCACGGGCGGGAGCCCCGACCGGAAGCGCGCGGGGGTCCGACGGCACGCGGACGGGTCCCGGCCGGACACAGGCGGGATTCCCGGCCAGGCGCCGGCGGGAGCCCTGGCAGGGTGCGAGCTCGACGGAGTGCGAGCCCGATCACGGCGGGACGCGGGCGGGAGTCCCGGTGGGGCGCGAGCAGGGGTCCCGACCGGAAGCGGGCGGGGGCCGGCAGAGCGCAGACGGGCCGGCCGGACGCAGGCGAGGTCCGGGCCGGGCACGGGTGGCAATCCCGGCCGGACACGAGTGTCAGCCCTGGCGGGAAGCGGGCGGTGCCCGGACGGGTTCCGGCCGGATGTGGGTGGAAGCCCCGGTGGGACGCGGGTCCAGGCACGGCGGGGCGCGGGCGGGAGCCCTGGCGGGACCGGGCGGGAACCCGGCGGAGCGCGCACGGGTCGGCCGGACGCGGGCGAGGCCCCCGGCCGGACACGGGCGGGGCGCGGGCGGGGGCGCGCTCCCGATCACGGCGGCTCCGCACCCACGGCAACCAGTGGCGTACTCTTGAACGGTTAGAACCGGAAGGAGAGCCTCATGTCCGCCGCCACCCCGCACCGGCCCGATCCCCGGCCGCTCACCGGTGAGCCGCTCGCGCTCGACCTGCTCAACACGCGCTGGATGACGAACGGCGTCGAGCGGGACCTGCTCGAGGACACCGACGGGCTCGCGGCGTGGCTCGCCGCCAACGCGCTGGACGACCGCTTCACCGCCGACGAGGCGGCCCTGCGCCACGCCCGCACGGCACGGGACGCCCTGCTGACGGCGGTCGGGGGCGACCCCGGGGACGGGGCGGAGGCCGTGGACGCCGTGCTCGCGCACGGGCGGATCCGGGCCACGCTCACCGCGGAGGGACCGGGCGAGCGGGCGGAGTTCGACGACCCCTCCTGGGGACCCGCATGGCTGGCCGCCCGCGACTACCTCCGGCTGCTGGGCACCGCGCCGGACCGGATCCGCGGCTGCGCCCACGAGGCCTGCACCCTGCACTTCTTCGACACCTCACGCAACGGCACCCGCCGCTGGTGCTCCATGGCGTCCTGCGGCAACCGCGCCAAGGCCTCCCGCCACTACGCCCGCAGCAGGGACACCTGACCCACCGCGCCCATGGGGTGACTTGTCGCATTCGGGCGCCATCGCGCCATAAGGGCACCGGGGGTTTTCCCCACACATCGTCAGTCCTTCCGGCCAACCCTCGCCAAACATCGGCCCTTTACGCGAAGCTCATCGATCATCCGGTAGCGCCTTCCGGACCCCCGCGACCAGGAACGATCACGCCTGGCCGCTCCCGATCGTTCGCTCCTTGCAAGGGATGCCGATGACCAACTCCCCGCAGCGCGCCCCCATATCGGGCTCCAGACGCGCGGCCCGCATCGCCGTGGCCGCCGGTCTCGTCGCCGCGCTCTCCGCGGCCGGGCCGGTCCCGCTGGCCCTCGCGGCCGACAGCCCGGCCACCGCCCCGGCCGACGCGGACGTCAAGTCCGCCCACGACAAGCTCGGCTCGCACGACGCGGAACTGCTCGCCGAGGCCAAGGCCGACGGCTCCAAGCACGTCACCATGATGATCGCGACCGCGCCCGGCAAGACCGCGCAGGTCACCGAGGAGATCGAGGCACTCAAGGGCGCCTCGGTCGGCCGCGCCGACGACAAGCTGGGCTACGTCCGCGCCACCGTGCCCACCGGCAAGGCGGACGCGGCGATCGCCGCCGCCACCAAGCTCTCCTCCGTGCACGGCGTCGACCTGCGCGACGAGATCCCGCTCGACGACCCGACGCCGGCCGGTGACACCACCAAGGCCGCCAAGGGCAAGGGCAAGAGCGCCAAGGGCTACGCCGCCCCGGACCGGAAGACGCCCGCGAAGAACCCGTACAACCCGTCCTTCGAGACGGGCGCCGTCGACTTCGTGAAGAAGAACCCGAAGGCGGACGGCCGCGGCGTCACCATCGGCATCCTCGACTCCGGCGTGGACCTCGGCCACCCGGCGCTGCAGAAGACCACCACCGGCGAGCGCAAGATCGTCGACTGGGTGACGGCGACCGACCCGATCGTGGACGGCGACCAGACCTGGCGCCCCATGGTCAACGCGGTCTCCGGCCCGACCTTCACCTACGGCGGCGCGACCTGGAAGGCCCCGCAGGGCAGCTACCAGATCAGCCTCTTCCGCGAGTCCTACACCGCGGGCGGTGACGCGGCCGGCGACGCCAACCGCGACGGCGACACCACCGACGTCTGGGGCGTGCTCTACGACCCGGCCAAGGGCACGGTGCGGGTCGACCTGAACAACAACCAGGAATTCTCCGACGACACCCCGATGAAGCCGTACAAGGACGGCTTCCAGATCGGGTACTTCGGCACCGACGACCCGAAGACCGACATCGCCGAGCGTCAGCCGTTCGTCGTGGAGGTCCGCAAGGACGTCCCGATGGACCCCTACGGCGGCGACTGGATCGGCGAGAAGGCCGACTTCGTCAACATCGGCGTCATCGAGTCCGAGCACGGCACGCACGTCGCCGGCATCACCGCCGCCAACGGCCTGTTCGGCGGCAAGATGAACGGCGCGGCGCCCGGCGCCAAGCTCGTCTCCTCGCGCGCCTGCACCTGGTCCGGCGGCTGCACCAACGTCGCCCTGACCGAGGGCATGATCGACCTCGTCACCAAGCGCGGTGTCGACATCGTCAACATGTCCATCGGCGGACTGCCGGCGCTGAACGACGGCAACAACGCCCGCGCCGAGCTGTACACCCGGCTGATCGACACCTACGGCGTCCAGCTGGTGATCTCCGCGGGCAACTCCGGCCCCGGCGCCAACACCATCGGTGACCCCGCCCTGGCCGAGAAGGTCATCTCGGTCGGCGCGTCCGTCTCCAAGGAGACCTGGGCCGCCAACTACGGCTCCGAGGTGAAGACCACGTACGCGATGATGCCGTTCTCCTCGCGCGGCCCGCGTGAGGACGGCGGCTTCACGCCGACCCTGACCGCGCCCGGTGCGGCGATCAACACCATCCAGACCTGGATGCCGGGTGCCCCGGTCGCCGAGGCGGGTTACGGCCTGCCGGCCGGCTACGGCATGCTGCAGGGCACCTCGATGGCCTCCCCGCAGGCCGCCGGCGCCTCCGCGCTGCTGCTGTCCGCCGCGAAGCAGAAGCGCATCGCGCTCACCCCGGCGACGCTGCGCACCGCCCTCACCTCCACCGCCAAGCACATCAAGGACGTGCAGGCCTACGAGGAGGGCGCCGGCCTCATCGACGTCGTGGACGCCTGGAAGGCCATCCGCGACGGCGCCACCGCGCACGAGTACGCGGTGAAGGCACCGGTCGACACCGCGATCGACCAGTTCCTGAAGACCCCGGGCCACGGCACGGGCCTGTACGACCGCGAGGGCGGCCTGAAGGCCGGCCAGAAGAAGACGTACGAGATCACCATCACCCGTACGTCCGGTCCGGACCGCGCGCTCCGTCACGACCTGGACTTCGCCAACAACGCGGACCGCACCTTCCGCGTCGTCGGCGACCGCAAGGTCTCGCTGCCGCTGAACAAGCCGGTGACCGTCAAGGTCCAGGCCGAGCCGCGCTCGGCCGGCATCAAGAGCGCGATCCTCGAGGTCGACGACCCGCGCACCGAGGGCGTGGACCGTCAGATCCTCACCACCGTGGTCGTCTCCACCCCGCTGAAGTACACCTACTCGGCGAAGGGCACGGCCCAGCGCAACAGCACCACCTCCTACTTCGTCACCGTGCCCGAGGGCGCGAAGACGCTGGAGGTCGCGATGAGCGGGCTGAAGGCGACGAGCCAGACCCGGTTCATCTCCATCCACCCGTACGGTGTGCCGTCGGACCCGACGTCGACGGTCAACTGCTACCCGAACTACAGCAACCCGGCGAACACCTGCCGCCCCGACGTGCGTTCGTACGCGAACCCGCAGCCGGGCGTGTGGGAGATCGAGGTCGAGGCGCGCCGCACGTCGCCGCTGCTCGACAACCCGTACAAGCTGGACGTCGCGGTGCTCGGTGCCGCCTTCGACCCGGAGACGGTGACCGTCGCCGAGGCGAAGGTCGGCACGCCGTCCGCCGTCTCCTGGACGGTGACGAACGAGGCCGCCGCGATCGACGGCAAGCTGGTCGGCGGGCCGCTCGGCTCCTCCAAGACCGCCCGCCCCTCGATCGGCACGGGTGACGTCCACACGACCACCGTCGAGGTGCCCGCGGGCGCCGCGTCGCTGGACGTGGCCATCGGCAACGTCTCCGACACCGCCGCGGACCTGGACCTGTCCGTGTACGACGCGGCCGGCAACCGGGTCGCCCAGTCCGCGGACGGCGACTCGGACGAGTCGGTCTCCATCGCCTCCCCGGCGGCCGGTACCTACACCGTCGAGGTGGACGGCTACTCGGTCCCGTCGGGCTCGACGGAGTACGACTACCTGGACGTGTTCTTCTCCCCGACGCTGGGCTCCGTCACCGTCGACGGTTCCGCGCCGGTGAAGCTCGGCACGGGTGCCAAGGCCACCGTCTCCGGTGAGGTCACCGTCGCGGCGGCGGCCCCCGAGGGCCGGGCGTTCTTCGGCCGCGTGCAGCTGGTGAACGCGCGCGGCACCGTCGCGGGCCTCGGCAACGTGGCGATCGAGAAGGTCGTCGGGTAACCGACCGGATCGGCCAGGAGGGGCGGGCGTCCGTACGGGCGCCCGCCCCTTCGCCGTGTTCTCCCCGCTCAGCCGCAGCTCGTGCCGCGCGAGGCGGGGAGCGCGGCGACGATCCCGGCCCGCACGGGAGCGATGTCCGCCTCGCCGACGACCGTCCGGTCCGGGTGGGCGAGGCCGGGGGACAGGCCCACCAGCACCTGATCACCCAGGCGCAGCGGGACGTCCGCCGCGTCGTCCCGGAGGAAGGTCACCGGGCCGTCCCCCTTGTAGTACCGGCTCGCCGCCAGCGTGACCCGCTGGACGCCGCCGGTGCCCGGCACCTCCTCCAGTGCCGTGACCCGGCCCTCCGCGACGAGGCGGGCGCACGTGCCGTGACCAGGCCCTAGCGGGCAGGCCAGAAAGGCCGGGGCGGAGCCGGTGTCCTCCTTGGCGTCCGAGGCGAACCCGGGGACCGCCGAGTCGGCCGAGGAGCCGCCCTGGGACACGAGCCAGCCCGTGCCGAGGACCAGGCCGGCCGCCGCGGCGGCGGCGAGTCCGCCGAGCACGAGCCGCACCGGCCGGTGCCGGGAGCGCCGGCGCGCCGGCCGGTTCAGCGCGGCGGGCGCGGTCTGCGCGGGGTGTGTCCCCGTGCCCCCTCGTGCCGTCCCGGCCTCAAGGTCCGGCCGCTCCCCGGTCGGAGCGGCCGCCTCTCGCCCCGCCAGCGCGTCACCGATCAGCGTGAGCTGCTCGCCCAGCACCGCGAGGTCCGCGAGGGCGGCGTCCCGTTCCGCGCGGAACGCGGCGTCCTCCCGCACGCCCTCGGGGAGTTCCTCCCCGAACAGGGCCACAGCGAGGGCGTCCGCCGGGTACCGCTCCCCTCCGTCCGGCGCGGGCGCGTCCCACCCGGGCGGTCCGCTCCCCGCCCCGCCGCCCCGGCGTCCGCCGCGCCCCGGCGTACCGCGCCCCAGGCCTGCGCGCTCCGTGCCCTCATCCCCCGTCCGCCGGACCCCGGCACACCACGTCCCGGGCCTTCCCGCTCCGTGCCGTCGGGCACCGTGCCGTCGGGCCCCGGCGTACCGAGTTCCAAGCCCTCCCGCTCCGTGCCGTCATCCCCGCATCCGCCGGACCCCGGCGTACCGCGCCCCAGTCCTTCACGCTGCGCGCTGTCGTCCCCGGGGCCGCCGTGCCCTGGCACACCACGTCCCAGGCGCTCCGTGCCGTCGGACACCGTGTCGTCGGGCCCCGGCGCGTCGCGTCCCGAGTCCTCGCGCCGCGCGCCGTCGTTCCCGCGTCCGCCGGATCCTGGCACACCGCGTCCCGGGGCCTCCGCTCCGTGCCGTCGGGCACCGTGTCGTCGGGCCCCGGCGCCGGGTGGCGCTGATCGGCGTGTCCGGTTCCCGGGGGCTCCGGTGCGTCGTGCTGGGGAGCCTCGTGCCCTGCGTCCGCCCGGGCCTGGCCGCGGTCCTCGCTGTTGTCGTGGGCGGTCACGTCACACCACCTCGTCCTCGTGCAGGCGGGCGCGCAGCGCCCGTACCGCTGTGTGCAGCCTGCTCTTGACCGTGCCCTCCGGGACGCCGAGCTGCTCGGCGATGGACCGCACCGGCAGATCGGCGTAGAAACGCAGCACGACGACCTGGCGCTGCGCGTCGGGCAGGCCGTCCAGGCCGCGCGCGACGGCCAGCGAGAGCACGCTGGTCTCCTCCCCCGAGGGCGCCTCCACCGGCCGGAGCGCGGCCAGCCGCTCCCCCAGCCGCTCCTGGCGGCGCTTGGCGCGGTGCCAGTCCATGGCGAGGTTGGAGGCGACGACCGCCGCCCACGCCGACACGTCCCGCGGCGCCTCCCGCCCGCTCGCGGCGCGTTCCAGCAGCCGCAGGCGGACCTGCTGCACCCCGTCCGGCAGGTCCGCCTGCGGTACCCCGCCCAGTGCGAGCACCGCCCGCACCCGGCGTTCCTGCGCCGCGTCCAGCGGATCGTCGTCGGCGACGTACGACCCGCGGCCGCGCCGGGTCCTTCCGCGCAGCACTGGCCACCCCCTCACGCTGTTTCCCCTACGACGCCGTACGGGGCCGGAACGTTCGGGCGGATCCGCGGGGGCGGCAGAGGCGTAAGTCACACCTTCGTGTGGACGAGGCCGGTATGGGCAGGGGTCCTTGCGGCCGACGACCCGAGTCGGCTGATTTTCTGCAGCTCAGGGGGGATGCGGCCGAAGGTCCGCAACCGGTGGCCGTCGCCTGCTCGTCCCACTGTGCGAGCAGGCAGGGCAAAGAATTGGACAGCCGGGGCGTGGTCGGCCGCATGATGTAAGGGCCTCGCCAGGCACATCAGGTACGCGAGAGACGCAGTAGGGAGTCGCCGTGAGGGTCGGAATCGTCGGAGCCACCGGTCAGGTGGGCACGGTCATGCGCAGGATCCTCAAGGAGCGGAACTTCCCGGTCACGGAGCTGCGCCTGTTCGCCTCGGCCCGCTCGGCCGGCACGCGGCTGGACGGCGTGACGGTGGAGGACGCGGCCGCCGCCGACTACACCGGCCTGGACATCGTGCTGTTCTCCGCGGGCGGCGCGACCTCGAAGGCGCTGGCCGAGAAGGTCGCCTCGCAGGGCGCCGTGGTGATCGACAACTCCTCCGCCTGGCGCAAGGACCCCGAGGTTCCCCTCGTCGTCTCCGAGGTCAACCCGCGCGCGATCGCGAACCGCCCCAAGGGCATCATCGCCAACCCGAACTGCACCACGATGGCCGCGATGCCGGTGCTGCGTCCGCTGCACGCGGAGGCGGGCCTGGAAGCGCTGGTCGTCGCCACGTACCAGGCGGTGTCCGGGTCCGGCCTGGCGGGCGTCGCCGAGCTGCACGGCCAGACCCGGAAGGTGGTCGACGAGGCCGACAAGCTGACCCACGACGGCTCGGCGGTCGACTTCCCCGAGCCGGACGTCTACAAGCGCCCCATCGCCTTCAACGTGCTGCCCTTCGCGGGCAACCTCGTCGACGACGGTCTGGGCGAGACCGACGAGGAGCAGAAGCTGCGCAACGAGTCCCGCAAGATCCTGGACATCCCGGAGCTGAAGGTCTCCGGCACCTGCGTGCGCGTCCCGGTCTTCTCCGGCCACTCCCTGCAGATCAACGCCCGGTTCGCCCGCCCGATCAGCCCGGAGCGCGCCACCGAGCTGCTGGCCGAGGCGCCCGGCGTGGTCCTCACCGACATTCCGACCCCGCTCCAGGCGGCCGGCCAGGACCCGTCGTACGTGGGCCGCGTCCGCGCCGACGAGACGGTGGAGAACGGCCTGGCGCTGTTCGTCTCCAGCGACAACCTCCGCAAGGGCGCGGCGCTGAACGCCGTGCAGATCGCGGAGCTGGTCGCGCAGGAGCTCGGCGGCTGATTCCACGAGGAATCTCAGGAGGCGGGCGTCCCCGGCAGGGGGCGCCCGCCTTCGCGTTCCTCCGACGTGTCTTCGGCGGGCCGTCAGCCCCGCCGGATTTCGTAGAGGAAGCAGCCGTACTCCACCGCCCGTACGTGCACCAGCGCCACCTCCGGATCGGCGAACGCCTCGCCGAGGGCGGGGCCGAACTCCTCCGGCTCCGCCACCAGCCGCCCGCCCAGGATCCGGCCGTCGGCGGAGTAGCGGCGCAGGACCCGGCGGGCCCGGGTGAACGGGAGGTCCCCGCCCTCCGGGCCCGCGCAGGCGTCCGCATGGACGAAGACGGGCCCCTGCTCGTCGTAGGCGCCCGGGTCGGCTCCCGTCTCCGCCGCCCAGCGGCGCAGGGGCGCGTAGGACACCAGGGCGACGCGCTCACCCGGACGGCTGTGGCGCAGGCAGCAGCGCAGCGGGGCGCCGCCCTCGTCGTCGGTGACGGCGGCGGCCGGGCGGCCCGCGTCGTCGAGGGTCAGCAGGTCCCGCACGACCTGCGGGGGGACGGGCCGTGCGATGGGTGTCGTGGTCGTCATGTCCCCCAGGCTCCCGCCGCGCCACCGCCCGCCGCTGGCGGTTTCCGGACGTCGAGGCGCCCTGTCTCCCCCGCGCCCGACACAGGGGTATCCCCATGCCTCCGGCTTCGTCATCGCGTGATGCCGATCTCGCGTGGAAGGATGGCGCAACCCACACATATCGAGGAGATGACCGCGTGCCTGGCACAAACCTGACCCGCGAAGAGGCGCAGCAGCGGGCGAAGCTGCTGACCGTTGACTCGTACGAGATCGAGCTCGATCTCTCCGGCGCGCAGGAGGGCGGCACCTACCGGTCCGTGACCACGGTGCGCTTCGACGTCGCCGAGGACGGCGCGGAGTCCTTCATCGACCTGGTGGCTCCCACCGTCCACGAGGTGACCCTGAACGGGGACCCGCTGGACCCCGCCGAGGTCTTCGCCGACTCCCGCATCGCCCTGCCGGGTCTGCTCAAGGGCCGCAACGTCCTGCGGGTGAACGCCGACTGCGCGTACACCAACACGGGTGAGGGCCTGCACCGCTTCGTCGACCCGGTGGACGACCAGGCGTACCTGTACACGCAGTTCGAGGTGCCGGACGCCCGCCGCGTGTTCGCCAGCTTCGAGCAGCCGGACCTCAAGGCGACGTTCCGGTTCACCGTGAAGGCGCCGGAGGGCTGGACCGTCGTCTCCAACTCGGCGACGCCGGAGCCGAAGGACAACGTGTGGGAGTTCGCGCCGACCCCGCGCATCTCGACGTACGTCACGGCGCTGATCGTCGGCCCGTACCACTCCGTGCACAGCGTGTACGAGAAGGACGGCCAGTCGGTGCCGCTCGGCATCTACTGCCGGCCCTCGCTCGCGGAGTACCTCGACGCGGACGCCGTCTTCGAGGTCACCCGGCAGGGCTTCGAGTGGTTCCAGGAGAAGTTCGACTACGCCTACCCGTTCGAGAAGTACGACCAGTTGTTCGTGCCGGAGTTCAACGCGGGCGCGATGGAGAACGCGGGCGCGGTGACCATCCGCGACCAGTACGTGTTCCGGTCGAAGGTGACGGACGCCGCGTACGAGGGCCGGGCCGCCACGATCCTGCACGAGCTGGCCCACATGTGGTTCGGCGACCTGGTCACCATGGAGTGGTGGAACGACCTGTGGCTGAACGAGTCGTTCGCCACCTACGCCGAGACCGCCTGCCAGGCCGACGCGCCCGGCTCGCGGTGGCCGCACTCGTGGACGACGTTCGCGAACCAGATGAAGACCTGGGCCTACCGCCAGGACCAGCTGCCGTCGACGCACCCGATCATGGCGGACATCCGCGACCTGGACGACGTGCTCGTCAACTTCGACGGCATCACGTACGCCAAGGGTGCCTCGGTGCTGAAGCAGCTCGTCGCGTACGTCGGTGAGGACGCGTTCTTCCGCGGCGTGCAGGCGTACTTCAAGCGTCACGCGTACGGCAACACGCGCCTGTCGGACCTGCTGGGCGCGCTGGAGGAGACCTCCGGCCGCGACCTGAGGAACTGGTCGAAGCAGTGGCTGGAGACGGCCGGCATCAACGTCCTGCGCCCCGAGATCGAGACGGACGAGGCCGGTGTCATCACCTCCTTCGCCGTCCGCCAGGAGGCCCCGGCGCTCCCGGCCGGCGCGAAGGGCGAGCCGACGCTGCGCCCGCACCGCATCGCGATCGGCCTGTACGACCTGGACGAGGCGACCGGCAAGCTGGTCCGCGGGGACCGGGTCGAGCTGGACGTCGACGGCGAGCTGACGGCGGTGCCGCAGCTCGTGGGCAAACGCCGCCCGGCGGTGACCCTGCTCAACGACGACGACCTGTCCTACGCCAAGGTCCGCCTGGACGAGCGGTCCCTCGCCTTCGTCACCGAGCACCTGGGCGACTTCGAGTCGTCGCTGCCGCGGGCGCTGTGCTGGGCCTCCGCCTGGGACATGACCCGGGACGCGGAACTCGCCGCCCGCGACTACCTCGCGCTGGTGCTGTCGGGTGTCGGCAAGGAGTCGGACATCGGTGTCGTGCAGTCGCTGCACCGTCAGGTGAAGCTGGCGCTCGACCTGTACGCCGACCCGGCCGCCCGGGAGACCCTGCTGGCCCGCTGGACCGACGCCACGCTGGCCCACCTGCGGTCCGCCGAGCCGTCGAGCGACCACCAGCTGGCGTGGGCGCGCGCCTTCGCGGCGACCGCCCGCACCCCGGAGCAGCTGGACCTGCTGGAGGCGCTGCTGGCCGGCACGCAGACCGTCGAGGGCCTGGCCGTCGACACGGAGCTGCGCTGGGCGTTCGTGCAGCGGCTGGCGGCGGTGGGCCGGTTCGACGAGGCGGAGATCGCCGCCGAGTACGAGCGGGACCGGACCGCGGCGGGCGAGCGGCACGCGGCCACCGCGCGGGCGGCCCGTCCCACCGAGGAGGCGAAGGCGGAGGCGTGGGCCTCGGTCGTCGAGTCCGACAAGCTGCCCAACGCGGTGCAGGAGGCGGTCATCGCCGGGTTCGTGCAGACGGACCAGCGGGAGCTGCTGGCGCCGTACACGGAGCGGTACTTCGAGGCGCTGGCGGACGTGTGGGCGTCCCGCTCGCACGAGATGGCCCAGCAGATCGCGGTCGGCCTCTACCCGGCCGTCCAGGTCTCCGGCGAGACCCTCGACAAGACGGACGCCTGGCTGACGTCCGCCGAGCCCGGCGCGGCCCTGCGCCGCCTGGTCTCGGAGTCCCGCGCGGGCGTGGAGCGCGCCCTGCGGGCCCAGGCGGCGGACGCGGCGGCGTCCGCGTAACGCCCGGTCACAGCGACCAGGAGGGGCGCCCGGCATCGTGCCGGGCGCCCCTCCTGTCGTGCCGGCCGTTCCTCATCCGGGCAGCGACACCGGGGCACCGGTACCGGAGGTCTCCCACGCCGCCTCGACCATCCGGAAGATCTCGTCCACCGCGGCCCGCGGGTCCTCCGCCTCCCGGGCCAGCACGAAGGCGTCGACCACGAACCGGGCGATCGCCCGGCGGACCGTGCCGGTGCGCGGCGGGCCGGGTTCGGCGGCGAGGGCCGCCGCCAGCGTCTCCGCGTGCCGCAGCCGCATCGCGCCCTCGTACTCCCTCAGAGCGGACGAGGCGTCGATCATGCGCCACACGGGAGCGGCCTCGTCCGCCAGGCAGTGGCACACCAGGGCGTGGATCTCACGGCGCAGCGCGGGGACGAGGGGTTCGCCGGGGGCGCGGTCGGTGACCGCGCGGGCGAGCCGCTGCTCGAAGTCCGCGTCCCGCTCGAACACCAGGGCCTCTTTGGAGGCGAAGTGGGAGAAGACGGTGGTGACGGCCACGTCGGCCTCGGCGGCCACGTCCCGGATGCCCACCGCGTCGTACCCGCGCTCCAGGAAGAGCCGCAGGGCGGTGTCGGCGATCTTCTGGCGGGTGGCGGCTTTCTTGCGCTCTCGGCGTCCGGACGGCTGCTGCTCGGGCATGACCGGAACGCTAGCAGATACATAACCCTAACGACTCCAATGAACTAGCGGTTAGTGTTACGGTCGCGGCATGAAGAAAGTGAGCTACGCCGAGTTCGGCGGCCCCGACGTCCTTCGCCTCGTCGACACCGAGAAGCCCCACGCGGGCCCGGGAGAGATACGCGTCGCCGTGCGCGCGGCCGGGGTGAACCCCGTCGACTGGAGGATCCGGGAGGGCCAGATGCGTCCGGCCCTCCCGGCGTCACTGCCCGCGGGCGTCGGGCTGGACGCGGCGGGGGTGGTGGACGAGGTCGGCGAGGGCGTCACGGATGTGGCGATCGGCGACCGTGTTTTCGGCGAAGGCACCGACACCTACGCCGAGTTCGCCGTGCTGCACGCCTGGGCCCGGATGCCCGAGGGCCTCTCCTTCGAGGAGGCGGCCGGCTATCCGTCCGTCATGGAGACGGCCCTGCGCGTCCTGGGCGAGTGCGGTGTCCGCCCCGGACGGACGCTGCTGGTCAGCGGTGCGTCGGGCGGGGTCGGCTCGGCGGTGCTGCAGATCGCCCGCGACCGCGGCGTCACGGTGATCGGCACGGCCGGGGCGGCGAACCAGGAGTACCTGCGCGGCCTGGGCGCCCACGCCACGACGTACGACGCGGGCTGGCCGGAGCGGGTGCGGGCGTTCACCTCGGTCGACGCGGCCCTCGACCTGGCCGGCGCGGGCGTGGTCCGCGAGCTCGTGGAGCTGACCGGGGACCCGGCCACGGTGGTCTCCATCGCGGACCGCACCGCCCCCGAGCTGGGCGTCCGCTTCTCCAACGTCGCGGGCAGCGTCCCGGAGGCCCTGAAGGAGACGGTCCGTCTCCTCGAACAGGGCACGCTCCACATCCCGGTGGAGAAGGTCTACTCCCTCGCGGAGGCGGCCGCCGCCCACGCCGACAGCCGGGCGGGGCACACGAGGGGGCGGCGGGTGATCGTGATCTGACGGCGCGCGGTGGGCCGGGTGGCGCTGCACCAGCCACCGCGAACCCCAGAGCCCCTTCGCACGCCGATGAACGCATGCACGCGAACGCCCGGGGTCGGCCGTCCGTGGTGGGCGGTCAGGCGTCGGGGTCGACCTCGGGGTGCGTGAACCGCACGGGCTTGCCCAGCGAACGGGCGTAGGCGATCTCCGCCCGGGTGCTGTCCCCGATGTGGTCGCCGACCACCAGTGCCTCGTCGGCGAGCCGGATCTTCGCCCGGTGCAGCTCGTCGAGCCGGGACTTCAGCGCCGCGGCATCGGCCGGATCGGACCACCTGGCGTGCGGCGACTTCAGGTCAACGCCCGGCCTGACGACGATCCTTCCGGCTTCGGTCTCCCGCACGTCCGCCTCGGCCATCTCGGCCATGAACCGGGTGGAGCCGCAGATCACGACGATACGCGGCAGGCCCAGCCCCTCCTTCGCCTGGGCGAGCGTCTCCTCGGGGGTCTGCGGGTGCGACACGGGTTCCTCCTGGTGGTGGGCCCCCCAGGATGCCCGACCGGGGGCACGGCACCACATCGGTGTCGAGGCCGTCTCCCCATTCACTTAGCGAAAAGCCACTTACCCACAAGCTACTTTCTTGCGGCCGACCCGTGCGGTGCGGATACTCCAGCCATGAGTGCACGCCCCGAGCCGCGTCCCGCGGACGCCGTCGACGCGATCATCGAGCAGTGGGCCCGGGTCCGGCCCGACCTGGACACCGCCGGGATGGAGGTCTTCGGGCGCGTCCACCGGCTCGCGCGCGCCATGGGCGACCGCACGGAGCGGGCGTACGCGCCGTACGGCATCTCGCGCGGCGAGTTCGACGTCCTCGCCACCCTGCGCCGCGCCGGGGAGCCGTACACCCTCTCGCCCCGGCAGCTCTCGGCCACGCTGATGCTCACCACCGGCGGGATGACGGGCCGTCTCGACAAACTGGAGCGCGCCGGGCTGCTGCGCCGCTCCCCCGACCCGCACGACCGGCGCGGGCTGCAGGTCACGCTGACCGAGGAGGGACTGCGGCTGATCGACGAGGCGGCGGGCGCGGGGGTCGCCGAGCAGTCGCGGGCGCTGTCGGCCCTCGGCGAGGAGCGCGCGGCCCAGCTGGCGGACCTGCTGCGGGAGTTGCTGCTCGCCACGGAGCGGTAGGCGGCGCCGCCCCGGAACACGCGCGAGCCGGTCGCGCATCCCCCGTGCGAGCTACCGGAGCTGTCCATGCGCGGGTGATTCGCGGGCGGCGGCGGATTCCTAGCGTGGTCCCCAGGTCGCCGCGGGTGCGGCCACGACGGGAAGGCCGCCATGGGTACGACATCCGAGACACCCCACGCCACCGGATCCGGCCAGGACAAGGACCGCGACGCCGGCGGCGGCCGTCTCCGCCGGATCGCGCGCTCCCCGCTCGGCTGGATGCTCGCCGGCATGGCCGGCGTCGGTCTGGTCTCGGGCCTGACGGCGACCGGCCCCGGCCCGGTGCCGGTGCTGGGCGCGGCCGCCGCGGTCGCCGTCTACGCGTGGGTCATGCGCCGCGTGGCAGGCCGCTCCACGCCGGAGACCGCCCGGTCCGGGGCCGGCCGGGAGGCGCTGCTGGGCGGCGCGATCGGCCTGGGCTTCGTCCTCGTCTCCGCCCTCCTCGTCACGGCGTTCGGAGGTTACTCCTTCTCCTGGGCCGGCGACGGCGTCCTGTCGGTCGTCGCGACCGCGGTCATGGTGCAGACCGGCGCCGCGGTGACCGAGGAGCTGCTGTTCCGCGGTCTCGCCCTGCAGGCCCTGGAGCTGCTGTGGGGCAGCCGGGCCGCCCTCGTGATCACCTCGCTGTTCTTCGGTGTCGCCCACCTGGGCGCCGAGGGGGCGAGCGCGTGGAGCGCGCTGGCGATCGCCGTCGAGGCGGGCGTCCTGCTCGGAGCGGCGTTCCTGTGGCGGCGTAGCATCTGGTTCGTCGTGGGGCTGCACTGCGTCTGGAACACCACGGTGGAGCTGCTCGGCATCCCGGTCTCCGGGCACACCTCCGACGGTCTGTTCACCGTCGACGTCCACGGCTCCGATCTGCTGACCGGCGGCGCCTTCGGCCTGGAGGCGTCGGTCGTGCCCGTCCTCGCCGGTGTGGCCCTCGCCGTCCCGATGCTCGTCCTCGCCCGCCGGAGCGGCCGGGTCACCACCCGCCGGCGCGCGAGCCGCTGAGTCGGGCCGACCGAAGGAGAACGGACATGACGGCCCGTCGGGAACCGTGGAGTGCCCCCATGCTCCGGGCTCCGCTCGACCGGTGGCGTGAGCGGGACGCCCTCCTGAAGGACGGCGTCCTCGCCCTGACCCTCACCCTGCTGTCCTTCGTGCCGACCCTGTCCGGCGTCGGCGCGCAGATCGGCGACCTGCCCGAGCGGCCGGCGGACGCGCTGGGTGTCGGGCTCGTCCTGGCCCAGACGCTGCCGTCGGCGTTCCGCCGCAGATGGCCTGCGGCCTGTCTGGCGGTCGTCGCGGTCGCGTTCGCCGTGCATCAGGCGCTCGGCTACGCGACGTCGTTCGGGAGTGTGGGGCTGTACGTGGCCCTGTACTCCGCCGGCGCCCATCAGGTCCGCTTCCGCCGCGGGCTCGCCGTCCTGGCGACTGCCGGTTACGCCGTGCTGGCCGTCGTCCTGGACCGCCTCGGCTCACCGCAGTCGCTCCCGGACTACCTCGCGTTCGGGCTGGTGCTGGCCGCGGTCCGGCAGGTGGGGAGCACGGTGCGCACACGGCGCGTGGAGGAGGCGGAACGGCGGCGGCTGACCGCCGAGGCGGCGACGGCCGCCGAGCGGGCACGGATCGCCCGGGAGCTGCACGACGTGGTGACCCACCATGTGACGGCCATGGTGGTCCAGTCCGACGCGGCGCAGTTCCTGCTCACGTCCGCGCCGGACCGCGCCGCCGATTCCCTGACGGCCGTCAGCGACACCGGACGGCGGGCGCTGACCGAACTGCGCCACCTGCTCGGCGTCCTGGAGGCGACCGGTGAGGCGGCCTCCGCGGACCTGGAGCGCGCGGACCGGGCCCCGGCCCGGGGGCGGCTGGAGGATCTGGTCGAGCAGGCCCGCCGGTCGGGCCAGCCGGTCGAGTTCGACGAGACGGGCGAGCGGCGGCCGGGCGGCGTGGACGTGGAGCTGGCCGCGTACCGGGTGGTGCAGGAAGCGCTCACCAACGCCATGAAGTACGCGGCGGGGCAGGCGACCCGCGTCTCGCTCCGGCACGGCGACGAGCACCTCGGGATAGAGGTCACCACCGACGGGCCGGTCTCCGCACCGGTCCAGCGGGAGCCCGGTCCGGCGGGCGGACGGGGACTGGCCGGGCTGCGTGCACGCGTGCGGATGCTCGGTGGTGAACTGAACGCCGGTCCCCGGCCCGAGGGCGGGTTCGAGGTCCGCGCCACGATTCCGTCCCGACCCGTCCAGGAGTGACCCCGTGAACGATGCGCCGCCCGTCCGTGTGCTCGTGTGCGACGACCAGGCGCTGGTGCGGACCGGCTACGTCACCATCTTCTCCGCCCAGCCCGACATGGAGGTCGTCGGGGAGGCCGAGAACGGCCACGAGGCGGTGCGGGAAGCGCGGCGGCTGCGCCCCGACGTGGTCGTGATGGACGTCCGCATGCCGCTGCTCGACGGCATCCAGGCGACGCGTCAACTGGCGGGCCCGGACACCGAGGACGCGCCGAGGGTACTGGTCGTCACCACGTTCAACGTCGACTCCTACGTCTACGACGCGCTGCGCGCCGGAGCGAGCGGCTTCCTCCTCAAGGACGCGCCCCCGGCGGAGCTGGTCAACGGCATCCGCACGGTCGCCCGGGGCGAGGCCCTGCTGGCGCCCGCCGTCACCCGCCGCCTCATCGGCCACTTCGCCCAGCACCTGCGCCCGGCCGACGCCTCCCGGCCGGGCCGGCAGGACGTCGTGGACGCGCTGACCCCGCGCGAGCTGGAAGTGCTCCGGCTGATCGCCGAGGGACTGTCGAACGCGGAGATCGCCGCGGCGATGTTCATCACGCCCGAGACCGTCAAGACGTACGTGTCGCGGATCCTCGCCAAACTCGGCCTGCGCGACCGGGTCCAGGCCGTCGTCCTCGCCTACCGGGTCGGACTGGTGCCCGGCACACCGTGAGCCGGCCCCCGTGCCGCCGGGCGTGAGGCGGCCCGGGCGGTACCGGGCGTACGGACGCGCCGAAGGGCGCCGGCGGAGGCCGGCGCCCTTCGGGAAGCACGTGTGGACCGCTCGGGCGAGCGGGCCCGGGGTCAGGCCTTGGCGTCGGCCTTGGTCCGGATGTTGGAGCTGGTCGGGTCCTTCTTCTGGTGGGACTTGTCGAGGACCATCACCAGTGCGGCGATGACCACGAAGAGCCCGACCGGGGCCAGGACGTAGAGACCCAGCGTCTCGATGACGCTCAGGCCCGTGCCGGGGTCGTCGCCGTCGTCGCGGGTGAGAGCGAGCGCGGGGGACGACATGAGCAGCATCATCAGCGTCGTACCGGCTGCCAGGGCGCCGGCGCGCAGGGCGTTCTTCTTGTCCACGGTCCCCAAAGTATCGAACCGTGTCGGGGGCCGCGCGCCCGGGGTGCCGTACGGGCGCGCGGGCCGGTCAGGCACCCGGCGCGGACTCGGTGCGCAGCACGTCGACCAGCGCCCGCAGCCGCGGGGACGCCGCCAGTTCCTCCAGCGTGACCGGGCGCCCCTCGGCGTCGGCGACCGGCAGCCGCCAGTTCGGGTACTGGTCCCAGGTGCCGGGCAGGTTCTGCGGGCGCCGGTCCCCGACCCCGTCCGGCAGCCACACGCCGACCATCCGGGCGGGGGTGCGCAGCAGGTAGCGGTACACCGCCTGGATGCCGGCCTCCTCCCGGGAGGCGTCCGCGCCGCCCGCGCCGCCGCCGTCCGGGCCGCCGTGCGGGCCGCCGTCCGGGCCGGGGAGCAGGCCGAGCCGTTCCAGCACCTCCAGCCACTCCCCCACGTCCGCTGCGGCCTCGGCCCGCTCCTCGGCCAGGGGGCGGGTGAGCAGGCCCAGGCGGTCGCGGAGCTCCACGTGCTCGCCGGTGAGGCGTGCGGCGGTGGACGGCAGGTCGTGGGTGGTGGCCGTGGCCAGGCAGTCGGCGCGCCAGCTCTCCGGCGGCAGCGGGCGGCGGTCGCCCTCCCAGTCCCGCTCGAACCACAGCACCGAGGTGCCGTACACCCCGCGGTCGCGCAGCGCCTCGCGCACGCCCGGTTCCACCGTCCCGAGATCCTCGCCGATCACCGGCGCCCCGGCGCGTGAGGCCTCCAGGACCAGCACCGCCAGCATGGCCTCGGCGTCGTAGCGGACGTAGGTGCCCTCGGTCGGGGGGTGGCCCTCGGGCACCCACCAGAGCCGGAACAGTCCCATCACGTGGTCGATGCGCAGGGCGCCCGCGTACCGGAAGAGGGCCCGCAGCAGGTCACGGAACGGGGCGTACCCGCTCTCGGCGAGGCGGTCCGGGCGCCAGGGCGGCAGCCCCCAGTCCTGGCCGCGCGCGTTGAAGGCGTCCGGGGGCGCGCCGGCCGACATGCCGGCCGCGAAGTACTCCTGCTGCGCCCAGGCGTCCGCGCCCGTCGGATGCACGCCGACGGCCAGGTCGTGGACGATCCCGACCGGCATCCCGGCCTCGCGCGCGGCCCGCTGGGCGGCGGTGAGCTGGCCGTCGGTGAGCCAGACGAGCCAGGAGTGGAAGTCGACGCGGTCCCGCAGCTCGTCCCGGGCGCGGGCCGTCTCCGCCGAGCGGGGGTCGCGCAGCGCGGCGGGCCAGCGGCGCCAGTCGGGGCCGTGCACCTCGGCGAGCGCGTACCAGGTGGCGTGGTCCTGGAGGGCCTGGCCCTGGCCGGCGCGGAAGGCCCGGAGAGCGGCGGCACGACCGGGCCCGAGCGGGACCTCCCGCACCAGCTCCAGTGCCTCCCGCTTGGCCTCCCAGACCGCGTCCCGGTCGATCAGCTCGCCCTTGTCGAGCACCGCCTCGCGCAGCCGCGCCGCCCGCTCCAGCAGGCCGCGCAGCCGGTCGCGGTCCTCGACGTGGGCGAACTCGGGCACGTCCTCGACCCGCAGGTGCACCGGGTCGGGGAAGCGGCGCGAGGAGGGACGGTAGGGCGACGGGTCGGTCGGCGGCCCGGGAACGGCGACGTGCAGCGGGTTCACCTGCACGAACCCGGCGCCCAGGTCGCGTCCGGCCCAGCCCGCGAGCTCACCGAGGTCGGCGAGGTCGCCCATGCCCCAGGAGCGGCGGGACAGCAGGGAGTAGAGCTGGACCAGCAGCCCGTAGGAGCGCCCCTCGGGTGCGGGCAGCCGCGGGGGCGCGACGACCAGGTGGGAGCGGGCCGTGCGGCCGTCGGGGGCGGTGGCGGTCAGCAGGTGCACCCCGGGCGGGAGGCCCTCGGCGGACGCGCGGGTGCCGCCGTCCTCGGTGCGGATCTCCAGCCGGGTGCCGGCGGGGAGCGCGGCGAGCGCGTCGGGCGCGCGGGTGCCCCGGCCGACGACCGTGGGAGGCAGCAGGCGCTCGGCGATTTCCTGTGCGCGGGCCGCCAGGGCGTCACGGACGGCCGCGTCGGTGGACGTGTCGACACCGAGGGCGGCCAGGGCGAGGGTGACGGCGGTGGCCGAGGCCGCGACCGTCACGTCCGGGGAGGGGCTGTAGGAGGTGGCGACGCCGTGCAGGGCGGCGAGCCGGGACAGCGCCTCGGAGGGGGTCTCGGCCGGCCGGGGCGCGGTCACCTAGGGCTCCGGGCGGTACTGGGCCGGGAAGGAGTCGAGTCCCGCGGCGTCCGAGGAGTCGGAGAAGGTGTCGGACTCGCTGGTCAGCGGGGTGGCGTCGGACAGCGGCGGCTCGCTGGTCAGGGGCTCCGCGTCGGGCAGCGGGGGTTCACTGGTCAGCGGCGCCTCGGCGCAGGAACCCTCCGCGCCGAGGAAGCAGTCGTGCGGGTCGTCGGCGGACTGCTCCGCCGAGCGTTTGGACAGGACCGGAGGAAAGACGTATGCCGCTGCAGCCACCAAGGGCCTCCTCGTCGAGCTCGCCGTGCGGGTCATCTCGCAGCCCTACCCAGTGGACGCGAGCGCAGACGCACAAAGTCGTTCAACGTGCTTCTGGTCACATTCTCTCCCTTCACTCTCACTCCACAGGGGGACAAATACGCCACAACACCCCCTCTGATTGACACGTTCACTCCAGGAGTGGTGGGCTCGGGGCGTCTCGGTAACGGAATGGACACGGCCGCCGGTCGTAGGCAGGTCGGTCCCGCGGGATCAGGAGGGGGCCCTGTGCAGCTGTGGCGTGGGAGGACGGCGAACGCGCGGAGGGCCGCACTCGCACTCGCCGTGCTCGCCGGATCCCTGGGGGTCGCCCCCGCCGCGACGGCCGCGCCCGCACCCGAGCCGTCCGCCGCGCCCGCCGCTGACCCGGCCGGTCCGTCCGTCCCGTCGGTGTGGCCGCGCCCGCACGACCTGCGCGCGAACGGCGCCCCGGTCCCGGTGACCGAGGAGGTCGCCCTGGTCGCGGACCGGACGGTGGACCCGTACGCGGTGGAGGCGCTGAAGGACGTCCTGCGGGAGGCCGGCGCGCGCCGGTTCACCGACCCCGGCGCACCGGTGCCCGAGGGGGCGCTCGTGGTGCGCGCGAAGAACGCGGACGCCTCGGACGATCCCCGTGGCGCCCTCCCGGCGGGCGGCTACGTCCTCACCGCGGGCGGCGGCTCCGTGACCCTCGCCGGGGCGGACGGCGACGGCCTCTTCCACGCCGTGCAGACCCTGCGCCGCCTGGTCCGCCCGGACGGCACCCTCACCGCGGCCGTCGTACGGGACTGGCCGGGCACCGCCGTGCGCGGCGTCACCGAGGGCTTCTACGGCACCCCGTGGACGCACCGGCAGCGGCTGGCCCAGCTCGACTTCATGGGCCGCGTCAAGCTGAACCGGTATCTCTACGCACCCGGCGAGGACCTCCACCGGCAGGCGCGCTGGCGCGAGCCGTACCCGGCCGAGCGGCGCGCGGAGTTCCGGGAGCTGGCCGGGCGGGCCGCGCGCAACCACGTCACCCTCGCCTGGGCGGTCGCCCCGGGGCAGGCGATGTGCTTCTCCTCGGACGAGGACCTGCGGGCGCTGACCCGCAAGCTGGACGCGATGTGGGCGCTGGGCTTCCGCGCCTTCCAGGTGCAGTTCCAGGACGTCAGCTACAGCGAGTGGCACTGCGGCGCGGACGCCGACCGGTTCGGCTCGGGCCCCGAGGCGGCCGCCCGCGCCCAGGCGCACGTGGCGAACGCGGTCGCCCGGCACCTGGCGCGCCGGCACCCGGGCTCGCCCGCCCTGTCCCTGATGCCCACCGAGTACTACGAGGACGGCTCGACCGCGTACCGGCGGGCGCTCGCCGAGGAACTCGACGGGGGCGTCGAGGTGGCATGGACCGGGGTCGGCGTGGTCCCGCGCACCATCACGGGCCGCCAACTGGCCGAGGCACGCGAAGTGTTCGGGCATCCGCTGGTGACGATGGACAACTACCCGGTCAACGACTACGCGCCCGAGCGGCTGTTCCTCGGCCCCTACCAGGGCCGGGAGCCCGCCGTGGCGGCCGGTTCGGCCGCGCTGCTCGCCAACGCGATGGAGCAGCCCGAGGCGTCGCGCATCCCGCTGTCCACGGCCGCCGACTTCGCCTGGAACCCGCGCGCGTACGACCCCCAGGAGTCCTGGCGGGCCGCGATCGCGGACCTCGCGGGCGGTGACGCCCGGCGCCACGAGGCCCTGACGGCCCTGGCCCGGAACACCGCCTCCTCGGTCCTCGGCGGCACCGAGTCGGCGTACCTGCGTCCGCTGCTCCAGGAGTTCTGGCGGACCCGGCCGGCCGCGGGCGGTCCCGGGGAGACCGCGGCGGCCCGGCGGCTGCGTACGGCCTTCACGGTTCTGCGCGACCTGCCCGGGCGGCTGTCCGGCACCTCCCTGGCGGGCGAGATCACCCCCTGGACCGGCCGGCTGGCCGCCTACGGCGACGCCGGCACGGCGGCCCTGGACATGCTGCGCGCACAGGGCGCCGGTGACGCGGGCGCCGCCTGGGCCGCGTACCGGCACCTGGGCGAGCTGCGCGCGCAGCTGGCGGCGGAGCGGGTGAAGGTCGCCGAGGGCGTGCTGGACCCGTTCCTGGACCGGGCGCGCAAGGCGTACGAGAGCTGGGCCGGCCTCGCGCGGAAGCCGGCCGGGACGGCCGGCGGCCCCGGCACGCTGCGCCTGGAGGTCGCCCGGGTCCTGGACACGGTCACGGTGCTGACCGATCCCGGCACCCGGGGCGCCGTCGAGGTGCGTGCGGCCGACGGGAGCTGGCGGCGGATCGGCGCGCTGGCCGCGGAGGGCGCGACGGAACTGCGGGTGGGTGACCGGCCGGTGGACGCCGTACGGGTCGTGGACGCGGACCCGGAGCGGGTCCGGCACCTGGTGCCGTGGTTCGCGGACGTCCCCGACGCGGTGGTGGACCTGCCCGGCGACCGCGCGGACGCCGACATCGGCCGCACCCGCACGGTGACCGTCACCCTGGGCTCGGCCCGGCCCGAGGACGTCCGTGACCGGCTGACCGCGCGGGCCCCCGAGGGCGTGGACGTACGGGTGCCGAAGGGGCCGCTGTCGGTCCCGCGCGGCACGCCGGTGCGGGTGCCGGTCGAGGTGACCGTGAGGCCGGGCTCGCCCACCCGCTCCTACGACGTGCGGCTCGGCTTCGGCGGCGCGACCCGCACGCTGACCGTCGACGCCGTCCCGCCCGTCGGGGGCCCCGACCTGGCCCGCACCGGGCGGGCGGAGTCCTCGGCCGACGAGACACCCGACTTCCCCGCCTCGGCGGCCAACGACGGCGACCCCGCGACGCGCTGGTCGTCGCCGGCCGAGGACGACGCCTGGTGGCAGGTGGAGCTGGAACGCCCCGTACGGCTGGGCAGGGTGGACCTGCGCTGGCAGGACGCCCACGCCTCGGCGTACCGCGTCGAGGTCTCGGCGGACGGCCACGCCTGGCGCACGGCGGCGGAGGTCCGTGACAGCCGCGGCGGCCGGGAGACCGTCCGCATGGACGAGTCCGACGTCCGCCACATCCGCGTCCAGGGCGCCGGCCGCGCGACCCGCTACGGCTACTCACTGTGGTCGGTGGAGGCGTACGCGGTCGCGGACTGACCCACCCGGAGCCGGTGGCCGCGCTCCCCGCGCCACCGGCCCCACCGGTCCCCCGACGGGGTCAGGCCGAGATGCCGTCGATGCGGGCCAGGGCGTCGTCCGCGCCGTACGGCTGGAGGTACGGCAGCCAGCGCGGGTCACGGTGGCCGGTGCCGATGATGCGCCAGGCCAGACCGGTGGGCGGGGCGGGTTTGTGGCGCAGCCGCCAGCCCAGCTCGATCAGGTGACGGTCGGCCTTCACGTGGTTGCAGCGGCGGCATGACGCCACCACGTTGTCCCAGACGTGCTTGCCCCCGCGGCTGCGCGGGATGACGTGGTCGACGCTGGTTGCGACGCCACCGCAGTACATGCACCGGCCCCCGTCACGGGCGAACAGCGCCCTGCGGGTGAGAGGAACGGGACCCCGGTAGGGGACCCGCACGAAACGCTTGAGCCGGACCACGCTGGGGGCGGGGACGGTGACGGTGGCGCTGTGCAGATAGGCGCCGGTCTCCTCGAGGCAGACTGCCTTGTTCTCGAGGACGAGCACGAGCGCGCGGCGGAGCGGTACGACGCCGAGCGGCTCGTACGACGCGTTGAGGACCAGGACATGCGGCACGGACGGCCTCCTTGTACGCCGGCGGCGCGTGGCTCGCGCCGGGACGATCCGTAGTCAGTCTCCCCTCATGCCTGGTGAACGCGCCACCATGTCCCGGTAACGGGCTGGGAGTGTTTTCGACCACATCTCGATTCATCCCCAGGATCACGGCCGGTTCAAGCGCAGGTGAGCGGGGTCTCTTCTTCACACATCCCGCCGGTCCCGCCACAATGCCCCGTTAGTGTGGTGGTTCCGCCCCTGCCGGTGACCCATTCGTGACCTTGCAGACCTTGACCGCAGCACCGGGGGGCGGACGTGCACCTGGAGGTACCCGCCGTGTCCTTGCCCGTCGTCCTGTCGGCCGCCGATCCCTCGCCGACCCCCTCGGAGTCGGAGACGCCACGGGTCCCCTCGCTCCAGGACGCCCAGGAGAGCGCCACCAGCGCGGCCGGCTGGGTCGAGGAGAACTGGTCGACCTGGCTCGCCATCGGGCTGCGTGTGCTGCTCATCCTGGTGATCGCGACGGTGCTGCGCGTGGTCGTCCGGCGGGCGATCACCAAGCTGGTCGACCGGATGTCCCGCACCGGCCAGACCATGGAGAGCGGCGGACTCGGGGGCCTGCTGGTCAACGCCGAGCGCCGGCGCCAGCGGTCCCAGGCGATCGGCTCGGTGCTGCGCTCGGTGGCGTCGTTCCTGATCATGGGCACGGCCGCGCTGATGGTGCTGGGCACCTTCCAGATCAACCTCGCGCCCCTGCTCGCGTCGGCCGGTGTGGCCGGTGTGGCGATCGGTTTCGGCGCGCGCAACCTGGTCACGGACTTCCTCTCCGGCGTCTTCATGATCCTGGAGGACCAGTACGGCGTCGGCGACACCGTCGACGCGGGCGTGGCCACCGGTGAGGTGATCGAGGTCGGGCTGCGGGTGACCAAGCTGCGCGGCGTCGACGGCGAGATCTGGTACGTCCGCAACGGCGAGGTCAAGCGCATAGGCAACCTCTCGCAGGGCTGGGCCACCGCCAACGTGGACGTCACGGTCCGCTCCGACGAGGACCTGGACAAGGTGAAGTCCGTGCTGAGCGACGTCGCCGAGCGCACCAGCAAGGAGGAGCCCTGGAACGAGCTGCTGTGGAGCCCGGTGGAGGTGCTCGGCCTGGACTCGGTGCTGCTGGACTCGATGGTGGTGCGGGTCTCCGCCAAGACCATGCCCGGCAAGTCGCTGACCGTGGAGCGGGAGCTGCGCTGGCGCATCAAGCGCGCCTTCGACGCGAACGGCATCCGCATCGTGGGCGGCGCGACCGCCGCCGAGGACGCCCCGGCCGGCGACCCCGCGGCCGGTGTGGCCGCCCCGTCCGCCTACGCCAGCACGGTGTCCCCGCAGTCCATGGCCGCCTCCCCGCTGCCCTCGCCGACGAGCACCACGAAGTAGCCGCCGGCCCGTGAAGGGGCGGCACCCGGGGAGGTCCCGGGTGCCGCCCCTTTCCGTTCCCTGCCGTTCCGGCCGACGACGCCTCTTGACGCCCGCTCCGCGCCGGGCTTACCTTCCTCCCCATCCGACAGGAAACTTTCCTAACAGTGGTCCCGGCGTCGGTCCGGGATGGACGTCCTGACCGGCCGCTTGAGAAACTGTGCAGTCGACGAAGGGCAGGTGTCGCACCCCATGGCAGGAACAGCCGGTACGCCGGGCACCCCGCGCGTCCTGCGCGCCATGAACGACCGCGCCGCCCTGGACCTCCTGCTGGAGCACGGACCGCTGTCACGGACCCGGATAGGCAAGCTCACCGGCCTGTCCAAGCCGACCGCCTCCCAGCTCCTGGCCCGCCTGGAGGCCGCCGGCCTGGTCCTCGCCACCGGCACCACCGAGGGCCGCCCGGGCCCCAACGCCCAGCTGTACGGGGTCAACCCGGCCGCCGCGTACGCCGCCGGACTCGACGTGAACCCGCGCCGCGTCCTCGCGGCCGTCGCCGACGTCACCGGCCGCACCGTCGGCCGGCACGAACTGCCCACCCCCGGCCGCCGGCCCGCCGTGCCCGTGGTCCAGCAGGTCACCGACGCCCTGGACGGCGCGGTGAAGGCGGCGGGACTGACCCGGGCGGACGTCCACCGCCTGGTGATAGGGACCCCGGGCGCCTTCGACCCGAACACCGGCCGCCTGCGCTACGCCTCCCACCTGCCCGGCTGGCACTCCCCCACGCTGCTCGACGAACTGGCCGCCGCCCTGCCGATGCCGTTCGAGTACGAGAACGACGTCAATCTCGCCGCCGTGGCCGAGCGGCGGCTCGGCGCGGCCCGCGACCACGACGACTTCGTGCTGCTGTGGAGCCAGGAGGGACTGGGGGCGGCCCTGGTGCTGGGCGGCCGGCTGCACCGGGGGTTCACCGGCGGCGCCGGCGAGGTCGGCTTCCTGCCGGTGCCCGGCACGCCGCTGGTCCGCCAGGTCACCAAGGCCAACAGCGGCGGCTACCAGGAGCTGGCCGGCGCCCAGGCGGTGCCGCGGCTGGCCCGCGAGCTGGGCGTGCCGGACGTCCCGCAGGGCCCGTACACCGAGGCGGCGGCCGCCCTGCTGGAGCGCGCCGCGGCCCGCCCCGACGAGGAACCGCACCGCACCCTGCTGCACACCTACGCCACCCGTCTGGCGACCGGCCTGGCCTCCCTGGTCGCCGTCCTCGATCCCGCGCTCGTCGTCCTGAGCGGCACCGCCCTCACCTCCGGCGGCGCGGTGCTGCGCGACCTGGTCCGGGACGAGCTGGAGGAGCTGGCCGCCTCCCGGCCCCGGCTCGTCCTGGGTGGCGTCCGTGAACACCCCGTGCTGCGCGGCGCGCTGGAGAGCGCGCTCGCGGCCACCCGCAACGAGGTCTTCGACACCTCGCGCTGACCCCGCCCCTTCCCACCCGCCCCGCACCGCGCCTTCCTCACCCCGTCCCTCACCTCACCCCGTCCCACACCTCGCCCCAGGGAGCTCCGTCATGCCCGGAATATCCAGAAAAGCGACGCTCGCGCTGGCCGCCACCGCCTCCCTCGCCCTGCTCACCACCGCCTGCACCGGCCAGTCCGGGTCCGGCGCCGGCGACGACCCGAACGCCAGGACGACCCTCACCTTCTGGCACGGCTGGAGCGCCCCCGCCGAGGTGAAGGCGGTCCAGGACGTCGTGGACCGCTTCGAGAAGGCGCACCCCAACATCAAGGTGAAGGTCGTCGGCAACATCAACGACGACAAGCTCAACCAGGCGCTGCGCGCGGGCGGTTCGAACGGCCCGGACGTGGTCTCCTCGTTCACCACGTCCAACGTCGGCAAGTTCTGTTCCTCGGGCGCCTTCGCCGACCTCGAGCCCTTCGTCGAGAAGTCGAAGCTCGACCTGGACGCGATCATCCCGAAGCCGATGCTGGACTACACCCAGTTCGAGGGCACCCGCTGCGCCCTCCCCCTGCTCGGCGACGCCTACGGCCTCTACTACAACAAGGACGCCTTCGCGAAGGCCGGCATCACCGAACCCCCCAGGACCTGGTCGGAGTTCGCGCAGGTCGCCAAGAAGCTCACCAAGACGAAGGGCGACGGTTACGAGCAGCTCGGCTTCATGCCGAACTACCACGGCTACGAGACGGTCGTCGACCACTACATGTCCCAGTGGGACCACGCCTACTTCGACGCCGACGGCAGGTCGGCCGTCGCCGAGGACCCGGCGTTCGCCGAGATGTTCACGTACCAGAAGAAGCTGGTGGACGACCTCGGCGGGTTCGCGAAGCTGGAGAAGTACCGCAACACCTTCGGCGACGAGTGGGGTGCCGAACACCCCTTCCACACCGGTCAGGTTGCCATGCAGCTCGACGGCGAGTGGCGGCTCGGCATGGCGCGGGACGCCGGCGTCGACTTCGAGATCGGCACCGCGCCGATGCCCGTCGCCGACGACGAGGCGGACGAGTACGGCAAGGGCTTCCTGTCCGGCACGATCATGGGCATCGCCCCGCAGAGCGAGAAGCAGAACGCCGCGTGGGAGCTGGTGCGGTTCATGACGACCGACACCGAGGCCGTCGTCTCCTTCGCCAACGCCATCCACAACGTTCCCTCGACCTTCGAGGCGCTGAAGTCCCCCGACCTGAAGACGGACCCGGCCTTCAAGACCTTCCTGGACATCGCTCGGCACCCCGAGTCCAACACCCCGCCGGCCTCCGTCAACGGCTCGACGTACCAGACGACGCTCCAGGACTTCGGGTACCAGTACGAGTCCGGCAAGGTGAAGGACCTGAAGGCGGGGCTGGAGAAGACCGCCGCGCAGATCGACCGCGACATCGAGCAGGCGAAGTAGCCCGATGTCCGCGTACACGCTCCGCGCGAAGCGCCGCCGGTCGGCGCTCCGGACGGTGGCCTTCCTGTCCCCCTGGCTCATCGGGTTCGGCGTCTTCTTCGCCTACCCGCTGGTGTCCACCGTGTACTTCTCCCTGATGAAGTACGACGGCTTCGGCACCCCCGAGTTCCGGGGCCTGGACAACTGGGCCTACGTCTTCCAGGACTATCCCCTGTTCTGGCCGGCCCTGCGCAACACGCTCTGGCTGGTCCTCGTCATGGTGACGTGCCGGGTGGTGTTCGGTCTGGGCGTCGGCCTGCTGGTCACCAGGCTCAGGACCGGCGTCGGCGTCTTCCGCACCCTCTTCTACCTGCCCTACCTGGCCCCGCCGGTCGCCGCCACCCTCGCCTTCGTCTTCCTGCTCAACCCGGGCACCGGTCCGGTCAACTCGGTGCTCGACGGCCTCGGGCTGCCGGCACCGGGCTGGTTCACCGACCCCGCCTGGTCCAGGCCCGCCCTCACCGCGCTCGCCCTGTGGGGCGTCGGCGACCTGATGGTCATCTTCATGGCCGCGCTGCTCGACGTCCCCAGGGAGCAGTACGAGGCCGCCGAGCTGGACGGCGCCTCGCCCTGGCAGCGCTTCCGTTTCGTCACCCTGCCGAACATCTCACCGATCGTGATGTTCGCCGTGGTGACGGGCGTCATCCAGACGATGCAGTACTACACACAGCCCCTGGTGGCGGGAAAGGTCGCGTCCGGGATCATCGGCGGCTCGGGCCAGCAGTTCGAGCCCGGCTACCCGGACAAGTCCACGCTCACGCTGCCCCAGCTCGTCTACAACCTCGGCTTCCAGCGCTTCGACTACGGCGCCGCCTGCGTCGTCGCGCTGGTGCTCTTCGCCCTCGCCATGGCCTTCACCGCGCTGCTGATGAGGCGCCGGGGCGGACTCGTCCAGGCAGGTGACTGACCATGACCCAGCTGCTGGAGCGTCCCGTACGGTCCGACGCGCCCCCGTCCCCCGCGCGGCGCACCGCCCGCCGCCGCGCCCTGCTGGAGTGGATCGCCGTCCACTCCCTGGGGATCGCCGCCGCCCTCTTCTTCGTGCTGCCGTTCGTCTTCGTGGTCCTCACCTCGCTGATGAGCGACCAGCAGGCCCTCACCCGTGACCTGGTTCCCCGCACCTGGGAGTGGGGCAACTACCGCGAGGTGTTCGACACCCCCGGCTTCCTCACCTGGTGGCGCAACACCCTGCTCTACGCCGGCCTCGGCACGTTGCTGACCGTCGTCTCCTCGGTTCCGGTGGCGTACGCGCTCGCCAAGTTCCGCTTCCGCGGCCGCAACCTCACCCTGATGCTGGTCATCGCGATGATGATGCTGCCGCCCCAGGTGGTCGTCATCCCGATGTACCTGTTCTGGGCGAAGCAACTGGACCTCTCCGGCACGCTCTGGCCGCTGATCATCCCCATGGCCTTCGGCGACGCCTTCTCCATCTTCCTGCTGCGCCAGTTCCTCACCACGATCCCCGACGAGTACCTGGACGCGGCGAAGGTCGACGGCTGCGGCGAACTGCGCACCCTGCTGCGGGTCGTGCTGCCCATGGCGAAACCGGGCATCGCGGCCGTCGCCCTCTTCCAGTTCTTCTACGCCTGGAACGACTACTTCGGCCCGCAGATCTACGCCTCGGAGAACCCGGCCGCCTGGACCCTCTCCTACGGTCTGGAGTCCTTCAAGGGCGCCCACCACACCGACTGGAACCTCACCATGGCCGCCACCGTTCTGGTCATGGCGCCCGTCATCCTCGTGTTCTTCTTCGCACAGAAGGCGTTCGTCGAGGGTGTCACCCTCACCGGAGTCAAGGGATAACGCATGAAACTCACCGTGGTCGGCGGAGGCTCGACCTACACCCCCGAACTCATCGACGGCTTCGCGCGGTTGAGGGACGTCCTGCCCATCACCGAGCTGGTCCTCACCGACCCGGCGACGGACCGCCTGGACCTGATCGGCCCGCTGTCCCGCCGCATCTTCGCCCGCCTGGGCCACCCGGGCCGCATCACCACCACCACCGACCTGGACGCGGCCGTGGACGGCGCCGACGCGGTCCTGCTCCAGCTGCGCGTCGGCGGCCAGGCGGCCCGCCTGCAGGACGAGACCTGGCCCCTGGACTGCGGCTGCGTCGGTCAGGAGACCACCGGCGCGGGCGGCCTGGCCAAGGCGCTGCGCACGGTCCCGGTCGTCCTGGACATCGCCGAGCGGGTCCGCCGCACCAACCCCGACGCCTGGATCATCGACTTCACCAACCCCGTCGGCATCGTCACCCGCGCCCTGCTCCAGGCCGGCCACAGGGCCCTCGGCCTGTGCAACGTGGCCATCGGCCTCCAGCGCAAGTTCGCCGCGCTCCTCGGCGCCGCCCCCGCCGACGTCCACCTCGGCCACGTCGGCCTCAACCACCTCACCTGGGAGACGGCCGTACGCCTCGGCGGCCCCGACGGCGAGGACGTCCTCCCCCGCCTGCTGGCCGACCACGGGGACACGATCGCCGCCGACCTCCGCCTCCCCCGCCCCGTCCTGACCCGCCTGGGCGTGATCCCCTCCTACTACCTCCGCTACTTCTACGCCCACGACGAGGTGGTGGAGGAAGCGCGCACCAAGCCCTCCCGCGCAGCAGAAGTGGCGGCGATGGAGAAAGAGCTGCTGTCCCTCTACGCGGACCCCGCCCTGGACCGGAAGCCCGCCCTCCTCGCCCGGCGGGGCGGCGCCTTCTACTCCGAGGCGGCGGTCGACCTGGCCGCGGCCCTGCTGCGCGGCGCCGGTTCCGAGCACCAGGTGGTCAACACGCTCAACAACGGCACCCTCCCCTTCCTCCCCGACGACGCGGTCGTCGAGGTCCCCGCCACGATCACCGCCGAGGGCGCCCGCCCTCTCCCCGTCGCCCCCGTGGACCCCCTGTTCGCGGGCCTGATGGCCAACGTCACCGCCTACGAGGACCTCGCCCTGAAAGCGGCCCTGCACGGCGGCCGGGACCGCGTCTTCCGCGCCCTCCTCGCCCACCCCCTCGTCGGCCAGTACGCCTACGCGGACCGGCTGACCGACGACCTGATCGCACACAACCGGGAGCACCTCACGTGGGCCTGACCGCATCCGTCCTCGCCGTCGACGCGGGCAACAGCAAGACGGACGTGGCGGTGATCGGCGCGGACGGCACGGTGCTGTCCACGGCCCGGGGAGGAGGCTTCCGCCCACCCGCGGACGGCCTGGACACGGCCATGGCCACGCTCTCCACCACGGTCACCGAGGCCCTCACCGCGGCCGGCACCCCCGAGGTGGCCCACGTCTCGGCGTGCCTCGCCAACGCCGACCTCCCGGCCGAGGAGGAGCAACTCACCGAAGCCCTCACCTCGCGCGCCTGGGCGACCACCGTCGAGGTCCGCAACGACACCTTCGCGATCCTCCGCGCCGGCGTCACCGAACCCCGCGGGGTCGCGGTGGTCTGCGGCGCGGGCATCAACTGCGTGGGCATGCGCCCCGACGGCCGCACCGCCCGCTTCCCGGCGGTCGGCCGCATCTCCGGCGACTGGGGCGGCGGCTGGGCCCTGGCCGAGGAGGCCCTGTGGCACGCGGCCCGCGCCGACGACGGGCGAGGTGAGAAGACCGCCCTGACCACCACCCTCCCCGCCCACTTCGGCGTCCCCGACATGCCCGCCCTCATAGAGGCTCTGCACCTCGAGCACATCCCACCCCACCGCCGCCACGAGGCGACCCCCGTCCTGTTCGCCACGGCCGCCGAGGGCGACCCGGTCTCCCGCGCCGTCGTCGACCGCCAGGCCACGGAGATCGTCACGATGGCCGTGGTGGCCCTCACCCGCCTGGACCTCCTCCACGAGGAGACCCCCGTCCTCCTGGGCGGCAGCGTCCTGGCGGCCCGGCACCCCCTCCTCATCGACGGCATCCGCACCCGACTGGCAGCCCGCGCCCCCCGAGCCGTACCTCGAGTGATCACCGCGCCCCCCGTCCTGGGAGCGGCGCTCCTCGGCCTGGACCACGTGTCGGCCCCACCGGAGACCCACGCCCGCCTGCGCGCGCACTACGGGTGAGCCGCCGACGGCGCCCTGCCCACCGCCCGTGGGCGCGGCGCAAGGCGGCCCCGCACCCCGCCCCGCCCCGCCCCCGGAACCGAACGGATTTCCCGGGCGTGTTCCTGGGCAGGGTGGGTGCGGCGGCCCGGAACTTCCGGCCATCACACTGCATTTGGATCAAGATCGTGCCAAGGCCGGTGCGGATGCCGCCCCCGACGGCGATACTTGCCGCGGAGGATGACCACGGGGGAGGTCACATGACACACACACCGAACGCCGGCGCGCCACCCACGCTGCCCGCGATCCCACCGCAGCCGACGGCACCCGCCGCACCCCCCGCCTCCGCAACCGGCCCCGGCACCACGCCCGCCCCCACCACCGCGGCGCCTCCCCCCGCCCGCCGCACCGCCTTCGCCGAGGGCGTGGACCAGCTCCGCCGCGCCGCCACCACGGAACCGGGCCGCCTCCGCATCATCGGCGCGGTCCTGGCCGCGCTGGTCGTGACGTTCGGCGCGGTCACCGCGTGGCAGATGACCGACAGGGCCGCGGCCGCCGACGACGTCCTCACCAGCAGCCAGCCGCTCACCTCGGACGCCGCCGACATCTACCGTTCCCTGGCGGACGCGAACACCGCCGCGTCCAGCGGCTTCCTCGCGGGAGGCCAGGAGACCGCCGCCACCCGCGACCGCTACGAACGCGACATCCGCACCGCCGCCGGGAAGCTGGTCAACGCCGCCGCCAACGCGGCCCCCGGCTCCCCCTCCACGGACACCATCACCAAGCTCAACCGCCTGCTCCCCGAGTACAAGGGCCTGGTGGAGCGCGCCCGCACCTACAACCGCCAGGGCTACCCGGTGGGCGGTGCCTACCTGCGCTACGCGAACGAGAAGATGCAGCAGGAGATGCTGCCGGCCGCGCAGGACCTGTACACCAAGGAGAACCAGCGCCTGCGCGCGGACTACGCGGACGCCACCCCCTACCCCTGGCCCGCGATCGCCCTCGGACTGGCCGCGCTGGCCGCCCTCGCCTGGGCCCAGCGCCGCACCTACCTGCGCACCCACCGCGTCCTCAACCACGGTCTGGTCGCGGCCACCGCCGCGACCGCGATCGTGCTGCTCTGGCTGACGGCCGGACACGCCCTGGCCCGCTCGCACCTCGACGCGTCCTACGACCACGGCGTCCGCTCGCTCGACGTGCTGCACGACGCGCGCATCGCCTCGCTCAAGGCGCGCGGCAACGAGAACCTCACGCTCGTCGCCCGCGGCGCCGAGACGAAGAAGGTCGGCGACGAGACCCTCGACGCCTACGACCACGACTTCGGCCGCGACATGGACGCACTCGGCAAGGGCCTCGCCGTCGCCGAACGCCTCGCGGACGACGCCACCGGCGCGCAGCCGGTCACCGCGGCCGTGAGCAACATGACGGAGTGGAAGAAGCGCCACGCGGCGGCCCGCGAGCAGGACGAGAACGGCAACTACCAGCAGGCGCTGGACATGGTGATCGGCCCGAAGGGCGCGACGGGCGAGTGCTTCGACAGCGTCGACAAGAACCTGGCGACGGCGCTGGCGCACGAGGAGACCGAGTTCGCCGAGGCCGCCGGTGCCGGCCGGGACGCGCTGACCGGCCTGCCGGCCGGCGCGGCGGTCCTCGGCGTGCTGGGCGCGGCGGGAGCGGTGCTGGGCATCGGCCGCAGGCTGTCGGAGTACCGATGAGCGGGCGGCGGACGACGAAACCGAAGGGGGCCATGACGATGCACGCACGCCACCTGCGGATCCGCCTGAAGGGCTGGGGCGGTGTGGGCGCGATGGCGGCGGCCTGCGCCCTCGCCCTGGTGTTCGCGCTCGCCCTGACCTGCACGGGTTCGGTCGCCTCGCAGGCGGGCGCGCCCCGCCCGGCCGGGGACGGGGCCACGCGGGCGCTGACGGCCGAGGCGCGCGCCGCGGACACCTGCACGGCCCCGGAGAAGCAGACACTGCCGCCGTCCTCCGCCGACGGCCCCACCATCGCGGCGATCAAGAACCGTCAGGGCGAGAAGCGCAAGCTGGTCGTCGGTGTCGACCAGAACAGCTACCGCTGGGGCTACCGCGACCCCAACAGCGGTGTGAGCGGCCGCCTCGAAGGCTTCGACATCGACCTGGTGCACCGCATCGCCGAGGACATACTCGGCGACCCGGACGCCGTGCAGTTCAAGGCGATCCCCACCGACCAGCGCATCCCGGCGATCCAGGACGGGCGGGTGGACCTGGTCGTCCGGACGATGACGATCAACTGCTCGCGCCTGCAGGAAGTGGCGTTCTCCGCCCCGTACTTCAAGACGGGCCAGCAGGTCCTGGCGCCGAAGTCCTCCCCGGTCGCGGGGTACGACGAGACCCTGGCGAACCGCCGGATATGCACGGCGAAGGGCTCGACGGCGCACGCGAAGCTGGAGGAGGACCGCAGGAGCGGCGCCCTGCCGGCGTCCGCGGACATCTCCACCACGGTGCCCAACCAGCTCGACTGCCTGGTGCGGCTGCAGCTCGGCGAGGTGGACGCGGTCGTCAACGACGGCGCGCTCGCGGCCAGTCAGGCCGCGCAGGATCCGACGGTCGAGCTCAAGGGTGAGGCGTTCACGACCGAGTACTACGGCGTGGCGATGAAGAAGGACGCGGACGACCTGGTCCGCCGGGTCAACCAGATCCTGGTGGACTTCCGGCAGGACACCGCGGCCGGCTGGCAGGCCTCGTACACGAAGTGGCTGTCCGCCACGATGGACGACGACCCCACCGCCTCCAGGCCCCCGGCCCCCGAGTACCTGCGCCGCGACTGACCCTTACGCGGCGGCGCCCCGCCGCCCCTCCACGACACCCCGCCCGCCCCCCACGCACGACACGAACCCACCCCGCTGCGAAAGGTGATCGATGGCCGACACGGATCCCGCCGGGCCGGTGATGGACCGGGACGAGGTGGACCGTGCGCTGGCGCGGCTCGGCGCGGAGCACGAGGCGATCGAGACCTCGCTCCTCGCCCTGCAGGACCACGCGGGCCGACGGCTGCTGGAGGGCGCCCGGCTCACGGGCGTCACCGCCGAGCGGTGGACGTCCACCGAGGCGGCGATCACGCTGCTGTGGACCTACTTCGACGCGTACACGGACGCGTTGCGCACCGCCCGGGACATCCGCTCGCGCCGCCGCTGGTCCAGCCGGGAGGACCTGGTGGAGCTGACGGAGCTGCTGCGCGGCGAGCCGGTGACGATGGCCGGCGGCGCGGCGGCGACCGCCAACGCGGCGGCCGGGCACGGCGGTCCGGGCGTGCTCAGCGAGCGCTACTCGCTCGCCGCCCTCGTCGACCGCATGAACGAGCTGTACGCGGCCTCGCTGGACATGGTCGTCGCCGCGGACGCGGTGTGGTCGGCGCTGCCCGCCCGGATCGATCTGCTCTCCGCGGAGCTGCGGCGCACCAGCACACTGGCGCACTCGGTCGGGGTGCGCCCGGGCGAGCACCCGGCGGGCGACGACCTGGAGCGCATCACCCGCACGCTGACGAGGCTGCGCGAGCAGGTGGTCTCCGACCCGCTGGCCTTCTGGAAGAAGGCAGAGGGCAGTTCGGCGCCGGGCGGCGGCAAGCCCGACACCACGGTGTACGACCGTGAGGCGCGCGCCCTGGAGGACGTGCGCCGCGAGATCGACGCGGTGCTGGCGGTCCGGCAGGACGCGGAGAAACGCATCGTCCGGCTGCGTGACGTGCTCTCCCGCGCGGACCGCACCCTCGCCGAGGCCCGCACGGCGCGCGGCGAGGTGCTGGCGAAGATCGCGGCCACGGAGGTGCCGGCGGTCAGCGGCCCGCCGACGGCGTTGCAGGAGCAGGTGGCGGCTGCGGCGGAGTACCGCCGGCACGCCCAGTGGCACCGGCTGTCGCCGCTGCTGGAGTCCCTGGAGCAGAAGGCGGAGGACGAACTGCTGCGCGCCCGCGAGTCGTTGACGGCGGTCACCGCGCCGCTGGCGGTCCGGGCGGAGCTGCGGGGCCGGCTCGACGCGTACAAGGCGAAGGTGTCCCGGCACGGTCTGGCCGAGGACCCGCTGCTGGTGGAGCGGTACGAGAAGGCGCGCCGCATGCTGTGGAGCGCGCCCTGCGATCTGCGCGCCGCCGAGCAGGCGGTGCTGCGCTACCAGCAGGCGGTGTCGGAACTGCTCACCGGCTCCACGGGGGTGCCGGGGCAGGCCCGGCCGGACGACCGGAGGGGGCCGGGCGCATGAGGGTCGAGAGGGAGGCGGGCGGTACGGGCGGACCGGGCAGCCAGGGGGCGCCCGCGGGCGTGACGGCGGGGACGGCCTGTCAGCGCCCCGAGTGCGAGGGCGCCTACGAGGACGTCGGTGGCGGCGAGCTGTACTGCGACACGTGCGGTCTCGCCCCGGTGGTGTCGCCGACGGGCCTGGTGGTCTCGCCTCCGACCGGCGTCACGGCGGGCGGCCGGGACTCGCGGGGCTCGGAGAGTGCCCGCGCGGGCGGCGGCGGCAGCGCGCGCAGCGGCCGCAGCTCCCGTACGTCGTCGCAGTCGTCGAAGTCCCGCCGCTCGGTGTCCGGCCGGCTCTCCCGCTCGCTGTCGGGCCGGACGGCCACGGGCCGCTCGGTGTCGGTGCGCAGCTCCGGCACCGGCGCGGGCAGCTCGGGGCGGGGGCGGCTGGGCGCGGGCCTGGTGCAGGTGCCGGCGATCCCGCGGCCGGATCCGCGGCGGATGGTGCTGGACGACCCGGAGGTGCCCGAGCGCAAGCGGTTCTGCTCGCGTTCGGACTGCGGGGCGCCGGTGGGCCGGGCCCGCAGCGGCCGGGCGGGACGCACGGAAGGGTTCTGCACCAAGTGCGGCCACCCGTACTCGTTCGTGCCGAAGCTGCGGGCCGGGGACGTGGTGCACGGCCAGTACGAGGTGGTGGGCTGCCTGGCGCACGGCGGGCTCGGCTGGATCTACCTCGCGGTGGACCGTGCCGTGTCCGACCGCTGGGTGGTCCTCAAGGGTCTCCTCGACACCGGTGACCAGGACGCGATGGCGGCGGCCATCTCCGAGCGCCGGTTCCTCGCGGAGATCGAGCACGCCAACATCGTGCGGATCTACAACTTCGTGGAGCACCTCGACCAGCGCACCGGCTCCCTCGACGGCTACATCGTCATGGAGTACGTCGGCGGCAAGTCGCTGAAGGAGATCGCCAACGCCCGCCGCACACCGGAGGGCAGGCGCGACCCGCTGCCGGTGGAGCAGGCCTGCGCGTACGGCATCGAGGCGCTGGAGGCGCTCGGCCATCTGCACAGCCGCAACCTGCTCTACTGCGACTTCAAGGTGGACAACGCGATCCAGACCGAGGACCAGCTCAAGCTGATCGACATGGGCGCGGTGCGCCGGATGGACGACGAGGAGTCGGCCATCTACGGCACGGTCGGCTACCAGGCGCCGGAGGTCGCCGAGGCGGGCCCGTCGGTGGCGTCCGACCTGTACACGGTCGCCCGCACGCTGGCCGTCCTCACCTTCGACTTCCAGGGGTACACGAACGTCTACGCGGACTCCCTGCCCGACCCGGACAACATCGAGGTGTTCCGGCAGTACGAGTCCTTCTACCGGCTCCTGGTGCGGGCCACCGACCCGGACCCGGCGCGCCGGTTCGCCTCCGCGCAGGAGATGGCCGAGCAGCTCACGGGCGTGCTGCGGGAGGTCGTCTCGCTCCAGTCGGGGCAGGCGCGCCCGGCGCTGTCGACCCTGTTCGGGCCGGAAGTGCGGGTGACGGACACGGAGTTGTTCCCCGCGCCGGCCGGTGACGTCTCCCGGCTCGGCGCCCGCCCTCCCCGGGGCCGCAGGGGCGCGCCCGCCCTGCCCGCCGGAGCGGCACCTCTTCCTCCTGCCGTCGGCCCCGCCCCGGCCACCCCCGCCCTGGTCAAGCCCGTGGACTGTGCGACGGCGGCCCTCGCGCTGCCCGTCCCGCACGTCCAGTCCTCCGACCCCAACGCCGGTTTCCTCGCCGGTCTGCTGACGTCCGCGCCGGCCGAGCTGGTCCACGCGCTGGCCGCGGCGCCCGGCCCGTCGACGGAGACCCGGCTGCGCGAGGTGCGGGCCCGGCTGGAGACGGGTGAGTGGCACACCGCGCTGGAGGCGCTGCGCGCGCTGGAGGAGCAGGACCCCGACGACTGGCGGGTGGTCTGGTACCGGGGCATCGCCGCCCTGGTCACCGGGGACCACGAGGGCGCCGCGCTCGCCTTCGACGCCGTCTACGACGCCTTCCCGGGCGAGATCGCGCCGAAGCTGGCGCTGGGCGTGTGCGCCGAGGTGCTGGGCCAGTTGGACAACGCCGCCGAGTACTACCGCCTCGTGTGGTCGACCGACCCGAGCCATGTGAGCGCCGCGTTCGGGCTGGCCCGGGTGCGCCTGGCGGCCGGGGACCGGCGGGGCGCCGTACACACGCTGGAGTCGGTGCCGGAGTCCTCCATCCACTACACCGCCGCCCGCGTGGCGGCGGTCCGGGCGCGGCTGCGCGGGCGGACGGTCACCGCCGCCGACGCGCCGTACCTGGACGACCTGACGGCCGCCGCCGGGCAGGTCGAGGCCCTGGAGTCGTACGGTCTGGATCCGGCGCGCCGCGAGCTGTTGGCGGCGGAGGTCCTCGGTTGCGGACTGGACTGGGTACTCTCCGGGGGCCAGGGTTCCGCTCCTCCCGCCGCCGGGGGGCGGACGCTGCTCGGCAGCGGCCTGGACGAGCGTGGCCTGCGCTTCGGTCTGGAGCGCTCGTACCGCACGCTGGCCCGGCTGGCGCGCAGCGGCGAGGAGAGGATCGACCTGGTGGAACGTGCCAATCGTTACCGCCCCCGGACGTGGGTGTAGTTGATGTCGCAGATGCCCCAGCAGGCCGCGCTGTCGAAATGCCCGAGCTGCGAGGAACCCCTCGAGTCGGGTGATCGTTTCTGCGGTGCGTGCGGATACGACCTGTCGGTGGTTCCGGCCCGGCCGACGGACGACCCCACGATCGCCCTGAACGGCGCGGTGCCCCCGCAGTCCGCGGGCGCCGTACCCCCACCGCCCCCGGCCGCCCCGCCGTCGGTGCCGGGCGCGCCCGCGCCCGGCATCCACCCGGCCGCTCCCGGTCCGAACGCCCCCGCCCCGGGGACACCGTCGGCCGATACGCCGGCCCACCCCAGGCCCCGGCCCGCACCGGCGGCGCCAGGTGTCCATGCCGCGGCCCAAGGCGCCCCCACCACCGACGCCCCGGCGGCCGGCACATCCGCCCGCCCGGGGGCCCCCGGCCCGCACCCGGCGGCGCCCGGTGTGCATGCCGCGGCCCAGGCCGACCCGGCGGTCGGCGCTCCCGCCCGTCCGGCGGCGGCCGCCGCCCCTGTCGCGACCGCGGGCGCGCCGGCGCCCGACACCCCTGTCGTGCCGGAGGCTTCCGGCACGCACGTACCGGCGGCGGATCCGCACGCGGTGGCGGCCGGGGCGCACGAGTCGGCGGCCGGCCGGCACGTTCCGGTCCAGGGTGCGCCCGCGCGGCCCGGCCACGCCGCGGTGTCCCCGACGGCCGTTCAGGGCGCGCCCGTTGCGGGTGCCCCGGCGGCCGGGGTCCGCTTCGACCGGCGTGACCGGTCGGGGGCGCCCGACGGCGGGGCACCCGCCCAGGACGCCCCGCACACGCCGGACGCACCCGGCACATCCCCCGCCCACCAGCCCGCGCAGCCCGACGAGTACCCGCTGCAGGCGCCGGACCCGCGCGTGGCCGCCGAGCCGGCGCAGGCCGGTCCGGCGCCCGCCGTGTGCGTGGCGTGCCGCGCCGGCCGGGTGGACGACGACGGCTACTGCGAGAACTGCGGCCACGCCCAGCCGCGCGAACGGGACCACATGGAACAGGAATGCGGCCCGCTGGCCGCGGTCAGCGACCGCGGACTGCGGCACCACCGCAACGAGGACGCCTTCGCCGTCGGCACCACCGCGCTGCCCGACGGCTCCCCGGTGTACGTGGCGGTCGTCTGCGACGGTGTCTCCTCGGCGACCCGGCCCGACGAGGCGTCACTGGCCGCCTCCCGCGCGGCGAACGCCTCCCTGCTCGCCGCCCTGCCGCGCGGCACGCACCCGCAGCAGGCGATGCACGACGCGGTCCTCGCCGCCTCCGAGGCGGTCAACGCGCTGGCCGGTGAGCAGCCGGCCGGCGCCCGCGAGCACGCCCCGCAGCAGAACGCCCCCGCCTGCACGATCGTCGGCGCCGTGGTGACGGCGGGCCTGCTGGTCGTCGGCTGGGTCGGCGACAGCCGCGCGTACTGGATCCCCGTGGACCGGTCCGCCCCGCCGGCCCGGCTGACCGAGGACGATTCGTGGGCCGCGCAGATGGTGGCCGCGGGTCTGATGGGCGAGGCGGAGGCGTACGCCGACCACCGCGCGCACGCCATCACCGGCTGGCTCGGCGCCGACGCCTACGACCTGGAGCCGCACACCGCGGCCTTCAAGCCCGACCGCCCCGGGGTGGTCGTCGTCTGCACCGACGGCCTGTGGAACTACGCCGAGTCCGCCGACGAGATGGCCGAGGTGGTGCCCGTCGACGCCGCCGCGCGCCCGCTGCACGCCGCCCAGGTGCTCGTCGGTCACGCCCTCGACGGCGGCGGCCACGACAACGTAACAGTGGCGCTGGTGCCGTTCCCGGCCGTCCCGCAGGGGGCAGGATCGGCCTGAGGCCGCGTACGGGGAGCCTCGCACGGGGAAGCCGCAACGGACCGGAGGGGACCGGTCCGTCGATTCGTCGTCGCCCCGCGCCGTCGGGGCACCGGAGGGGGAGCGAACAGGCATGGCCAATTTCTCGAAATCGAACGTGCCGCAGTTCTCGGTGGACGTGTACCAGAACGAGTACCTGCCGGAGGGCGGCCGCGAGGTCAACGCGGTGGTGACGGTGACCGCGACCGGCGGCGGCACCATCGGCAGCGCGGTGGCGGCACCCCACCTGTACTCGCCCGGCGAGGGTCCGTCGGCCGCCGTGGTCCTGATGGTCGACTGCTCCGGCTCGATGGATTACCCGCCGACCAAGATGCGCAACGCCCGGGACGCCACGGCCGCCGCGATCGGCACCCTGCGCGACGGCGTGCACTTCGCGGTGGTCGGCGGGACGCACCTGGCGCGCGAGGTGTACCCGGGCGACGGGCGTCTCGCAGTCGCCGGACCGGAGACCCGGGAGCAGGCCAGGCAGGCGCTGCGGAAGCTGAGCGCGGGCGGCGGCACGGCGATCGGGACCTGGCTGCGCCGGGCCGACCGGCTGCTGGCGTCGGCGGACGTGGCGATCCGGCACGGCATCCTGCTCACCGACGGCCGCAACGAGCACGAGACGCCGGAGGATCTGAAGGCCGCCCTGGACGCCTGCGCCGGACGGTTCACCTGTGACGCGCGCGGTGTGGGCACCGACTGGGAAGTGAAAGAAGTCACAGGCATCGCCTCGGCCCTCCTCGGCACCGCCGACATCGTCGCCGACCCGGCCGGTCTGGCCGCCGACTTCACGCGGATGATGGAGACGGCGATGGGCAAGGAGGTCGCGGACGTCTCGCTGCGCCTGTGGACCCCGGCCGGGGCGACGGTGAAGTTCGTCAAGCAGGTCGCCCCGACGGTGGAGGAACTCACCGCCCGCCGCACCGAGGCGGGCCCCCGGGCGGGCGATTACCCGCTCGGTTCCTGGGGCGACGAGTCCCGTGACTACCACGTCTGCGTGGAGGTCCCGCCCGCCGCCGTCGGCCAGGAGATGCTGGCGGCGCGGCTGTCGCTGGTGATTCCGCACCCGGGGGGCAGTGTGCAGAACCTGGGCGCGCAAGGGCTGGTGCGGGCCGTGTGGACCGACGACCTGGCCGCGTCGACGTCGATCAACCCCCAGGTCGCGCACTACACAGGTCAGGCCGAACTGGCGGAAGTCATCCAACAGGGCCTGGATTTGCGCAAAGTGGGCGATACCGACGGAGCAACGGCCAAGCTGGGGCGGGCCGTTCAGCTCGCGAGCGCGTCCGGCAACGCCGATACTGCGAAACTGCTCGCGAAGGTGGTGGACGTCGTCGACGCCGCGACCGGTACTGTGCGACTGAAGGCGAAGGTCGAGGAGGCCGATGAGATGACACTCGAGACTCGGTCGACCAAGACCGTTCGTGTAAAGAAGTGATCCGTAAGTAAACGAGCCTGACCCCTCGGGGTCGGAGAAATCCGGTCGGAACCGGCCGGAAAAGGAGAGGGGGAAGCGCCGACATGCCGACCTGCCCGAACGGACACCAGTCGGGTTCCGACGACTGGTGCGAGGTGTGCGGTCACCGCATGGCGGGTGCCGTGCCCCCACCTCCTCCCCCGCCGCCGGCACCCGGCGGCGGCTACGGATTCCCTCCGCCCCCCGGCGGTCCCGGCGGCGCTCCGGGAGGCCCCGGTGGCTACGGCGGCCCGGGCGGTCCCGGCGCCCAGCCGGAGCTGTGCCCGCAGTGCCGTACGCCGCGTGAGGGCGGTGCGCCGTTCTGCGAGGAGTGCCGCTGGAACTTCCTCACCAACACGGCGACCTCCTACACCCCTGCCGCCCCGCGCCCGCCGGCGCCCGGCCCCGGCGGTCCGGGCGGCCACGGCGGTCCCGGTGGTCATGGCGGACCCGGTGGCCATGGCGGTCCCGGTGGTCCGGGCGGCCCCTTCGGGCAGCAGCCTCCCGGTCCGTCGTACGGCGGCGGCGACGGGTTCGACTACCAGGGCTCGCGTCCCTCGCAGGTGAACCGGCCCGCCGAGCCGATCCCGCCGGGTCCGCCCGGCTTCGGCGGCGAGCCCTCGCGCCCGGTCCCGCCCCCGCCCGGCCCCGGCGGTCGCGGCAACCCGGGTGGTCCCGGCGGCCCCGGCGGACCGAACGGCCCCGGTGCCCCGCAGGCGTTCCACTCCGGTCCCCCGGCCCCTCCCGGTTTCCCGCAGGAGACCGGCCGCCCGCCGCAGGGCGGACCGTCCTTCGGCGGCGGTGACGACGACTGGGTGATCTCCCCGCCGACCGGCGGCCCCGGTGGTCCCGGTGGCGGCCCTGGTGGCCGTGGTGGCCCCGGCGGTCCGAACGGCCCCGGTGGGCACGGCGGCTACGGCTACCCGCACCCCGGCGGCACCCAGGCGCCTCCCGGACCCGGCGGTTACCCGCAGCAGCCCCGGCAGCCGCAGGGCCCGGTGACCTGGACCGCGACCATCGGCCCGGACCGCGACTACTTCATGGCGATGATGCAGCGCTCCGGCCCCGAGGCCGCGGGCCTGAACCTGCCCGCGTACTCGCCCGAGCAGCAGCGCACCCTCACCGGCAACCAGATCACCATCGGCCGCCGCCGGCACTCCACCGGCGACACCCCCGACATCGATCTGTCCACCCCGCCGGAGGACCCGGGCGTCTCGCACCAGCACGCGGTGCTGGTGCAGCAGCCGGACGGCAGCTGGGCGGTCGTCGACCAGAACTCGACGAACGGCACGACGGTCAACGGCTCCGAGGAGCCCATCCAGCCGTTCGTCCCGATCCCGCTGCAGGACGGCGACCGGGTGCACGTGGGCGCCTGGACGACGATCACCATCCGCCGGGGCTGAGCTCCGGCAGCGGCCAGACGTGCCTCCCCGCGGGGCCGTCCAGCCAGGCCCGAACGCCCTCCGCGTCGACGGTCAGGCCGTAGCGTTCGCGCTGCGGCCTGCCTTCGCGTTCCCAGACGTCGTACGCCTCCCCGGGGCCGAGGGTCCCGGCGGTCAGTTCGAGAAGGAACCGGAAGAGGTCGCTCCGCCGGGCCGCCGAAGGCAGTCCGTCCAGGTCGGGCGGCTCCTGCGGGGGGCCGCCCGCGCCGCGCAGCGGCACGAAGTAGGCGGGCGTGTTCAGGAACGGCCCCTCGGCACGGCGGGCGTCGCGCACGGTCAGGGCGACCAGACCGGTGGCGAACGGGCCGAGGATCCGGCCCCCCGGGCGGCACTGGGCGAGCCAGGCGCGCGGGATCGCCGGCAGGGCGCAGGTCGCGACGATCCGGTCGTACGGCGCGCGTGCGGGCACCCCGCGCGACCCGTCGCCGGTGACGACGGCGGGGCGGTGCCCGGCGGCCGCCAGGTGCCGGCGGGCCGACTCGGTGATCTCCGGGTCGAGATCGATCGTGGTGACCAGGGAGTCGTCGCCGAGCCGGTGGGCGAGCAGGGCGGCGTTGTAGCCGCTGCCGGTGCCGATCTCCAGGACCCGGTGGCCGTCCCGGACGCGCAGGCCCGCCAGCATCAGCGCCATGAGGGAGGGCTGGCTGCTGGAGGAGAGCAGCTCGCCGTCGCGCATCCGGATCGCCAGCGGGGTGTCCTCGTACGCGCCGCGCAGCCACCGCTCGCGCGCGGCGGGGTCGGGGTGCTCGCCCCACCGGCGTTCGTACCCGCCCCTGACGCCGACGTAGTAGGAGGGCACGAACAGATGGCGGGGCACGGCGGCGAACGCCTCCCGCCACACCGGGTCCGCCGCGAAGGCGCCGCTCGCCTCGATCTCCCGCACCAGCGCCGTCCGCGCCGCAAGGGCGAGGCCGTCACCGTCCACAGGGGGTTCGTCCACCCCTCCACGGTAGGGCTCCGGGGGGTCCTAGGCCTTGAGTCCTATGCCGTCGTGTCTGAGACCATGGACGGCGTGACAGAGATTCGGCGCGGCACGCTTCAGGAGCAGACCTTCTACGAGCAGGTCGGCGGGGAGGAGACCTTCCGCCGGCTCGTCCACCGTTTCTACCAGGGAGTGGCCGAGGACCCGCTGCTCCGGCCGATGTACCCGGAGGAGGACCTGGGCCCGGCCGAGGAGCGGATGACGCTCTTCCTCATGCAGTACTGGGGCGGTCCGACCACGTACAGCCAGAACCGGGGTCACCCGCGGCTGCGGATGCGGCACGCCCCGTTCAAGGTCGACCGCGCCGCGCACGACGCGTGGCTGAAGCACATGCGGGACGCCGTGGACGATCTGGGTCTGTCCGAGGAGCACGAACAGACCCTGTGGAAGTACCTGACCTACGCGGCCGCCTCGATGATCAACTCCCCGGACTGACCTGACGCACCCCGCGCGGGGACAGGCCGCCGACCCTCCCCGTCACACGTCCGCCACATAACGGTCACCGGGCTCCGCATTCCGATCACGATCAGGTCAAAAGCGGAGACCGGACGATGCCCCTCGCCTTGCCCCTCTGACAACATCACCGAGAGGTCTGGACAACAGGGGGGCGCGGGGTGGATGCCGCACGGGGTTCCGCGGGGTTCGTGTTCGCCCGCGCACGGGCGAACCGCCCCCTGCTGGCCGCGGCCCTGCTCACGGTCCTGCTGACCACGGCCGTTCTCGCGACGCTCGCCGCCTACTCCACGACGATCGGCGACGCGGCCCTGCGGCACGCCCTCACGGCGCCCCGTGACGCCGCCGACACCACCCTCCTCGTCAAGGCCGAAGCCCTCCCCGAGGGCGGTCGCGAAGCCGCCGACACCGCCGTGCGCGAGGGCGCCGAACGGGCCTTCGACGGGCTGCCGGTGACGCTGCACACCCTGGCCAGGTCCGGCCCCTACGGCCTGCCGCTCTCCCTGCGGGGGGAGGGCGGGCGCGCCGGGGGCGAGGAGCCCGACCTGACGCACTTCGCGGCGCTGGACCGGACGCAGGTCAGGATCACCGAAGGGCGCGCCCCCTCGGCGCGGCCCACCGGCCCGGAGATCGAGGTCGCCCTTCCCGTCGTCGCCGCCCGTGAGCTGGAGCTGCGGCCGGGTTCCCGGCTCACCCTGGCGAACCGCCTGCGCGGGCCCTCCGCACAGGTGCGGATCACCGGCCTGTACCGGCCCGTCGACACCTCCGCGCCCTACTGGCAGCTCGACGAGCTGAACGGCCGCGGCATCGTCACCGACCACTACACCACCTACGGCCCGCTGCTCGCGGACGCCTCCGTGGTCACCGGGGACCGGGTCAGCGCGGGTCCCGTCGGCTGGCTGGCGTCGGCCGGCTTCTCCGGGATGACCACCGGGCGGATCGAAGCACTGCGCACCGCCATGGCCGAGGGCGTCGAAGCGCTGCCCTCCGCTCCGGCCCTGCACGGCTCGGCGACCGTCACCAGCGAACTGCCCCCCACGCTGGACCGGATCGAGCGGTCCCTGTTCGTCTCCCGTTCCACCCTGCTCGTCATCGCCCTCCAGCTCACCCTCCTCGCGGCAGCGGCACTGCTCCTGGTGGCCCGCCTGCTGACCGCCGAACGTACCTCCGAGACCCGGCTGTTGCGGGCCCGCGGCGCCTCCCGCGCCCGGGTGGCACGGCTCGCCGCCCTGGAGGCACTGCTGCTGGCGGTGCCCGCGGCCGTCTGCGCCCCGCTGCTGGCGGGCCCCCTCACGCGGCTGCTCGCCGGACGGGGCGCGCTGGCCCGGATCGGGCTGCACCTGGACGCCTCCGTCGGCACGGTCGCCGGACAGGGTGCCGTGTGGCTGGTGTCGGTGGGCGTGGCACTCGGCTGCGCACTGGCCGTCACCCTCCCCGCGCTCGCCACCCCCTACGGCCCCGGCCGCGCCAAGCCGCTGCCCGGCGTGGTGCGCGCGGGCGCGGACGTGGGACTGCTGGTGGTGGCCGGAGTGGCGTACTGGCAGCTGAGCCGCCGGTCCGGTGCCGTCGGCGAGGACCTCGGGGTGGACCCGCTGCTCGTCGTCGCCCCGGCGCTGGCCCTGCTGGCCGGCACGGTCCTGACGCTGCGGCTGCTGCCGCCGCTGGCCCGGCTCGCCGAGCGCCGTGCCGCCCGTGGGCGCGGGCTGCCGGGGGCGCTGGCCGGCTGGCAGCTCAGCCGTCGCCCGATGCGCGGGGCCGGCCCGGTGCTGCTGATGGTGCTCGCCGTGGCGCTGGGCATGCTGGCGATCGCCCAGGGCTCCTCGTGGCAGCGCTCGCAGGACGACCAGGCGGACTTCCGGGCCGGCGCGCCCGTGCGGGTCCTGACCAACGGCGTCGAGGGGCCGGGGCGCGGCGCGGTGTACACGGGGACACCCGGCGCCCGCGCGTCCGCCCCCGCCTTCCGTACGACCGTGCCGCTGTCCGGCAGGCGCACGGCCACGGTGCTGGCGCTGGACACCTCCGACGCCGCGGACGTCCTGCTGATGCGTTCCGACCTGGCGGAGGTGCCGATGCGCACGGCGCTGTCCGAGCTGACGCCGAAGGGCACCACGGCGGGCGTCCGGCTCCCGGCCGACACCGCGCGGCTGGTGCTGACCGCCGCGTCGCACGGTGCGGACGACGGCACCACGGCCGACCTGACCGCCACCGTGGAGGACCCCCACGGCACCCCGTACGCGCTGGAGTTGGGCCCGCTGCGCCAGGACGGGCGGCCGCACGACCTCGCGGTGGACCTCCTGGACGCCGACGGGGGGCCGCCGGGCCCGCTGACCCTGACGGGGTTCCAGCTGGACTCGGACCAGGTGGCGGAGAAGACCCGGCGGCACCGGCTCGCCCTCACCGCGCTGACCGCCACCGACACCGCCGGCCGGCGGCACGCCCTGGAGCTGTCGGCCCCCTGGCAGCCGTCCGCCCACGGCAGCGGCGCGATGCCCGCCGGCGGCCGCGGCGTGCGTCCGCGAATGGTCACCGGCGCCCCGGCCACCGTCGACTACGACACCGCGCCCGTCCCGCCGGACATGTCCTGGCTGCCCTCGACGCTCACGATCGCGCTGCGTGTCCCGCAGCCGCCCGTGCCCGTGGTCGACGGCGTGGCGACGGACCGGTACCTCGCCTCGACCGGCGCCCGGATCGGTCAGCGGCTGAACGTGGAGATCAACGGCGACACCGTCCCGGTGCGGCTCGTCAGGGCGGTGCGGGAGCTGCCGACCGCCCCGTCGGGCACGCCGGACGACGGCGGCGCCCTGCTGGTGAACCTGCGCTCCGTCAACCGGGCCCTCCAGGCCCGCCGGGGCGACCCGGTGCGGCCGAACGAGTGGTGGCTGGCGGGCGAGCCCGGCCGGGCCGCGACGGTGGCGGCGGCGCTCAGGGACCGGCCCGACATCGACCCGTCCCGGGTGGTGGTCCGCGACGAGATCGCGGCCCAGCTGCGCGACGACCCGTTCGGAGCCGGGCCGGGGAACGCGTTCGCCGCGGCGGCCCTCGCCGCCGCGGCCCTGACGGCGGTCGGTTTCGCGGTGAGCGCGGCCGGGGCGCTGCGGGACCGGTCCGCCGAGTTCGCGGTGCTCCGCGCCCTGGGAGCCTCCCGCCGACGGCTGGCCCGGGTGGTCCTCGTCGAGTACGGGGTGCTGGTCGGGACGGCGCTCGCGGTGGGCGTCCTGCTCGGCGCGGTGCTGGCCCGGGCGGTGATCCCGCTGGTCATGCTGACCGCCGACGCCACCCGGCCGCTTCCGGACGTACTGGTGGTGCTGCCGCCGCTGCGGGTGGCCGCGCTGCTGGCCGCCGTGGCCGCCGCCCCGCTCGCGATCACGGCCGTACTGGCCCTGCGCAGGGCCGACCCGGTGTCGTCCCTGCGCGGCCGGGGAGGTGAGTGAGGTGACCGAACGGCCCTCCCGGCGGCCGCGCGAGACCGCCTCCGGAGTGACCGTGCCGTCCGGGGTGACCGTGCCGTGGGTGCGCACCCGGCTGCGGGCCGCTCCGGGCGCCGCGGTGGCGCTCGCCCTGCTGGTCGCGGTGACGGCGTTCCTCGCCGCCGCGCTGCCGCCGGCGGTCGACCGGTACGACGACGCGGGACTGCGCCGGGCGCTGGAGACCGCCGGCCCGGCCCGCACCACCGTCCAGTTCCAGACCTCGGACTCCGACCTGTACACCAGCACCGGACCGTGGAACGAACGACTGGACGGGGACGCCGTCCGCGGCCCGTTCCCCAAGCTGCTCGGTCTGCCCGGCCGGTCGCTGCCGATCGACGCGGACCAGTCCTCCGCGGGTGTCCGCACCACCGAGCGGATGCCGGCCCCGGACCCCTTCCTGTCCCGGCCGGACCGGATCGACCCGAAGTTCCACCTCTTCGCCGCGACCGGACTCGGGGAGCACTCCCGGATCCGGGAAGGCCGGCTGCCGGAGGCCCCCGCGGACAACGGCCCGGACACCAGGACACTGGAGGCCGCCGTGTCCACCGAGACGGCGGCGAAGCTGAACATCCGGGTGGGATCGGTCATCCATCTCCCCCGGGCGGAGGACACGCTGGCGGTGCGCGTCACCGGCCTGGTCACCCCGCGCGACCCGGGCGGTGCCTACTGGTCCGCCGTCCCCCTGCTGCGCACCCCGAGCCTGGCGTCGGTCCCGGACGACCCGGAGCGCAGGGTGTTCTGGGTCGGTGCCCTGCTGGTGTCCCCGGACGCGGGGCCGTCCCTGCTGGGGACGGCCGGGTTCCCCGCGCGGTACTGGATCCTGGCGCCCGACCTCTCCGCCCTGCACGGCCGTGACCTGGAACGGCTGACGTCGACCCTCGCCTCCCTGGAGTCGGGTCCGCTGTCGGAACGGGCCTCCGCCGCCGTCTCGCCGTACCTGATCGCGGACACCGAACTCGACAGGGTGCTCGGCGACTACGACGGTCTCCGCTCGGTCATCGGCCCGCTGGTCGCCGTGGCCGTCTTCGGCACCGGCACGGTCGCCGCCGTGGTTCTGTGCATGGCGGGCGGGCTCGCCGCCCAGCGGCGCCGTACCGAGTTCGTGCTGCTGCGCGCCCGCGGTGTGTCCCTGCGCGGTCTGGCGGGCCGGCTGCTGGCGGAGACGGCGGTGGTCGCCGTGCCGGCCGCCGCTCTCGGTCTGCTCGCCGCCCGGCTCGCCGTCGGCCAGGGCCGGCTGCGGTACTCCGTGGCCGCGGCCGGCGGTGTCGCCCTGCTCGCGGCGCTGGCGCTGCCGCTGCGGGCCGTCGCCGCCCACCGCGCGGTGGGGGTGCACACCGGCCGCGACGACGTCGCCCGCGCCCGGCCGTCCCGGAAGCGCCTGGTCGCCGAGGTGACGCTGCTCGCCCTGGCGGCGGGCGCGGTCCTGGCCCTGCGCACGCGCGGCACGTCCGACGACGGCACCGCCTCCGGGGACGAACTGGTGTCCCTGGCCCCGGTGCTCGTGGCCGTGATCGCCGCCCTGGTGATGGTGCGCCTGTACCCGCTGCCGCTGCGCGGACTGGCCCGTCCGGCGCGCCGGATGCGAGGGGTGGTCGGCCCGCTGTCGCTGGCCCGTGCGGGACGCGCGTCCGGTTCCGCGGTGCTGCCCCTGCTCGCGCTGCTGACCGCGCTGACCACGGCCGCGTTCGGCGGGTCGGTGCTCGCCGGGGTGAGCGACGCCCGTGCCCGCGCGGCGGAGCTCTCCGTCGGCGCCGACGCCCGCGTCGACGGCCTCGGGGCACGGCCGGCCGGCGTCGCCGAACGGGTCCGCCGCGTGTCCGGCGTCGAGGACGTCACCGCGGTGAACGTGAGCTACGGCGCCCGCGCCGCGAACCACCAGGTCCCCGTCGCACTCGCCGGTGTGGACCCCGACGGTTACGCCGCTCTCAGCCGGCGCATGGACCTCGGCCCCTTCGACCCGGACGCGTTGCGGGCCTCCGGCAAGAAGGCCGTCCCCGCCCTCGGCTCCCCCGGCATGGTCGCGCGTTTCGGCACCCGGCCCTTCGAGGTACGCCTGGAGGACGGCGCCGCGGTCTCCGTACGGATCATGACGGTGACGGAGTGGACGCCCGCGGTCGCCGGGGACGACTTCCTGGTCATGGACGCCTCCGTGCTGTCCGGCGGGCTCACCCGGCCCACCGGGCTGCTGATCACCGGGGACCGTGCCGACCCGGCGGCGCTGCGGAAGGCGGCGGGCGGTGGCGCGCGGGTCGTGCTGCGGTCGGCGGAACTCGCGTCGTTCGTCGACTCGCCGCTGCAGTCCGGGGCCGAGCGCGTCTACGCGGCCGCGGTCGCGGCGGGCACCGGGTACGCCGTGCTCGCGCTGCTGCTGACCCTGCTGCGCGCCGCACCCGAACGGGCCGCGCTGCTGGCCCGGCTGCGCACCATGGGCCTCACCCGGGCGCAGGGCCGCCGGCTGCTCGTCCTGGAGTCGCTGCCGCAGGCGCTGCTCGCCGCGCTCGGCGGCACCCTCACCGCCTGGGCCGCGATCCGGCTGCTGGCGCCCGGCATCGACCTGACGACCGTCGCCGTCTCCACCTCCTCCTCGCTCGCGGTGCGGGCGGTGCTGCGCACCGACCCGGTGTCGCTGCTGGTGCCGGCGCTGGCGGTGGTCGCCCTGACCGTCGGGATCGCGGCGGTGCAGGCCTGGTGGACGGGGCGCCGCGGGTCGGTGCGTGAGCTGAGGGTCGGGGATGCCCGGTGACCGTGCCCGTGCCCGCCCCCGTGTCGCGTCGTTCCCTTCCCGCAGGAGGCCCCCGATGACCTCGGACCCCACTCTGGCCGACCTCGCCGACCGCGTCACGGCCGGCCGCAACCGTCCCGCGTACGGCCATGACGCGCTCATCACCTGCGACCGCCTGGTCCGCGTGTTCACCGCGGACGGGGTGGAGGTGCAGGCCCTGCAGGGGCTGGACCTGCTGGTGCGGGAGGGCGAACTGATGGCGCTGGTCGGCGCGTCCGGCAGCGGCAAGTCGACCCTGATGAACATCCTCGCCGGGCTGGACACCCCCACGGCCGGCGCGGCCCGGGTGGCGGGCCGCGACCTGCTCACGATGACCGCGAAGGACCGTCTCGCCTACCGCAGGGAGGTCGTCGGGTTCGTGTGGCAGCAGACCTCCCGCAACCTGCTGCCGTATCTGACCTCGGCGCAGAACGTCGCGCTGCCCATGCAGCTCGCCGGGCGCCGCGGCCGGTTCCGGTCGGCGCGCCGGGCCCGCACCGAACATGCCCTGGAACTGCTGGAGTTGCTGGAGGTCGCGGACTGCCGGGACCGGCGCCCGCACGAGATGTCCGGCGGCCAGCAGCAGCGGGTGGCCATCGCCGTGGCGCTGGCGGGCGACCCGTCGGTGCTGCTCGCGGACGAACCCACCGGGGAGCTGGACTCGAACACCGCGGAGCAGATCTTCGCCGCGTTCCGCACGGCGAACGAGCAGCTCGGCACGACCGTCGTGATCGTCACCCACGACCAGACGGTGGCGAACGAGGTCAGCCGCACGGTCGCCATCCGCGACGGCCGCACCTCCACGGAGGTGCTGCGCCGCAGCGAGGTGGACGAGGCCACCGGCCACGAGAAGCTGGTCGCCCGGGAGTACGCGATGCTGGACCGCGCGGGCCGCCTCCAGCTGCCCGCCGAGTACACCACCGCCCTGGGCATGCGCGACCGTGTGGCCCTGGAACTGGAACCGGACCACATCGCCGTCCGCCCGGACACCGACGAACGGGACTGAGCACCGGGGGGGCGCGTACGAGTGCCCTCTGCGGCTCACCGGTGCCTGGACGGCTTGCGGTACCCGAACGACGCCCGGGACCGGGAAGGCGCACGGTGCCGGGAAAGCACCCGGTGCGGGGAAGGCGCCCGGTACCTCAGCGGACGCTGATCCCCAGGGTGCCGAGTCCCGCCCGGCGTACGGCGACCGATCCGTAGGGCGTGCGCAGCCGCAGCCAGGACCCGGAGGAGAACAGCACCTGGTCGTCGCCGCGCAGGAAGCCGAGCGACTGGGCGGCGTGCACCGCCCGCACCGGGAGGCCGGTCCCCGCGACCGTGCGGGACCATATCTCCCGCCCGATCCGGTCGAGTTCGGCCCGGGTGCGGGCCTCGGGCGCCAGCTCCTCGGTGCGGGAGCGGAACTCCGCGACCGACGCGGCCACGAGCCGCCGCAGCTGCCCCGGCTCCGGCAGGCCCGGCTCGGCCTGCCAGCCGCCGCGCGGCGGGAGCACCCCAGCCCACGGCGGACCGGTCACCGCCGCGGGCACGCCGGCCGTGGCGGCGGACTCGTCCACCGTCTCCAGCAGCTCGCCCGCGGACACCGTCACGTCCAGCGTGACGTCGATCCCGTTCTCGTACGGCTTGGCCAGCCGGACCGCGCGGATCGCCAGCACCTCGAACGACGGGGGCCGCCCGAACACGGCGAGCGCCGTACCGGCCGCCTGGAGCCGGACGGCGGCGCCGCGGTCGTAGTGCAGCAGCCGGGACAGGAAGGCCGCGAGATCCGCGGCCTCCCCCTCGTCGGCGAGGTGGAGCACCGTCATGCGGCGACGGCCTCCTCCTTCTCGTCGGCGGCGTCGTCCGTGTACTCCTGGAGGAACTCGCGCTCCTCCGCGGTGAGCCGCCGGGGGCGCTGCGCCTCGAAGTCGAACGGCACGATCACCGTCGACGCGCGGACGTAGACCACGTCGTCGTCCTTCACCTCGTAGGTGAGGGTGAAGGACGCCGCCCTGATCTGCGTGACCCACAGCTCGACGTCCACCGGGTGGTGCCGGTGGACGAGCTGCCGCTTGTAGTCGATCTCGTGGCGCGCCACCACGGACCCCTGCTTGAAGTCCTTCTCCGGGCGGAACAGGAAGTCGATACGGGCCTCCTCCAGGTAGCGGAGGAACACCACGTTGTTGACGTGGCCGTACGCGTCCATGTCCGCCCAGCGCAGCGGGCAGCGGTAGATGTGCCGCAAGAGATCAGCCCCGGGTCAGCTTCTTGTAGGTGGCGCGGTGCGGGCGCGCGGCGTCCGGGCCGAGCCGCTCGATCTTGTTCTTCTCGTAGGACTCGAAGTTGCCCTCGAACCAGAACCACTTGGAGTCGCCCTCGTAGGCCAGGATGTGCGTGGCCACGCGGTCGAGGAACCACCGGTCGTGGGAGACGACCACGGCGCAGCCGGGGAACTCCAGCAGCGCGTTCTCCAGGCTGCCGAGGGTCTCGACGTCGAGGTCGTTGGTCGGCTCGTCGAGGAGCAGCAGGTTGCCGCCCTGCTTGAGGGTGAGCGCGAGGTTGAGGCGGTTGCGCTCACCGCCGGAGAGCACACCGGCCGGCTTCTGCTGGTCCGGGCCCTTGAAACCGAACGCGGACACGTACGCACGCGACGGCATCTCGACCTGGCCGACGTTGATGTAGTCCAGCTCGTCGGAGACGACGGCCCACAGCGTCTTCTTCGGGTCGATGTTCTCGCGGCTCTGGTCGACGTACGAGATCTTGACGGTCTCGCCGACCTTGATCGTGCCGGAGTCCGGCTCCTCGAAGCCCTGGATCATCTTGAACAGCGTGGTCTTGCCGGCGCCGTTCGGGCCGATGACGCCGACGATGCCGTTGCGCGGGAGCGTGAAGCTCAGGTCGTCGATGAGGAGCTTGTCACCGAAGCCCTTGGTGAGGTTGTTGACCTCCACGACGACGTTGCCCAGACGCGGGCCCGGCGGGATCTGGATCTCCTCGAAGTCCAGCTTCCGCATCTTGTCGGCCTCGGCGGCCATCTCCTCGTAGCGGGCCAGACGCGCCTTGGACTTGGCCTGGCGGCCCTTGGCGTTGGACCGCACCCACTCGAGCTCGTCCTTGAGCCGCTTGGCGCGCTTGGCGTCCTTCTGGCCCTCGACCTTGAGGCGGGTGGCCTTGGTCTCCAGGTACTTGGAGTAGTTGCCCTCGTAGCCGTGCAGCCGGCCGCGGTCGACCTCGCAGATCCACCCGGCGACGTTGTCCAGGAAGTACCGGTCGTGGGTCACGGCCACGACGGTGCCCTCGTACTTGGCGAGGTGCTGCTCCAGCCAGTTCACCGACTCGGCGTCGAGGTGGTTGGTGGGCTCGTCGAGCAGCAGCAGGTCGGGCGCCTCGAGCAGCAGCTTGCACAGCGCCACGCGGCGCTTCTCGCCACCGGAGAGGTTCGCCACCGGCCAGTCGCCGGGCGGGCAGCCCAGGGCGTCCATGGCCTGCTCCAGCTGCGCGTCGAGGTCCCAGGCGTTGGCGTGGTCGAGCTGCTCCTGGAGCTTGCCCATCTCGTCCATGAGCTCGTCGGTGTACTCGGTCGCCATCTGCTCGGCGATCTCGTTGAACCGGTCGAGCTTGCCCTTGACCTCGGCGACACCCTCCTGGACGTTCTCCAGGACGGTCTTGTCCTCGTTCAGCGGCGGCTCCTGGAGCAGGATGCCGACGGTGTAACCGGGAGTGAGGAAGGCGTCACCGTTCGACGGCTGCTCCAGCCCCGCCATGATCTTCAGAACCGTCGACTTACCGGCGCCGTTCGGGCCGACGACGCCGATCTTCGCTCCCGGCAGGAAGCTCAGGGTGACGTCGTCGAGAATCACCTTGTCGCCGTGCGCTTTGCGCGCCTTGCGCATGGTGTAAATGTACTCAGCCAAGAGAAACCGTCCGGCAACTTGAAATCTGGCAGTGGGCAGATACACCCCATCTTGCCGTACCGCCACCCCTGCGCGGAAACGCGTGACCGGCGGCCCCTCTGACCTGGGGTTTCCCTGCCGCCCCGAACACTGCGCCCCTCACTCTGCGTCACCACCGGCCGACACGGACACCTCGCACGGCCCAGCACAGGCCCGGCATTCAGCCGCCTCCCCACGGGCGCGGGGCGCGGGCTACCGTGCTGTCGTGACCGGCTCGCAGGAGCGCCCTCTCCTCTTCCTCGACGTCGACGGCCCCCTGATCCCCTTCGGGTCGTCGGCCCGGTCCTCACAGGTCGGCGCCCCCGCTCCGGTGGCGGCTGCCGGGGGCAACCCCTTGCTCGGCCGGCTCGACCCCCGCGTCGGCACGCGTCTTCTCGCCCTGGGCTGCTCGCTCGTCTGGGCCACGACCTGGATGGAGGAGGCGAACGAGGTCGTCGCCCCGCTGGTCGGTCTGCCCAGGCTGCCCGTCCTGGAGTGGCCGGACACCGGCGAGGCGGCCCCGCGCGGCCTGCACGGGAAGACCCGCGCCCTCGTCGAGCGGGCCGGCGGCCGGCCGTTCATCTGGGTCGACGACGAGATCGGCCCCCTGGACCGCCAGTGGGTCGCCGCCGCCCACCTCGGCCCCGCGCTGCTCCACCGGGTCGACCCGGCCAGGGGCCTCGCGGCCGCCGACTTCGGCACACTCGCCGCCTGGCTGGCCACCGTCACCCGGTGAGGCCCTCTGGCGTGTCCGTCAGGCGTCCCCGCCGGAGGCGTTCTGGCGCTGACGGGTGATGACCAGGGCCGCGCCGCCGAGGACGACCAGGGTTATGGCCGTGCCGGTGATCCACGGCGTGATGCCGGAGGCACCGGTCTGGGCGAGGTTGACGTCGGTGACCGCGGTGGTCACGGGAGGGGCGGTCGGGCCGGACAGGGTCTGCGTCGTCGTGCCCGTCTCGGCGGACCGCGTGCGGCAGTCGAGCACCCCGGTGAAGCGCTGCTCGAAGCCGTCCGTGCCCACGACGGTGAAGTCGTACGGCCGGTCCTCGTTCAGCGGGACCGTCACCGTGTCGGAGGCGCCGGCCTCGACGGTGTACTCCGTGCCCGCCAGCTCGAAGGTGAACGGGGCGTCGCCCCGGTTGGCGACGGTGACGTCCACACCGCCCTTGGCGCAGTTCTCGCGGGCCGAGACCGCCGGTATCGCCCCCTCCCCCGCCCAGGTCGCGGTCGCCGTCGCCGAGACGGTCGACTCGCTGGACCCGGCCAGGATCTGCGTCTGGCTGCGGCTCTCGGAGACGAAGGCGCGGCCGACCGGCACCGTCGTCGCCGCCTGCACGGTCACCTCGGCGGTGTCCGCCGCCGCGTCCTCGGGGACCTCGACGTAGAGCTTGCTGCCGTCGGCGGCGGTGGTGACCGGCTCACCCTTGTCGTTCACGATCCGTACGCCGGTGGTGGCGGCGTACGCCGGCGGGGAGACCGTCACGGTCTGCGCGTCCGTGCGGACCGTGACCGGGCCGAGCCGCTCGCCCGGGCGTCCGGCGACGGCCGGCGGGTCCAGGGTCAGCGACGGCTTGGGCTCCGCCTTGTCGCGTGCCTTCTTCTCCAGGTAGTCGGCGAGCTGCTCGGCCTGCGGGTCGAGGGCCTCGACCTTCACGTCGTCCGAGTGGCGCCATATCGCCACCTGGGTGCCGGCCGCCGCGTCCTGTTCCGTGAGCTGGCCGTGGACTCCGGCCTTCTTCGCGAGCGCCGCCAGGTCGTTCACCTGCGGGTAGGAGTGGTGCAGGATCCAGAGGATCCGGCCGGCGTTCTTGTTGGTGCCGAGCGAGGTGCCGCTCCAGGCGGTCTCGTGGTACTGGGCGTCCTGCTGGGTGGGCGTGTGGATGTCGACGCAGTACGTCTGCAGCATGCCGCCGCCCTCGACGGACATCTCGAACAGCCCCGCCGAGACCTGCGTGTTGCCGGCGGGCCCGTGTATGACGGCCGCGCCGTAGGTCTTCAGTCCGTCGATGGTCGCGACCGCTCCACTGCGCTGCGGCGTCGTCCCGTCGCCGCCGTCGGCGGTCGCCGTCCCCGCACCGGCCAGCACGGTGGTGGCGACGATTCCGGTCACCAGCGTCCCCGCGGCGAGGCGGGCCGACCCACGTCCGCGCAGGAACCGCGCGGCGAACGAAACAGACACCGAATTCCCTTCCGAGCAGGACCCGTTGATGTGGGGGGGGCGGTCCCACCAGCAGAATCTCCGGCCCCAAGAACCCCCGGAGCCATGCCCGGCATCCTAAGGAGCGCACGGACAGCGCTTGCCGGTGATCGCGTCGGAGCGATGATCCGAATCGGAATCGTTATCGCCGGGGCGCCGCTGAACAGGGCTTATCGACAAATCCACCTGGGACGTTCGGCATGCATCTGCCGATAAGCCTCGCTTCGGTCAGCCACGGGGCCGGAGCCCGGCGGCTTCTGATGTCACGTCATGACAGTCGCGCCGACGGTGAGTTGTGACGTCTCCTCCTCGGTCGGTGGCGTCGGTGCCGCATCCGTCTCCCAGTTGGGCTCCGAGCGGTCCGGCGCCGGATTCAGCTCGGGGCGGGGTGTGCGGCGGAAGGCGGTGGTGCCGCGGGTGAGGTCGTGGCCGATCGACACCGCGTCGATGTCCGCCGACATCCAGCCGGGCTGCCCGTCCCGCGTCTCCGTGCGCACTTTGAGCCGGCCCTGCACGATCACCGGTTCCCCCACCGACAGGGACGCCGCGGCGTTGGTGGCGAGCTGGCGGTTGGCCCACACCGTGAAGAAGTTGGTGTGCCCGTCCGCCCAGGCTGATTTCTCCCGGTCCCAGTACCGCGCGGTCACCGCGACCCGGAACCTCGCCCCCGGACCGGACACCGTCTCCCGGTACACCGGCCGCGTCGCCACGTTGCCCACCACGCACACCATCGTCTCGTTCATCGCTTCCCTCCCTCGCCCGGCCCCCGCCGGCTCTCGCACCGGCGCCGGGCGGACACGCGTACGGGCCCTTCCCGTACGGCTGCCGTCTGGCGCGGTGACCGCGGACCGCCTCTGCGATCGTGGTCGTGATCACGGTCGCGATGCGGTCACCGCGCAGCCAGACTGCCTCCGCCGGGCCGGGCCCGCAGAGCGCTGTGGATCACCACCGGCCTGTGGACAACCCCGCCACCCGAACGAGTTCCCCCCTCCACCTCAAGGCCCGGGAGCACCCCGCCCCGGAACAGCGGCCGCGCCCTCCACCACGGCCCCCGGGACACCCCCGCCCCGCGCCCCCGTGAAGCAAAAGACCGGCCCCTCCGCCATACCCGCAACGGAGAGGACCGGTCCACCACCCGCACCCGCCTCAGCGCCCCCCGCTCCCCGTCCCCACCCCCGCCACACGCCCGTACTGCTCCCGTACCTCCCGGTACCGCAGCAGTTCCGACGCCACCGGGTCCAGGACGCGGGCCCGCCCGCACCCGGACGCGGCCTCCCGCAACCGTCTCTCCGCCTCCAGCCCGTACCGCCGCGCCGGGCCCCGGGCGGCCATGCGGCAGCTCCACTCGACGAGAGGCCCGCCCACGATGCCGATCACCATCAGCAGCACCGGCACGCCCAGGTTCGGCGCCATGACCCCGACGATCTGCCCGACCAGCCACAGCCCGCCCACGAACTGCAGGATCGTCATGGCCGCCTGGCCCAGCACGGCCACCGGCCACCACCCCGGCCGCGGCGGCCGCCCCGGCGGCAGTCCCGCCCGTACGGCCAGCTCGTCGAGCGCCTCCGGCAGCCCCTGCGAGCCGCGCACCGCCGCCTCCCGCACCGCCTGCGCCCACGGCGCCGGCAGCCCCGCCGAGGCCCGGTCGGCGACCGTACGGACCGCCTGCTCGACCCGCTGCCGGGCGGTGACCTCCTCGTCGGGCTGCCCGCCCAGGGTGACCCTGCCGGTGGTCGGCTCGCGCCGCGCCTGGCACCAGCGCCACAGCCGCAGCCAGGGCGTCCCGCAGGCCCGGTTGGCGTTGCGCAGCCAGGCGCGTTCGGCCGCCTCGCCCGCCGCGGTGGCGCCGACGGCGTCCGCGAGCCGGTCCGAGAACTCCTCCCGCGCCTCCTCGCTCAGCCCGGTGCGCCGGCGGGTGGCGTAGGCGGGCCACAGGCGGGCGGCGGCGATGTCGACGTCCGCAGAGATCCGGCGGGCGGGCGCCCCGCGCTCGGCCACGAACCGGGCGAGCGATTCCCGCAGGTCGCCCACCCCGTCCCCGGTGAGCGCCGACAGGGCGAGCACGGCCGTACCGGGTTCGCCGTACTCGCCGAGCACGATGCCGTCCTCGTCGAGGAGCCGCCGCAGGTCGTCCAGGACCTGTTCGGCGGCGTCGCCGGGCAGCCGGTCGACCTGGTTGAGGACGACGAACATGACCTCCGCGTGGGCCGCCATGGGCCGCAGGTAGCGCTCGTGGAGCATGGCGTCGGCGTACTTCTCCGGGTCGACGACCCAGATCACCGCGTCGACCAGCCCCAGCACCCGGTCCACCTGCTCGCGGTGCTGCACCGCCGCCGAGTCGTGGTCGGGCAGGTCGACCAGGACCAGCCCGCGCAGCCGCTCGTCGGCCTCCGTCGTGGCCTGGAGGGGGCGGCGGCGCAGCCGGGGCGGGATGCCGAGGCGCTCGATGAGGCCCGCGGCGCCGTCGCTCCAGCTGCACGCGATGGGGGCGGCGGTGGTCGGCCGCCGTACGCCCGTCTCGGAGATCGGTACACCGGCGAGCGCGTTGAACAGCTGGGACTTGCCGCTGCCGGTGGCGCCCGCGATGGCGACGACGGTGTGCTGCCCGGAGAGCCGACGCCGTGCGGCGGCCTCGTCGAGCACCCGCCCGGCCTGGGCGAGGGTCCGGTTGTCGAGCCGGGTGCGGGAGAGCCCGACCAGCTCGCGCATCGCGTCCAGCCGCGACGCCAGCCGCGGGTCGTACGACAGCGGGGTCACCTTCTGCGGCGTGGAGGCGCGGGGTTCGGCCACCACCTCCGGCTCCTCCCGCGCGGGGTCCGCCGCGGCGCCGTTCACGCGGCGCGCGATCAGCCCGTCGTCCCAGGCGCCGGCCGTGTCCTCGCGGGGCCGGTCCTCGGTGTCACGATCGGGGTGCTCGGTGTGGTCCTGGTCAGTGACGGCGGTCACCGGTCACCTCTCCTTCTGCAGTACCGACAACGCGGCGATGAGTTCGGGCTGGGGTTCCGCGTGCACCTCGAGCGTGTCGATCGGGGCGAGGCGGCGTTCGCGTTCGGCGTGCATGATCCGGTCGACGTGGGCGACGAGCAGCCGGCCGCCGCGGTCCCGCAGCCGCAGCGCGCCGTGGGCGCCGATCCGCTCGGCGAGCCCCTCCCCGGCGGTCCTGGCCCGGCGGCCGCCCAGCAGGACGGTGGCGACGAGGGCGGTGACCGTCTCGGGGTCGGGCGCGGTGCCGCGCTCCAGCTCGCGCACCTCCTCCTCGGCGAACTCCTCCAGCTCGCGCCGCCAGCGCCGTACGGCGAGGCCGATGCGGTGCTCGACGCTCTCCGGGGCCCCGCCCTCGCGGGCGGCGAGCTCGGGGGCGTCGGCGGCGGGCTCGCGCCGCCAGGCCTCGTCGACGCGTTCGTCCGCGGCGGCGACGGCGCACAGCAGGAGCGCGCTGAGGCTCTCCACGAGCGTGTCGAGAAGCTCGCCCGGGGTGCAGTCGAGGGGGAAGGCGCGCCACCGCTTCAGCGCGTCCCCGGCGAGCACGGCCCCCGCCTGCAGCCGGCCCCGCACCCGCGAGTGCTCGCTGTCGTACGCGGTCTCCACGGCGGAGGTGAGCCGCAGCGCCGCCGCGTACTGGGCGGCGGCGGCACCGGCCAGCTCGGGCAGGCGGGAGTTGAGTGAGTTGAGGACGCCGTAGGCGGTGCGGGCCATGACGTGCTGCCGTGCGGCCGGGTCCAGCGTCTGGTGGACGAGCCAGGTGCGCAGCGCGGCCACGGCGGTGGCGGGCAGCAGTCCGCCGCCGAACGCGGACTCGGGCAGCTCGGGCACGGTGAAGCGGGGGACGTCGCCGAGCCCGGCCTTGCTGAGCAGGGCGCCGTACTGCCGTGACACCTCGGAGACCACCTGGTGCGGCACCCGGTCCAGCACGGTCACCAGGCTGACGTCGTACTCCTTGGCGGTGCGCAGCATGTGCCAGGGGACGGCGTCGGCGTAGCGGGCGGCGGTGGTGACCATGATCCAGATGTCGGCCGCGTTGATGAGTTCGGCGGCGAGGATCCGGTTGTCGGAGACCAGGGAGTCGATGTCGGGCGCATCGAGGAGGGCGAGGCCGGGGGGCAGGGTGTCGGCGGCCTCGACCCGCAGGACGCGCGCGGGGTCCTCGCCGGGCAGCAGCAGGTCGTCGGCCGGGTCCTGGTGGTGGGGCACCCATACGCGGGTGAGGTCGGGCAGCACCCTCATCCCGCTGAACCAGTGGTGGTCCTCCGGATGGCAGACGAGCACCGGCGTGCGTGTCGTCGGCCGCAGCACGCCCGCCTCGCTGACCCGCCGGCCCACGAGCGAGTTCACCAGGGTGGACTTCCCGGCTCCGGTGGACCCGCCGACGACGGCCAGCAGGGGCGCGCCTGGGTCTTTGAGCCGCGGCACCAGGTAGTCGTCGAGCTGGGCGAGAAGTTCGTCGCGGTTGGCACGCGCGCGGGCGGCCCCCGCCAGGGGCAGCGGAAAGCGTGCGGCGGCGACACGGTCGCGCAGGGCGGAGAGTGCGTCGAGCAGCTGAGGCCGTACGTCCAAGGTCACCACATGCGAAGAATGCCCAATTTTAGGGGAATTCTGAAGCATATGAGCATGTCTGCGTGCCGACCGGACACAAGCGGATGGAAGGGGCGACTGAGACGCGGGCACAGCCGAGGCATAACGAGTGCACAACACCCGATGCCGCAGAGGCCAAAAGCAGTGCACGATTCGTACCTGCCTGCGATTATCAGGACCGCTTCACCGAACCTCCACATCGAGCCACGGAGGCGAGGCGACAGGGACAAGGATGCGGGAGCCCTATCCTTGTCTCCGGCAACGTCAAGGACAGGCCCCACCAGGGCACCACGACGACAGGCCACCACACCGGCCCCCGTAGCTCAGTGGATAGAGCAGGCGCCTTCTAAGCGCTTGGCCGCAGGTTCGAGTCCTGCCGGGGGCGCCACCCGCCACCAGCAAGAACGCCCGAGAGGGGATCTCCCCTCCAGGGCGTTTCGTGCTTCTGGCAGCGATACCGACGGCAACGGCCCCGTCACCCGGTGACCGGCATGCCTTGAGGCGCGTCGGGCGGCAGGGTCATCGTCGACGCCACGGTCTGCGACGCGGCTCTTCGAGCCATGCCGGAATCCTTCGGGGGCGGGAGGCCTTCTGCCAACTGCCCCAGGCACACGACGAGAACATGGCAGTGGCAAACAGGTGACGGATGACGGTCGAGGCGTCCTGTCCCTGCACGGCGCTGAGCAGGCCGCCGACGGCGCAGACGGCGAAGAACAGGGTGAGGAAGGACCAGATCACGATCTTCATGCGGGGGAACGGTAACCACCCCCCGCGGACCCCGGGACGCAGGGGTCACTCGCGGCAGCGGCGCCGACCGCGGTGATCAAATCGTTGCCGTCCCGCCCGCAACCACCAACTCGCCTCCCCTGTCCCACAGTCAGCCGCTGAAGACAGCGGACGCGTGGACCGTGGGTGAAGGGGAGGGGCTTCAGGGGATGAGAAGGACAATAGGGAGCGCGTTGGTGGCCGGCGGGGCCGCGATCGCGTTCACGGCGGTGTCCGCGGTGCCGGCCGGGGCGGCGGAGGGCGGAGTCGCCTTCAGCCAGGTCACCGTGAACGGCGGGAAGCCGATCGTGATCGGCACCAAGGGGGAGGTCGTCGTGCACGCGACCTACCGGATGACGACCAAGCTCAGGTACGACCCCGGAGTGGTCGTGTACCCCTACCGCGGCGGGCTCGAGTCGGGCGACCGCCTGTGGCACGCGATCGACAGCAGCAACTGCAAGGTGGTGAACCGGGCGCAGGGCATCTGCGACTTCGAGGAGTGGCTGTACATCGACCCGCGCCACCTCGACTTCGGCAACGAGGACGCGGGCATGTGGAAGACCGCCGGCCGGGTCTGGCTCGCCGGTGACGCGTACGACATCGATGACGTGAAGGTCCCGGTGCAGGTCAAGCGGGCCACACTCGTCACCGTCAACGCCTCCCCCGAACCGGTCGGGAAGGGCAGGACCCTCACCGTGACCGGCAAGGTCACGCGGGCGAACTGGGACACGCACACGTACCAGGGGTACGCGGGCCGCACCGTGAGCCTGCAGTTCAAGGCGGCGGGCGCCAAGGCGTTCACCACGGTGCGGAAGGTGATGTCGAGCAGGACCGGAACGCTGCGGACCACCTTGAAGGCCACCCGTTCCGGCACCTGGCGCTGGGTGTACTACGGCAACTCCACCTCCGGCGCGAGGGCGTCGGCCGGTGACTACGTGGCCGTCCGGTAGGCGACGCCCCCGCGACCACAGCCGCGAGCGCTCCGGACGACCACGTTCGCCGGGGCGCTCAACGGCGTGTGCGCTCCTCCAGCAGGGCGCATTTCGCCGTACCGGCATGCGTGGGCACCCTTACCGAGCAGGGCGTTTTTCCGGGATCGCCCATAATTGAGTGATTACGTCCGAATGGTGCGTTTCCTGGTAATGATGGAACGGTTCGCCATCGTTCCGCCTTTCCCGGAGTCGCTCATGCGCACTGCCGTCATCGCCGCCCAGGCCCCACCCCGCGCGGAGGGATCCCGGCCCGTCCCCCGAGCGCCAGAGCCGGCGGAGGAGCGCGACCTCGTCTTCGGCGGGTTCCGGTACACCTGCCGGATCGTCCGTCAGAGCGCGCCCGTGACCGCGCCGCTGCTGCTCCTGGGCGGGTCCTCACAGAACCGGTACTCCTGGCAGGGTCACGAGAGGTGGCTCGCGCCCCTGTGCACGCTCGTCACCGTGGACCTCCCCGGCTACGGCAGCTCGGACTTCCTGCCGGCCGGGTACGGCATCGACTTCCTCGCCGACGCGGTCCGGCACATGCTCGTGGAGCTGGACATGCCGCAGGTGAACCTCTTCGGCGGCTGCTTCGGCGAGGTCGTCGGACTGCGCTTCGCCCAGCGCCACCCCGGGCAGGTCCGGCGCATCCTCTTCGGAGGCGCGGCGAACCGCCTTCCCGAGCTGTACGAGGAGGCCGTGCCGCGGCTGCGGCGGACGCTGGAGCGGGGGGCGATCGAGGAGGCCGCCGACGGGCTGGTGCGGCTGTTCATGTCGAACCCGGAGGCGGGGAAGGTCCGCCGGCACGCGGCCGTGGCGCGGCTGCTCCAGCAGCAGTTCGTGAACCAGACGCCGGACGACATCAGGAAGGCCGTCGAGCACAACACCCGCCTGGTGACACACGGGTGCTACGAGCCGCTTCCGGTGCCGCGTGTGCCGACGCTGGTGTTCACCGGGGAGTTCGACACCCTGTGCACCCCGGAGATGGGGCGGGAACTCGCCGCGACGATGCCGGGGGCGCTGTTCACCACCGTCAAGGAGGCGGACCACCTCGTCACGGTGGAGCGCCGGGAGGAGTCCGCGGACCTGATCGCCCGCTTCTGCACCGACCGCCCGATCGACGACCTGCCGTACTGCGGCCCGCTGGAGTCGCCGTCCGCCGCTTCCGCCGCCGCGCTGACCTGACGACACCACGAGGAAGGGCCGGGATCCGAAGTTCGGATCCCGGCCCTTCCTCGTGGCCGTGTAAAGGCTTCAGGACTTCTCGCCGGGAACGGTCAGGCTGGAGACACAGGACATCGAGCCGTTCGCCCCGGTGCAGTTCTGCGTCGTCCTGTTGACGATGCGGAGGTTGCCGTACTGGTCGTTGGTGACCCGGTACTCCTCCTGCGTGCAGCGCACGTTGCCCTTGCCGTCGTCGGCGCACATGGCGGTGTTCTCGACGCTCACGGCCTGCACGGCGCCGGCGCCGATCAGGGCGAAGCTTCCGAGAATTCCGGCGGCCACGGCCACAATCTTCTTCACGGTGATCATTTACCCTTAGTCCTCATGGTCGGCCCCGCGGAAAGCGGGGCCCTTCATCACGTCGGAGACGTTCACCGCCTCCGAACAGGACAGGTCTGGGGCGGACGCGTGGGTCCGGCACCCAGACCTGCCCGGTCACCAGGTGGTACTCAGTCCTCGGCGCCCAGCGCGAGCCCGTTGGTGCAGGACACCGACTCGGTCTGCTTGTCCTCGACGCTGTTGAAGCCGAGGATCGACAGCGCCAGGTTCACGTCGGAGATGTTGATGAGACCCTGGGTGGTGTTCGACTGCGAGCAGGCGTTGGTCTGCTTGTTGTTGAGTTCAGCGCTCGGCTCGTCGCCGGCGTGGCTGACGCCCGCGCCAAGGAAGCTGACGCTGCCGAGCATGGCCATCACGACGGCGGCCTTCTGGTACTTGCGCATTACCTCTCCATTTCTCGTGCTGACTCGGTTCACGAATGAACCGGTCGCTTACAGTCGCCAACATTAGGCAACTTTTTGTGCCAATCAGCGAGAGAAACGCCGTTTCTCGCAATTCCCTGAGAAAGGGCACGTGCGGCGCAATGACATATTTATCGGATCGGCTTAGTAACGGCCGACGTCTCGCAAGAAATCTCGCCGGCCCCCGCGGAACAGGCGGGCTTCGATCCCTTGACGGTGTGATGGACCGTGCCGTCGCGGTCGATGGTCAGCCGCTCCTCGCTCATCTGCACGCAGCTGACTCCGCCCCGCCCGTCGGACACGCAGCCGTTCGGGTCCTCGGCACCCGAGGCCGGACCGGCGACGGCGCCGAGCAGCGCCAGGCCTCCGAGCACACCCGCGAGCACGGACGCGGCATTCCTCGACTTGCTCATGTTCCTTCTCCCCACAGTCGCCCGGCCCCGGACCGACGCCCGGTGTGCCGAGAAGTGAAAACGGTCGTGAAGCGGGACAGGCCCGAGGCCCGGACGCGTACGTCCGGGCCTCGGGACCTGCTCGATCATCGAGAGATGATCACTTGCCACCCAGCGCGAGGCCGTTGGCGCAGCTGACGCCGACGTTGGTCTCGTCGTCGATGGCGTTGCCGGCCAGGAGGGCGGCGATCGGCACGTTGACGTCAGCGACGTTGATCAGCCCCTGGACCGTGTTCGACTGCGTGCAGGCGTTGCCCTGCTTGTTGTTCAGCTCGAACTCCGGGCCCTCGCCCGCGAAGCTGGCGCCGGCGCCAAGGAAGCTGACGCTGCCGAGCATGGCCATCACGACGGCGGCCTTCTGGTACTTGCGCATTACTTCTCCGTTTCTCACATGGACACAGTCCGCGACGGACCGGTCACTGACAGTCGCTAACGTAAGCGACCTCCGCGCCTTTTGACAGCCGAAACGCCCGAATGCGTACATTTATTGTGAAGATGCAGGTCAGAGCCGTGTCGTCGATGCATCAGACGGCGGTACAGGGGTGACACCGGAGCGGAGCGGATCGCCCTTCCCCTCGCAACACGGACCAAAGAGTGATCCCGGACAATCAACCGTTACCCGGACCGGTGTCGTCGCGTTGAGCGGGGAGTGCGGCCGTTCTTCATGTGCCGCGTTACCAGACCAGTAAGGAGAACGTGATGTCTCGCATCGCGAAGGCGGCCACCCTGGCTCTCGGCACGGGCGCCGTTGTGTTCAGCGGCGCCGGAATGGCCTCGGCTCACTCCGGCGCCGAGGGTGCGGCCGTCCACTCGCCCGGCGTCGTTTCGGGCAATGTCATTCAGGCTCCGATCCACATTCCCGTCAACGTGTGCGGGAACACCGTGAACATCGTCGGTGCCCTGAACCCCGCTTTCGGCAACTACTGCGTGAACAAGTAGCAGTAGCGGCACAGCGGTCTACGGACGTCCTTCGTAGCACCCCAGGAGCCCCGGAGGCCTCTTGCCCCGGGGCTCCTTCGCGCGCGCTCGCCGACGCCGGCGTACGGGACGTGAACAGCATCAGGCCCCCGGTGTTCACCGGGGGCCTGATGTCGCTGGGCGCAGAGGTCAGGCGTGCAGTCCCACGTCGCCGCGCACCGGCTTGGCCTCGTTGACCACGGCCGCCGCCTCCTTCGTGGTGCCGAGCAGCGAGCTCTGGTCGGTGTCGACGAGCGAGTCCGACTCGTGCAGCGGCATCAGCTCGAAGGGAACCGCGGTGCGCAGGCCCGTGTCGAGGCCGGTGGACGCCAGGTCGGTGGAGTCCGCGTACGCGGGCGCTGCGACCCCGGCGGCGATCAGGGACCCGGCAAGGACGGCGGCAGCCTTCAGGGACTTCATCGTGTTCCTTTCTTCGGCGACGCAAGTCGCCGGAGTGGTTCTGTCGCCGTGCTCAACGATCCCCGGCCGGAGCGGAAACCAGGAAATCGAAGATTGCCGAGTCCTCATACGAAATACGAATTCTATGAACTGACGGCGAGACTGACGCCGCGTCGCGTTCTCAGGAATTCGGCATCAGGAGCGACGTGAGCGCGGGCAGCACCCCGGGCGCCGCGGCGGACTGCGCGGGGTCGGCCGGCTCGGCGGGATCGGCCGGGTCCGCCGGGTCCGCGGGGTCGGCCGGGGCGGGCAGCGTCGTGACCGTCTGCGGGTCGGTCCCCGTGAGCGCGTCGAGGAGTTCGTCGACCCGGGCGAGGAGCTCGTCGGTGGACGCCAGGGCGGTGTCGGCCGCCGCGTCCGCCGCCGTCTCGGCCGCGGAGGCCGCCTCCGCCGTCTCCGTCGTGCTCGTGGACTCCGTGCTGTCCGTACCGTCCGTGCCGACCGTGATCTCCGTCGTGCCGGTCGACGTGTTCTCGGTCGTCGTGGTCGTCGTGCTGGGCGCGGTCTGCTCGGACTTGGGGAGCAGCAGGTCCAGGAGGCTGTCGAGGGCCTCCCGTACGGCGCCCAGTCCGCTGCTCGCGGTGCCGTCGTCCTCCTCGGCCGTGGGCAGCAGCACGCCCGTGACCGGTGCCACCAGGCCCGGCAGCAGCGGCGTGGTGGGGGCGGCGGCGGGCGTGGAGGAGTTGGTGGTCCCGGTCGTGGTGACGGTCACCGGGTCGTCGGCCGCCGCGCGGGTCACCGCTGTGCGCGCCGCGTCGGCCAGTTCGCGGGCCCGGGACGGGGGGAGCTGACCGTCGGGGGACGCGAGGACCGCCTTGATCAGATCGGCGACCGGGGCGAGGTCGCCCGGGGCCGCCTCGGGGTGCGAGACCCGCGCGAGGAGCACGGCGGACGACACCGCCGGGTCCTGTCCGGGGTGCGAGTCGGCCGCGAAGGCGGCCGGGCCGGTGGTGGTGGCCAGGAGGGCGGCGCACAGGGCGCCGAGTGCGATGCGCCGGGCCGGCAGAGCGCGCATGAAGATTCCTTTCGCGGGGCTTCGGATCTTGGACCCACCGTCGAAGCGCCCGCGACGCCCCGCAACCGGGCGTACGCCTTTCGGTTCGGGCCGCCGTCACCCTCCTGCGCGTTCCGGCAGCTGAGCCGGTGTGCGAAGCCGCAGGTCAGGCAAGCCAGGTTTCACGATTCCAACACACTTGCCACCCTTTGACGAATTTCACCGTGTTTGTCCGTTTGATGACTAGAGTTGCGGTGCTCCGACGCACCTTCATGGGCGGACGCATCGCACTCGTCCCCGCTGCCTGCCGCCGCCACCCTTTTCCGAAAGGCTCCGAACGGTCATGCGCCAAACCCTGGGTCAGCTGCTTCGCCATGCGACGGTGGGCGCCCTCGCCCTCGCCGCGCTGTGGGTGCCCTGCGGCTCCACCGCCGCCGCGCCCGCCGCGCCGGCTCCGGAGGCGGAGGGGCTCCCCTTCGGCGAGCGGTACCGGGCGCTCCAGCACGGAAACATCGTGCGCGCGGCCAACTCCTCCCACACCTGCCGCTCCTCGGCGTCCTCGTGCCGCACGGTGCAGGGCGGCGGACAGGGGGTGAACGGCGACTTCGACATGCACTACATCGACGTCGACGACGACCCCCACACGTACAACTCCTCCCGTGGGGAGGTCCGGCTGCCGGCCGGCTCCCGGGTGACGTACGCGCGGCTGTACTGGGGCGGCAACCTGCTCGTCGGTGAGCAGAAGCCCGCCGAGGACAACGAGCGGGTGCTGGTCGCCGAACCCGGCGGCAGCTACAAGGAACTGCTCGCGGACACGACGGTCGGCCACCGCGTGGCGTCCGGCGCCGACGCCTTCCAGGCCTCCGCGGACGTGACGCGACTGGTGCGGGACAGCGGGTCCGGCCTCTACACGGTCGCGCAGATCAACGTGGCGGGCGGCCGGTCGGCGGCCGGCGCCTGGGGCGGCTGGACGCTGGTGGTGGCGTACGAGAACCCGGCGGAGCCACTGCGGCACCTGTCCGTCTGGGACGGCTTCGCCCCGCTGGGCGGCGACTCCGGCGCCCACTTCCCGCTGCGCGGGCTGCCGTTCGCGGCCGGCGCCGGCGGCCGGGTGGGCATGGTGGCCTACAACGGCGACCGCGGCACCGCCGGCGACTCCCTGGTCCTGACCGCGGGCGACACGGTCACCTCGCTCGGCGACGGCGCCAACCCGGCCGACGACGTGCTGAACTCCACCATCTCCAGCCCCGCGAACGCGCCTTCCGCGCGGGTACCCGCGTACGCCAACACGCTCGGCTACGACTCCGACGTGTTCGACCTCGGCGGGCGACTGACGCCCGCCGGTGACCAGGCGGCCTTCCGCCTCACCTCGCAGCGGGACGCCGCGTGGGCGGGCGTCCTCTTCGCCGCCGTCGACGCCCGTCCGTGAACGCGCCGTCCTGCGTCCCCGACACCAGTGTGAGTGAGGAAGCCGTGCCCACGGACCTGACACCCCCCGGCCGACGGCCCCGGGTCCTGCACCTCACCCAGCCCGTGGACGGAGGCGTCGCACGGGTGGTGACCGACCTGGTGCGGGCGCAGCTGGCCGACGGCATGGACGTCGCCGCCGTCTGCCCCGACAGCCCGCTCACCACCCACCTCCACTCGCTCGGCGCGCACGTACGGCACTGGCGCGCGACCCGGTCGCCGGGCCCCTCGCTGGCCGGCGAGGTACGGCAACTGGCTCGGCTGATCGACGAGATGCGCCCCGACCTGGTGCACGCGCACAGCGCGAAGGCCGGGCTCGCCGGGCGTCTCGCCGTGCGCGGGCGCATCCCCACGGTGTTCCAGCCGCACGCCTGGTCGTTCGAGGCGGTGGGCGGGAGCACGGCCGCGCTCGCCCTGCGCTGGGAGCGGTGGGCGGCGCGCTGGGCCTCCCGGGTGATCTGCGTCAGCGAGGCGGAGCGGGCCACGGGGCTGCGGGCCGGGATCACCGGCCGGTGGGCCGTGGTGCCCAACGGAATCGACCCCGAGCGTTTCCGCCCGGCCGCCGCCGCCCCGGTGCGCGCCGGGCTCGCCCCGCTGGCCGGTCTGGACGCGGACGCCCCGCTCGCCGTGTGCGTCGGGCGGCTGTGCCGGCAGAAGGGACAGGACGTCCTGCTGCGGGCCTGGGAGGCCGTACGGCGGCAGGTGCCCGGGGCTCGGCTGGTGCTGGTCGGCGACGGGCCGGACCACGACCGGCTGCGCGCCGACGCCCCGGACTCGGTGCTGTTCACCGGAGCCGTCGCGGACGCGTCGCCCTGGTACCAGGCCGCCGACCTCGTCGTCCTGCCGTCCCGCTGGGAGGGCATGGCGCTGGCCCCGCTGGAGGCGATGGCCTGCGGCCGGCCCGTGGTGGTCACGGACGTCGACGGGGCCCGCGAGAGCCTGCCGCCGTCCCTCGCGGCCCGGTGCCTGGTGCCGCCGGAGGACCCCGGGGCACTCGCCCGGACCGTCGGCGCGCTGCTGCTCGATCCGCCGCTGCGCGCCTCCCTCGGCGACCGGGCCCGCCGCCATGTGCTGTCCCTCCACGACGTGCGGCAGACCGCGAGGGCGGTCGCCGACGTCTACCGCGATCTGCTCGGCACCCGGCCGGCCGTGACCCAGGCGCGCCCGCTCCTGACGGCCGGGGACGCCGGGGCCGACCGGACGACACAGCGCGTCGAGCACTCAGAGCACAGGGAGTCCATCCACTCGTGACCGCCGAACGTACCGTGCCCTCCCCCGGTGTCCCGCCGCGGGAGCACGGATCCTCGCCCGTGTCCGTCATGCCGCCGCGCGCCGGCGACACCGGTCCCCGGCTGCCCGCCACGCGGCCCCCGGACCGCCCCGACTCCCCGGTCCCCCTGCTGTTCGCGGACGGCGCGGCGGCCCTGCTCGCCGGATGGGCGGCCGCCGGGTTCTCGCCGTTGCTCCTCGCTCTGCTGGCCGGGTCCTCGCTCCTGCTGCTGCGTCAGCGCGGTGAGCGGCCCGCGCTCCCGGCGCTGCTCGACGAACTGCCCGCGGTGTGCGGGCGCGTGGCGGTGGCCTGGCTGGCGACGGCCGCCCTGTGGGCGGCGCTCCGGCCCGAGGAGGCGCTGTCCGCCGGCACCGTGCTCGCGGGGCTGGCCGTGCAGGCGGCGGCGGGCGGCGGGCTGCGCGCGCTGGTGCACCGGAGGCGGCGCGCGGCGCTGCTGCGGCACCCGCGGGCGGCACTCGTGATCGGTCCGGCGGCGACCGCGCAGCGCGTGGCCGCCGCCGTGCTGCGCCACCCCCGGTGCGGGGTGCGGCCGGTGGGCGTCGTCGCCGCGCAGGGGGACGGCGGTGACGGAGGCGTCCCGGTACTGCGCACGGACGAGGAGGTCGAACGGGCGGTCATCCAGAACGGGGTACGCGCGGTCGTCGCCGTCCATCCGTCGGTGCGCTCCGAACAGGGCGCGCTGCTGCGGTCGTTGGCCGCGTCCGGATGCACGGTGTGGGAGGTGGACGCGGAGCCCGCGCCGTACCCGGCGGGGGAGCGGCTGGCCGGGTTCTCCTGCCGGCGTCTCGACCTCGCGCCGGTCCGCGGCGGCGGCGCCGGCAAGCGGGTGCTCGACATCCTGGTGTCGGGGACGCTGCTGACGCTGGTCAGTCCGCTGCTGCTGGTGTGCGCGGTGACGCTGCGGCTCACCGACGGACCCGGGGTGGTGTTCCGTCAGGAGCGCATCGGCCGGGACGGGAAGCCGTTCACGCTGCTGAAGTTCCGCACCCACCGCCCGGTCGACGAGCACGAGTCGGCGACCCGGTGGAGCGTGGCCAACGAGCACGAGATGCGCCGGTTCTGCCGGATGCTGCGCCGCACCTCGCTGGACGAGCTGCTCCAGCTGTGGAACGTGCTGCGCGGCGACATGAGCCTGGTCGGCCCGCGGCCCGAACGCCCCTACTTCGTGGCCCAGTTCAGCGAGACGTACCCGGGTTACGCGACCCGCCACCGGATGCGCGCCGGGATCACCGGGCTCGCGCAGGTGCACGGGCTGCGCGGCGACACCTCGATCGAGGACCGCGCCCGCTTCGACAACGCCTACATCGACGACTGGTCGCTGTGGCAGGACGTCTGCATCCTGCTGCGCACGGCGGCCACGCTGGTCCGTCCGACGGGGAGCTGACGCCAGGTGAGCCACGTCCCCGTCCCCCTGCCGCGCCGGGCGGCCGGCCTGGTGCCGGTGCTGCCGCTGGTGGCGGTGGTCGCGCTGCTGGCCCTGCCGCCCACGGGGGACGGCGCTGGGCCCGCCGACGTGGTGTCCGCGCTGGTCGTCGGCAGTTGCGTGATCCGTCTGCTGCGGGAGCGGCGCCGCCCGCTGTCGCCGCGCGCGGCCGTGGTGCTGGGACTGCCGGTGGTGGGGCTCGCGGTCGCCGCCATGGGGGCGGCCTCGCCCGCGGCGGGGCTCGGCGGCATGGCCCGCTACCTGCAGGTCTTCGTGCTGGTCCCGGCGGCCGTGCTGGTGCTGCTGCGCGGCCGGGCCGACTTCCGGGTGCTGGCCTGGTCGTTCGTGGGACTCGCGCTGTGGCAGGGGACGGTGGGCGTGCACCAGTACGTCACCGGGACCGGCGCCTCCTACCAGGGCGAGACCGTGCGCGCGGTCGGCACCTTCGGGGCGCAGGACGTGATGGGCATGGCCACGGCGGTGGCGCTCGGCGTGGTCTGCGCGGCCGGGCTGGCGCTGGGCCGGACGCCGCGGTGGCAGCGGGCCCTGGCCGCCGGGTGCGCGGTCGTGCTGCTGCTGCCGCTGGCGGTGTCCTTCAGCCGGGGCGCCTGGATCGCGACGGCGCTGACCTGCACGGTGCAGCTGGCGCTCGCTGGGATGCGGCGGGCGCTGAAGGTGGGGGCGGCCGTGGTCGCCGCGGGGGTGATCCTCGTGGGTGGCTTCGGGGTCGGTACGGCGATGCTGCAGGAGCGGATCGACAGCATCACGCAGGTGGCCGACGCCCCGGACCAGTCCGTCGTGGACCGGTACACGCTGTGGGCGTCGGCCACCGGCATGTGGCGCGACCACCCGCTGACCGGCGTGGGCCTGAAGAACTTCCCCGAGTACCGCGACGGGCACGCCACGCTGGCGCTGTCGTCGGGCAGCGACATCGAGGGGGCCGGCGAGACCTTCCACAAGCAGGCGTTGCTCTCCCCGCACAGCATGTACCTGCTGGTGCTCAGCGAGCAGGGCCTGATCGGCTTCTGCGCGCTGGTCGGGAGCTGGCTGGCGCTGCTGGTGTGCGCGGGGCGCGGCCTGCTGCGGGTGCGCCGCGACGGGCGCGGCCTCGACTGCGCGCTGATCGCCTGCGGCCTGCTGCTGTGGCAGCTCACCGACTTCGTGTACGGCGACATCGGCGGCCCCTCGACCGTGCTGACCGGGGTCGCCCTCGGCCTGACGGCGTGGTGGGGGCTCGCCCCGGACGACCGGGCGGACGCGGTCCGCCCGCACGCCGTGCCGGGCCGGGTGGAGGAGGCCGTGACCCGATGACGTCCCTCCCCGCCCAGCCGACCGGTACGCCCCGCGCCGGCGCCCCGCCGTCCGTCGCGCTCCCCGGCTCCGCCATGACCGAGACACCCCTGACGACCGATGCTCCCGGCGGCGGGGTCCGCGTGGCCGCGGGCGCCCTGGCCCGCACGGACGCGGGCGACGGGTCCGGCCCCGCCCGCGCGAAGGCCCGCACCGCCGAGATGCCGGCGCGCACCGCCGCCGACGACTCCGGCCGCACCCCTGGCGACCGCACCGGTGACGGTGCGAAGGACGCCGGTGAATCCGGAACCTCGCGCCGGTTCCTCGCCCGGGCCGCACTGGTCACCGCGGTGCTGTCCATCGCGGGGTCGCTGCTCGGACTGGTGCGCGACCAGTCGCTGGCCCGGCTGTTCGGCGCGGGAAGCGACACGGACGCGTTCCTCGTCGCGTGGACCGTGCCGGAGATCGCGGCCACGCTGCTGATCGAGGACGGTCTGGCGATCGCGCTGATCCCGGCGTTCAGCATGGCGCTGGCCCGGCGCGCCCGGGGCGTCCCCGGCGACCCGGTGCGCGAGCTGGTGCGGGCCACCCTGCCGCGGCTGTGCCTGGCGTTCACCGCGGTGGCCGCGCTGGTCGCCGCCGGGGCGCCGTACCTGGTGCGGGTGCTCGCGCCCGGGCTGCCCGACCCGGGGCTCGCCGTCGACTGCACCCGGCTCACCGCGCTCAGCCTGCTGGCCTTCGGCCTCGCCGGGTACTGCAGCGCCGCGCTGCGGGCACACCGCCGCTTCCTCGCCCCGGCGGCGATCTACGTGGCGTACAACACCGGGATCATCGCCTCGATGTTCGCCTTCGGCGACGGGTGGGGGGTGCGCGCCGCCGCGGCCGGGGTCGCGGTGGGCGGCTGCCTGATGGTGGCGGTGCAACTGCCGTCGCTGTGGCGGCAGCTCGCCTCCCGCACCCCCGCGCCCGCCGCCGCGGTGGCCGACGCGGCGGACGAGGAGCGGCCAGTGCGGCTGGCCCTGATCGCCGCCGTGCTGCTGTTCGCGCTGTGCCGCCAGTCGCAGGTCCTGGTCGAGCGTTTCCTGGCGTCCTCGCTGCCCGCCGGTGCCATCTCGCACCTGAACTACGCGCAGAAGGTCGCCCAGATCCCGATGACGCTGTCGCTGATGGTGTGCACCGTCACCTTCCCGGTGGTGGCGCGGGCACTCGCCGACGGCGACACCGCGCGGGCCCGCGCCCGGGTGCAGCGGGACCTGGTGCTGGCGTCCTGCGTGGTGCTGCTGGGCATGTGCGCGGTGGTCTCCTGCGCCCCGCAGATGATCGGGCTGCTCTTCCAGCGTGGTGCGTTCACCGCGTCCGACACCGCCGCGACGGCGGACGTGATGCGCGTGTACGCGCTCGGTCTGCTCGGACAGACGCTGGTGGGCTCCCTGGTCCGCTGTTACTTCTCGGCGGGCCGCGCCCGCTGGTACCCGCTCGGCGTGATGGCCGTCGGCATCGTCGCCACGTCCCTGATCGGCGCGGTGACGGTGGGCCGCTGGGGGGTCGCCGGGATCGCCGCCGCGAACGCGGCCGGCATCACCGTCACGGCCGCCCTGCTGCTGGCGGGCCTGCGCACCGACCGTGCCGGGGACGTCCCGGGCGTCTCGGTGGGCGTGCGCCGGGTCCTCGCCGACCTCGCCCGGCCGGTCCTCGCGTCCGTCCTGGCCGTCGCGGCCGGGGTGTTCGCGGCGAGCCGCTTCACCTCGCCCGTGGCGGCGCTCGCGGCCGGCTGTCTCACCGTCACCGCCGTCTTCGTCCCGATCGTCCTGTCCGCCCTGGGCGTGGGCGCCGCGTCCGCCCGGCGCTCCGTCCGCTCCGTCACACGAAGGCTCACACATGGCCGCACCCGTTGATTCCCCGCTCGCCGACCGGCCCCCGGCGGCCTCCCGCCCGGCGCCCGTCCCCTGGGTGGCGATGTACCACTCGGTGGGCGACTGCTCGGACGACCCGTACCGTGTCACCGTCACGCCGCAGCGGCTGGAGCACCAGCTCACCTGGCTGCGGCGGCGCGGGCTGCGGGGCGTGTCCGTGGCGGAGCTGCTCGACGCGCGCGCCCGGGGCGAGGGGCGGGACCTGGTCGGTCTGACCTTCGACGACGGTTACACCGACTTCCTCACCGGCGCGCTGCCGCTGCTGCGCCGCTTCCGGTTCGGCGCCACCCTCTTCGTGCTGCCGGGCCGGCTCGGCGGCGACAACGCCTGGGACCCGCTCGGTCCGCGCAAGCCGCTGCTCACCGCGGACGGCATCCGGCGCGCCGCCGGGGAGGGCGTGGAGATCGGCTCGCACGGGCTGACCCACGTCGACCTCACCCGCGCCGACGACGCCCTGCTCACCACCGAGGTGACGGAGAGCCGCGCCCGGCTCGCGGAGCTGACCGGCGCCCCGGTGGACGGCTTCTGCTACCCGTACGGCACGGTCGACGCGCGTGCCGTCGAGGCCGTGCGCAGGGCCGGCTACCGGTACGCCTGCGCCATCGACCCCGGTCCGCTGACCGGGCCGCACGCCCTGCCGCGCGCGCACGTCGGGCAGAGCGACACGGCGTGGCGGCTGCATCTGAAGCTGCGGCTGCACCGGTGGCGCAGGCGTCCGGTGGAGGGCGTGTGAGATGAGGGCGCTGCACATCATTACCGGACTCGGCGTGGGCGGTGCCGAGCAGCAGCTGCGGCTGCTGCTGCGTCATCTGCCGGTCGACTGCGACGTGGTGACGCTCACCAACCCCGGCCCGGTCGCCGACGGCCTGCGCTCCGACGGGGTGCGCGTGCTGCACCTGGGCATGGCGGGCAACCGCGACGTCGGCGTGCTCCCGCGGCTGGTCCGGGTGATCCGCTCCGGCGGCTACGACCTGGTCCACACCCACCTGTACCGGGCCTGCGTCTACGGGAGGCCCGCCGCCCGGGTGGCGGGCGTGCGGGCGGTGGTGGCCACCGAGCACTCGCTGGGCGACTCCCAGATGGAGGGCCGCGCGCTGACGCGGGGCGTGCGCGCGCTGTACCTGGCGAGCGAGCGACTCGGCTCGGCGACGGTCGCCGTCTCCCCCACGGTGGCCGACCGGCTGAAGCGCTGGGGCGTGCCCGCGCCGCGCATCGAGGTGGTGCCGAACGGCATCGAGACGGACCGCTTCCGCTTCGACCCGGAACGGCGGGAACGCACCCGCCGGCGGCTCGGCCTGCCGGGCGGCGCGTTCGTCGTCGGCGGGGTGGGCCGGCTGGCCCGGGGCAAGCGGTTCGACGTGCTGGTGCGGGCCCTGGCCCGGCTGCCGGAGGACCACTGGCTGCTGCTGGTGGGCGGCGGCCCCGAGGAGCACGTGCTGCGCCGTACCGCGCACGAGGCGGGGGTGTCCGGGCGGGTGCTGTTCACCGGTGAGCGTCCCGCCGTGCCCGACGGCTCCCCCGGCCCCGACCTGCCCTCGCTCACCTCCGCGATGGACCTCTTCGCCTCCCCCTCCACCGAGGAGGCGTTCGGCCTGGCGGCGGTGGAGGCCCTGGCCGCCGGGCTGCCCGTGCTCTACGGCTCCTGCCCGGCGATCGAGGACCTGCCGCCGGCCGCCTCGGCCGGTGCCCGGCGGGTGCGCGGCGGCCCGGAGGCGTACGCCCGCGCGATCGCCGAGGTCCGCGCGGCGGGCCCGGCCCCGCGCACGGCCGCCGAGGCCGCCCGCCACTACAGCATCACCCGCAGCACAGCCCGCCTCATGGACGTCTACACGGCCGCCGTCACCGGACCGTCGCCGTCCCCCGCACCCTAAGGAAGCAAGTCCCTCATGACCGACACCCCGACCCGCCGGCGCCTTCCCTCCCTGGACCGCGTCAGAAAGCTGCCGGCCTGGTCCGCGCTGGTGGCAGGAACACTCCTCGGCGGTCTCTCCGGCGGCGCGTACGGCCTGCTCACACCGCCGGAGTACACGGCCACCAGTTACGTCGTGGCCGTCCCCACGGACCAGGCGACCCCGGAGTCCGCGCGCGGCTTCGCGCAGGCCTACGGGCGGGTGGCCACCCAGCTGGCGGTGCTGGGGGACGCGCAGGTGTGGGCCGGTGTGCCCGTGCGCACGCTGCGCAACAGCGTGCGCACGGCGACCTCGCCGGACGCGCCGATGGTCTCCGTCACCGCCACCTCCGACCGGCCCGGTCTGTCCGTCGACATGGCGAACGCGGTGGCGCGGGCGCTGACCCGGCACGCGGAGGACACCAAGGACAGCACCCGGGTGCGGCTCGTGCAGTTCTCCCGCGCGGTGAAGCCGGGCGGACCGGCGTCGGCGTCGGCGGGGGTGACCGCGCTGGTCGGTGCCAGCGCGGGCGGGCTGCTCGGCGGTCTGGCGCTGTTGGCCCGGCCCCGCCGGGGCGGCCGGGGCGAGGAGCCGGTGCCGGCCGCCTCGGTGCCGGGCCCGGCCACCGCCGCCGACGTGCCGCGGTGACGGCGGTGAGCCCGGCCGGGACGGTCCCGGCCCTACCGGGAGCGCGACCACCAGTCGAAGCGCAGGCACAGCTTCCCGCCGAGCCAGTGCTCGACCCAGCGGCCGAGGTCCAGCGGCGAGCAGTGGTCCGGGAGCGTGGGACCGGCGGGCGGCTCGGTCGGCGCCGGGGTCTGCTGCGGGTCCTCGGGCGTACGGCCGTACAGGGCGGACCGGAAGACGCGGGAGGCGTCGGGGTTGTCGTCGCACTGCCAGACGCCGTGCGGGCAGTAGTCGGTCACCGTGTGGTAGAGCGGCCGGTGCTGCTGCATCCAGGCGAGCATGCGGCGCATGTACTCGGGATTGTCGCCGTTGCGGAAAAGTCCCCACTCGGGATAGGAGATGGGCTTTCCGTGGGCCTTGGCGAAATCGACGTGGGCCTGAAGTCCGTAAGGCTCCGACACCTGCTCGTCGAAGGACATTCCGGTGGGCTGGTCGTACGAATCCATGCCGATGATGTCGACGGTGTCGTCCCCGGGATAGCACTGCGTCCACGGAACGGCGTCCCGGCCCCGGTTGGGTGTGAACTCGAACCGGAATCGCTGTCCCGGGACCGCTCGCATGGTGGTGACGATCCGGTTCCAGTACTTCTTCCAGGACTCCGGGTCGGGACCGCAGCGGTGGGTGTAGGTGACGCCGTTCATCTCCCAGCCGAGCACCAGGACGGTGTCCGGGATCTTCAGTGCGACGAGCCGTTCGGCGAGGGCGCGGAAGTGGTGGTCGAACTCGCCGGCCGCGGCGCGGCGCAGCAGCCCGCGGACCTCCTCGTCGGAGACGCCCGCCTCGTTGCGTTCCTGGAGCGGGACGTTGAGGACGAGCATCCGTTTGTCGTCCGCGTTGCGCCAGTCCGCCCACGCGTCGAGGAAGCCGATGTCGCCCTCGATGTCCTTCCAGTGGTTGCCCGGCAGGTAGGTGTGGCCCACGCGCAGCTCCGCGCCGCCCAGCCAGCGGCTGAGCTGCTCCATCCGCTGCACGCCGCGGGCGTCGGAGGCGAGGAAGGCGCCGAAGGGCGGCACCCCCCGGGCGGGGGCGGGCGCGGACGGCGGGGTGAGCGACGGCGGCCTGACCTCGGGCACGTCGGGGACGGCGGGCGCGGGGATGCCGGGCAGGGCGACGGTGGGTACGTCGACGGCGGGGGTCGGCACGGCCGACGCGGCGGGCTGCGCGCCCGGTGCGGGCTCCGGGCCGGCCGCCGGCGTGGGCCGGCCGGTCGGGCCCGGCAGCGCCGCCCCGGTGTCGTCCGCGTGCACCACCCCCGCCGCGGGACCCGCCGCCAGGGCGGCCGACGCGGCGACCGCCGCCACGCCCATGGCCAGGGCGCGGGACCGGACCCGCCGGTGCTGTGGGGCCATTGGCTGCTCCTCTTCTCGCTCGCGTCCGCCTGCTGCCTGATGCCTCGCTGTTGACGAACAGTCATATGAAGTCAGCCATACGAAATACGACAGTGCCACTGTCACTGCGGCTTTCGAGTGCCGTTCTCGCCCGTGTGGGTGAGGCGGCGCCAGAAGAAAGTGAGAATGCGTGTCATTGCTTGACACCCGGGTTCCCGCCGTTGTGCTGCGGATCGACCGGAATCCCTTTCACCACGGAACACTGGGCGCCGTCCGGACACTCGGCCGGGCGGGGGTGGAGGTGCATGTCGTCGCCGACTGCACGGGAAGTCCCGTGTCCCGTTCGCGTTTTGTGCGCCGGCTGCACACCCCGCCGCCTCCGGACGCGTCCGAGGAGCGGATCCTCGCCGTGCTGCGCCGCGTCGCGGAGGACGTGGGGCGCCCGGCGGTCCTGGTCCCGATGGACGACGCGACCGCCATCGCCGCGGCCCGGCTGCGCGAGGAGCTGACTCCCTCCTACCTGCTGCCGGAGATGCCGGCGGCGCTCGCCGAACGCGTCGCGGACAAGGGGGAACTGGCCGCCGTCTGCGCCTCCGTGGGCGTGCCGCACCCGCGCACCCTGGTCCCGGACACCCCGGCGCGGGCAGCCGAGGACGCGCTGCGGCTCGGTCTGCCCGTGGTCGCCAAGTGGAGCCGGCCCTGGCTGCTCCCGGCGGGCTCCGGGCTGCGCAGCACGCAGGTGCTGCACTCGGCCGGCCAGGCACGGGAGCTGCACGCGCGCACCGCGGAGGCGGGCAGCCCGCTGCTGCTCCAGGCGTTCCTGCCGCCCGGCCCGGACCGGGACTGGTTCTTCCACGGGTACGCCGACCGCACGGGCACCGTGCGCGCGGGCGGACCTGGCCGCAAGCACCTGTCCTGGCCGCGCGGCGCGGGACTGACCGCGGTGGGCCGCTGGACGCCCAACTCGGAGGTGTTCGCGCTCGCCGAGCGGCTCACCGGGGAGCTCGGCTACCGCGGCGTCTTCGACCTGGACTTCCGCCGCTGCGGCAGCACCGGCCGCTACCACCTTCTCGACTTCAACCCGCGGCCCGGCGCCCAGTTCCGGCTGTTCACGGACAGCGCCGGACTGGACGTCGTCCGCGCCCTGCACGCGGACCTGACGGGCCGTGTGCTGCCGGACGGCGATCCGGTGACCGGCAGGTCGTTCGTGGTGGAGAACTACGCACCCCTCGCCGCGCTGCGTCCCGCGCCCGGCGGGCGCGAACTGGCCTGGTACGCGGGGGACGACCGGGCCCCCGGCTGGGCGATGTGGGGCCTGTGGGCCCGGCACGTGTCCGGCCGGCTGCGCCGGCGGCTGGGCACCGCGGCACCGCTGCCGGCGCAGCGCCCCGTACCCCGGGCGGACACGCCCTCCCTGACCGACAACGAGAAAGCGAGCAACTGATGATGTACGACCTTCTGGTGGTGGGCGCGGGTCCGTACGGTCTGTCGATCGCGTCGCACGCCGCGGCCGCCGGACTGAACCTGCGTGTCTTCGGCCGGCCGATGGCGTCCTGGCGGGACCACATGCCCGCCGGGATGTTCCTGAAGTCGGAGCCGTGGGCGTCCAACCTGTCCGACCCGGCCGGCCGCTGGCGGCTGGACGCCTACTGCACCGAGCGGGGCCTGACGGCCCGTCACGCTCACCCGATCCCGGTGGAGGATTTCGCCTCGTACGGGCTGTGGTTCGCCCGCAACGCCGTGCCGGAGGTGGACGAGCGCCTGATCGCGAGGGTGTCGTCGGGGCCGGAGGGCTTCAGCGCCGTCGCCGAGGACGGAGAGGTGCTGCACGCGCGGACGGTGGCGCTGGCGGTGGGGGTGATGCCGTTCATCGAGGTGCCCTCCGCGCTGCGGGGACTGCACCCGACGCTGGTGACGCACAGCAGCCACCACAGTGACCTCGGACCCTTCCAGGGCAAGGACGTCACGGTGATCGGCGGCGGCCAGGCCGCGCTGGAGACGGCGGCGCTGCTCGCGGAGCAGGGCACCCGGGTGCGGGTGCTGGCGCGGGCGGAGCGGCTGCGCTGGAACGACGTGCCGCCGCCGTGGGAGCGCCCCTGGTGGCAGTCGGCGCGCTCGCCGCACAGCGGCCTGGGCCCGGGCTGGCGGAACTGGTTCTACTCCGAGCGGCCGGGGCTGTTCCGGCGGCTGCCGGAGACGACCCGTGCGCGGATCGCGGCCACGGCGCTGGGCCCGGCGGGCGCCTGGTGGGTGCGGGAGCGGGTGGAGCGGGCGGTGGACCTGATGCCGGGCCACGAGGTGACCGCGGCGGCCGCGGTGCCCGGCGGGCTGCGGCTGGAGCTGGCCGACGTGACCGGGGCCCGGCGCACGCTGGAGACCGAGCACGTGATCGCCGCGACCGGGTTCAAGGCGCACCGCGACCGGCTGGGGCTGCTCTCGGCGGAGCTGCGCGGTGCGATGGCGGCGCTGCCCGACGGTTCCCCGGTGCTCGACCGCGGTTTCGAGTCCTCCTACCCGGGGCTGTTCCTCGCGGGTCTGGTGACGGCGTCCGGCTTCGGTCCGGCGATGCGTTTCGTGCACGGCGCGACCTTCACGGCGTCGACCTTGGTGCAGGGGTGCGCCGGCGGCTGCGTACGGCCCGGTACGCGGACGGTCCCGGTGCCCGCGGGCGGCGGCCGGGGCGGTGCGCCGGCTGCGGTGCGCGGCTGACGGACGGCACCACGAGACGTCCCCCGGACCAGGAGGTCCGGGGGACGTCTCGTGCCGGGGGGCGTGGACGCCGGGGGGTGGGCCCGGCTTCCGCGGAGCCGCTAGCGGCGGGCGCCGACGCGGCCGCGGCGGTAGAGCATGGCCCCGCCGGTGAGCAGCACGGCGCCGGCGGCGGAGGCGGCCATCAGGCCGTCGGTGCCGGTCTCCGCGAGGTGCGGCGGGTTGCCGGGCGTCTCGACGGCCGGCGGCTCGACGTGCTTCGGCGGCGTCACGACCTTGGTGGGCGGCTCGGGCTTGTCCTTCTCCGGCGTCTTCTCCGGCTCCTTCTCACCGTGGTGGCCGGAGTCGTTGACGCAGGTGTTGTCGGACGCCTCGTTGAACAGGCCGACGAGGTTGACGCTGTTGCCGCACGCGTTCAGCGACAGGTCGATGGGCGCCTGGATGACGTTGCCGGAGAGGACACCCGGCGAGCCCTTGGCGGCGCCGACCGCGTGCGCGCCGCCGCTCTCGGCGTGCGAGACGCCCGAGCCGGCCTCGTGGTGGGAGGAGTGCGCCGAGCGGTCCGCGGACTTGTGCTCGTGCCCACCGTCCGAGACGTTCGCGCAGGTGTTGTCGGACGCCGTGTTGAAGGCGCCGCCCGCGGTGACGTTGTTGCCGCACGCGTTCACCGGGGCGTGGACCGGTGCCTGCACGTTGTTGCCGGACAGCACACCGGGCGAGCCCTTGGTGCCACCGACCGCCTGGGCGCCGCCGGCCGACTCACCGTGCCCGCCGGAGCTGTTGACGCACGTGTTGTCGGACGCCTCGTTGAACGCGCCTACGGCGGTGACGGTGTTGCCGCACGCGTTCACCGGCACGTGGACCGGCGCCTGCACGTTGTTCCCGGACAGCACACCGGGAGAATCCTCGGCACCGCCCCCCGCGAACGAGTCGGCGAGGGCGGGGGTTCCGTACAGGGACAGAATGCCCGTGGCGGCAGCGGCCGCCGCGAACACTCCCCTGCTCAGGGTCTGTCGCAATGTGGTTGTCTTCCTGCTTGATGGGAGGCCGGCCCCGGCATGGAGAGTGGCAGCCGAGCCCGCGCGTTCCGGCCTCGGCCACCCTGTGGCCTGTCTCCTTCATCAACCTGGCTCCACGGGATCGGTTGCGCAGGTTCACCCGGTTGGCCCGCGTGACGGTCCCGCGGGCCGTGGTCAGGACACGACGTCCTTGCGCACGAACCCCCTGAACGCCAGTGCGAACAACACGAGGGCGTAGGTCACGGACACCGCGGCGCCCTGGATCATCCCGGACCACTCGGGGGTCGGCTGGACGGCGTCCGCCCAGGCGAACTGCCAGTGCGCGGGCAGGAAGTGCCGCCAGTCGCCGAGGGCGGTGACGGCGTCCAGGACGTTGCCGACGATGGTCAGGCCGACCGCGCCGCCGACCGCGCCCAGCGGGGCGTCGGTGCGGGTGGACAGCCAGAACGCCAGCCCGGCGGTGACCAGCTGCGACACGAACAGGTACGCGACGACCACGACGAGCCGTCCGGCGGCGGTGCCCGGGTCGAGCGCCCCGCCGGTCGGGATGTGCAGCGGACCCCAGCCGTAGGCGACGGTGCCGACGGCGAGCGCCACCACCGGCAGCAGCACCATCGCGGCGAGGCTCAGCCCCAGTCCGACGATCAGCTTGGACCACAGCAGCCGCATCCGGGGCACGGGCGCCGCGAGCAGATAGCGCAGGGAGGACCAGCCGGCCTCCGAGGCGACGGTGTCCCCGCAGAACAGGGCGACCGGGATGACCAGCAGGAAGCCCGCCGACACGAAGAGGTTGACGGCGGCGAAGTTGGCCCCGGACGCGGTGGCCGTGTCCATGAGGGTGATCCGGCCGTCGCGGCCCTCGGGTTCGCCGCCGATCGCGAAGGCGATCACCAGCACGAACGGCAGCACGGCGAGGATCGCCCCCATGACGAGGGTGCGCCGACGCTTGAGCTGGCGTACCAGCTCGACCCGGAGGGGCAGGGTGTGGCCGGACCGGTAGCCGGCGGCGGCCTCGACGGGCTCGGGTCCCGTGGGCCCGGGTCCGGTGGGCCCGGCATGCCCGGCCCGCTCGGTGAGCGCGCTCATGCGGAACCTCCGATCAGGGTGAGGAAGGCGTCCTCGAGACGGCGGTGGGGGCCCACCGAGGTCACGGGCACCTCCAGCCGGACGAGTTCCGCGATCAGCCGGGGAGCGGTGCCGTCGGCGTCCAGCCGGACCAGCAGCCCCTCGTCGGTGCGGACGGCGGACGCGATGCCCGGCAGCGCGGCGACCTTCTCGGCGACCGGCTCCTCCACGGGCGTGACGGTGCCAACGAGCAGGGTGTCACCGGAGCCGATGATCTCGTGCACCGGGCCCGCCTGGACCAGCCGGCCGCGGTCCATGACGACGAGGTGGGTGCAGGACTGCTCGACCTCCGCCAGCAGATGGCTGGAGACGATCACCGTGCGTCCGGCGGCGGCGTACCGGATCATCACCTCGCGCATCTCGCGGATTTGCGGCGGGTCGAGGCCGTTGGTGGGTTCGTCGAGGATGAGCAGGTCCGGCAGGCCGAGCATGGCCTGGGCGATGGCGAGCCGCTGGCGCATGCCCTGCGAGTAGGTGCGCACCGCGCGGGCGAGGGCGTCGCCGAGGCCGGCGATCTCCAGGGCCTCGTCCAGGTGGGCGTCCTGAGGCGGGCGGCCGGTGGCGGCCCAGTACAGCTCCAGGTTCTCCCGGCCGGACAGGTGCGGCAGGAAGCCCGCGCCCTCGACGAAGGCGCCGACCCGGGACAGCACGGGCGCGCCGGGGCGCACCGCGTGGCCGAAGACCCGGATTTCGCCGTCGTCGGGCCTGATGAGGCCCATCAGCATGCGCAGGGTGGTGGTCTTGCCGGCGCCGTTGGGTCCGAGCAGGCCGAGCACCTGGCCCTTCTCCACCCGGAACGACAGCTCCCGTACGGCGTACCGGTCGGCGGAGCGGGCGTAGCGCTTGCTCAGGCCGGTGATCTGCAGCGGGACACCGGCCAGCTCCGGGTCGGGGGCCGGGGCGGTGGTGCGGCGGCGGCCGGTGAGCAGCAGCGCGAGGGCGAGCACGGCGCCGGCGACGGGCAGCCACACCACCCAGGCGGGCAGCGGGGCCGCCGCGGTGGTCACGCCGGGGGCGGTGGGCACCGTCAGGTCGCTCTTCAGGGCGACGGAGTACGTCGCGGGGGCGGCCGGGGAGGCGTAGCCGAGGTCGGTGGAGGCGAGGACCAGGCGCAGCCGGTGGCCCTTGCGGACCTCGTGGTCGACGGCCGGGAGGGTGAGCCGTATGTCCTTGCCGGCGCGGGCGCCCTCGACCCGGACCGGGGTGACGAGCTGGGACGGCAGCACCTGCTGCCGGCCGTCCGCGCCGACGTCGTACACCTTGGCGAAGAGGACGGCGTCGTCGCTGGTGGACCTGACCCGCACGGTGACGGTCGGGGAGCCGGTGACGCGCAGGTCGCGGGCGACCGGGGCGGAGTCGAAGCGGGCGTGCTGGCCGGGGAAGTCGAGCGAGACGCCGACGCCGAGGGAGGACAGCTGGGAGAGGCCGCCGGAGCCGCCGATGCCGGGCAGCGCGGACACGGCGGGCGGGTTGGCGCCGGCCGGGTTGGCGAAGCGCTGCTCGCGGCCGGCGAGCGGCACGGACCGGGTGCCGTCGGCCAGGCCCGGGTAGCTGTCGGCGCTCGCGCCGCGCAGCTGGGCCCGTCCGTCGGTGGAGTCGACGCCTCCGGTGCGGGTGACGCGGAAGGCGGGGCCGGTGTCGGCGTTCTTGTCGCCCTTGAGGTACCGGTCGAACCAGGCGCGGACGCGCCCGTGCAGGCGGTCGGTCTCGGGGTCGCCGCCGTCGTGGCCGCCGGCGAGCCAGTCGACGTCGACGGGGGCGCCGTTGGCGCGGATGGCCCGGGCGGCGTCGTCTGCCTGGCCGAGCGGGAACAGGGAGTCGGTCTGACCCTGCATCAGCAGGGTGGGCACGTCGATGCGGTCGGCGACGGCGGACGGCGAGCGGGCTTCGAGGAGGGCGCGGGCCCGGTCGTCCGGCACGCCCGACTCGGCGACCCGCTCGTACATCGCGCACAGGGCGGGCTCGAAGCGGGCGCAGCCGCCGCCGAAGGTGACGAAGGCGCCCGCCCACAGCTTCTTGAAGACGCCACCCGGGAAGAGCGCGTCGGCGAGGTCGAAGTAGGTGATGGCCGGGGCGATGGCGTCGACCCGGTCGTCGTGTCCGGCGCCGAGCAGGGCGACGGCCCCGCCGTAGGAGTTGCCGGCGATGCCCACGCGGGGGTCGCCGGCCTTGTCGAGCCGCACCTCGGGCCGGCCGGCCAGCCAGTCGATGAGCCGGGAGACGTCGGTGACCTCGCCCTCGGGGTCGTTCAGCCCGATCTTCCCGGTGGACCGGCCGAAGCCGCGCGCGGACCAGGTGAGGACGGCGTAGCCGTCGCGGGCGAGGTCCACGGCCTGTTCCCGCACGTCCTCCTTGCTGCCGCCGAAGCCGTGGCCGAGCAGCACGGCGGGGCGCCGGCCGTCGGGTCCGGCGGTGAAGAAGGAGGTGTCGATGCGCACCCCGTCGCCCGTCGTCATGACGCGGTCGGCGCGGCGCACCGGGGGCGCGTCGTCGGAGGCGACGGCGGTCCAGGTGCCGGCCCCGGCGAGCACGACGACGGCGGCCGCGGCGGCGAGGGTCCGCCGGGGCCGCCGTGACCGCAGCCATGGCCGGCCGGGCAGTCGAAGATCCATGCGTCAACCGTACGGGGTCCGCCTGTCGGCCTGTTGCCGCCCGGAGACCGAACTCGGGGACCTCCCGGCGGTGTAGGCGGCAGTGGCCGTGTACCGCGTTCGCGGTACACGGCCACACGCCCCCTGAGCGGGCTCAGTGGTTGCGGGGGAAGCCCAGGTCGACGCCGGACGGGGCGTCGGCCGGGTCGGGCCAGCGGGTGGTGACGACCTTGCCGCGGGTGTAGAAGTGCGTGCCGTCGTTGCCGTAGATGTGGTGGTCGCCGAAGAGGGAGTCCTTCCAGCCGCCGAAGGAGTGGTAGCCGACGGGGACCGGGATCGGGACGTTCACGCCGACCATGCCGGCCTCGACCTCCAGCTGGAAGCGGCGGGCGGCGCCGCCGTCCCGGGTGAAGATCGCGGTGCCGTTGCCGTACGGCGAGGCGTTGATGAGGTCCAGGGCCTCCTCGTACGTCTCGGCGCGCAGCACGCACAGGACCGGGCCGAAGATCTCGTCCTGGTAGGCCTTGGCGGTGGTCGGCACCTTGTCGAGCAGGGAGATGCCGATCCAGTGGCCGTTCTCGTGGCCCTCGACGGTGTGGCCGGTGCCGTCCAGGACGACCTCGGCGCCCTCGGCGGCGGCGCCGGTGACGTAGGAGGCGACCTTGTCGCGGTGGGTCGCGGTGATCAGCGGGCCCATCTCGGAGGCCGGGTCGTTGCCGGGGCCGATCTTGATCTTCTCGGCGCGCTCGCGGATCTTCTCCACCAGCTCGTCGCCGATCGCGCCGACGGCGACGACCGCGGAGATCGCCATGCAGCGCTCGCCCGCCGAGCCGTAGGCGGCGGACACGGCCGCGTCGGCGGCGGCGTCGAGGTCGGCGTCGGGCAGCACCAGCATGTGGTTCTTGGCGCCGCCGAGGGCCTGGACGCGCTTGCCGTTGGCGGAGGCGGTGGTGTGGATGTAGCGGGCGATGGGCGTGGATCCGACGAAGGAGACGGCCTTGACGTCCGGGTGCTCCAGGAGGCGGTCGACGGCCACCTTGTCGCCGTGCACGACGTTGAACACGCCGTCGGGCAGGCCGGCCTCGGCGAGCAGTTCGGCGAGGCGGACCGAGGCGGACGGATCCTTCTCACTGGGCTTCAGCACGAAGGTGTTGCCGCAGGCGATGGCGAGGGGGAACATCCACATCGGCACCATCGCCGGGAAGTTGAACGGGGTGATGCCGGCGACCACGCCGAGCGGCTGCCGGATGGACGCCACGTCCACGCGGCTGGCGACCTGGGTGGACAGCTCGCCCTTCAGCTGCACGTTGATCCCGCAGGCCAGGTCGACGATCTCCAGACCGCGCGCGACCTCGCCGAGGGCGTCGGAGTGCACCTTGCCGTGCTCGGCTGTGATCAGCTCGGCGATCTCGTCGCGGTGGGCGTCGAGCAGCGCGCGGAACCTGAACAGGATCGAGGTGCGCTGGGCGAGCGAGGACTGGCCCCAGGTCAGGTACGCCTCCTTGGCGGCGGCGACCGCGGCGTCGACCTCCTCGACGGAGGCGAAGGCGACCTTGGTGGTGACCTCGCCGGTCGCCGGGTCCGTGACCGGGCCATAGGTTCCCGAGGCGCCTTCGGCGGTCTTGCCGCCGATCCAGTGGTTGACGATCTTCGTCATGACCGAGAACTCCTTCGCAGAGGGCGGCGTCGGGGGGAGACGTGCCGTTCGTACAGCTCGTGTGGTGGTGCCGCGGACGGACGCGCCGGGGCCGCCGCCACGGGTCCATCCCACCAGTGACGGGGTGCCGGGCGGGCCCGACACAGTGTCGGCCGTTCGGGTCCCCGCGTAGACACTTGGGATCTCGGGCGGCCCGGCCCGGGCGGTACCTCCGGCGCGGGGCCGCGGCGGGCGGGGAGTCGTCGCTCGCACCTCGCTCCTGCCAAAGCGAGGCGGCCTTCCGCGCCGGAGGCGATCTGTGACGGGGCGACGCCGTGGTCGCCCCGGGGGCCGGGGAGCGCCCGGCGACGGCGGAGGCTCGCCATGGCGCTCCCTTCGAACGTCGTACCGCCCTGCGGGGTCCGAGGGCTCACCCCGGTTTCTAGCCCCGCTCATGAAGCCCTGTCAATGTTTTGTCCGGACATTCGGACGAGAATGTCACCGCTCCGGGGAAGGGGTGCGGTCCGGGGAGGGAAAGCGGGACGGCGCGGACCGCCGGTACGGGAGGAGACCCCGGCGCGTCAACACGCCCCGCCGGTGTGCCGGAGCGCGCCTGTGCGTCACTCCTGTCACAAACGCGCCCGTCGCGTCACGGGTGTCACACGCGGGCGGCCCTTCCGTCACACCCGCGCACGGCCCCTCTCCATGAGCGGAACGGCTCGTTCTCCCGCACGACGCTTGTCGATCGCCAGCGCGCGCCCGGCTCCCCCTGACGGCCACCCCCGGCCGCCGCCGTGGTGCGCGCGGGGAGGTGCACACATGACCGAGCTGTGGTCGTACAAGGACATCGCGGCCCACATCAAGGTGCAGCCGGAGACCGTGCGTTCCTACCGCAAGCACGGCCTGCTGCCGCCGCCGGACCGGGTGGAGCACGGGAAGCCCTACTGGTACCCCGACACGGTCCGCCGCTGGGTCGCCGCCCGCCCCGGCAACCGGGGGCGCAAGGGCTGACCGCCGCACGCACCGACGCCGTGCCCCACGCCGACCACGCGGGAGCACGGCGTCCGTGCGAGCGCTCAGCTCCAGGGTTCGATCACCGTCACGCCGACGGCCGGGGCGGCGTCCATCGCCGCGAGGGCCGCCGGGACCGCGTCCAGGCCGATCGTGGAGGTGACCAGCAGGTCGGGGCGGAGCACCCCGGCGCGGACCAGGTCCAGCATCGGCGGGTAGGCGTAGGCGGCCATGCCGTGGCTGCCGAGGATCTCCAGTTCCAGGGCGATGGCGCGGGCCATGGGCACGGGGGTCGTGCCCGTCTGAGAGGGCAGCAGCCCCACCTGCACATGACGGCCCCGCCGGCGCAGGCCGTCGACCGAGGCCGCGCAGGTGGCGGGCGCGCCGAGGGCGTCCAGGGAGAGGTGGGCGCCGCCGCCGGTCAGCTCGCGGACCGCCGCGGCGGGGTCGGTCACGGCCGAGGCGTCCACACACGCCGCCGCGCCGAACCGCCGGGCCAGTCCGAGGGCGCCCGGTGACACGTCGACCGCGACGACCCGCGCGCCGGCCGCCGCCGCGATCATCACCGCGGACAGACCCACGCCCCCGCAGCCGTGCACCGCCACCCACTCCCCCGCCGCGACCCGGCCCTGCTGGACCACGGCCCGGTAGGCGGTGGCGAACCGGCAGCCGAGGGAGGCGGCGGTGGCGTACGCCATGCCGTCGGGCACGGCGACCAGGTTCACGTCGGCGTGGTCGAGCGCCACGTACTGGGCGAAGGACCCCCAGTGGGTGAAGCCGGGCTGGGTCTGACGCTCGCACACCTGTTGGTCGCCCGCCGCGCAGGCCGGGCAGGAACCGCAGGCGCACACGAACGGAACGGTGACCCGGTCCCCGGCGCGCCAGCCGGTGACCCGCGCGCCGGCCTCCTCGACGACGCCGGCGAGTTCGTGGCCGGGGACGTGCGGGAGGGTGACGTCCGGGTCGTGGCCCTGCCAGGCGTGCCAGTCGCTGCGGCACAGGCCGGTCGCCTCCACCCGGACCACGACCCCGTGCTCCGCGGGCGACGGGTCGGCCACCTCGCGCACCTCGGCCGGTTCCCCGTACCGCTCGAACACGACCGCTCGCATGACAGACCCGCCTTCCGGTGATCGCCGCTGTCGCGGGCACGCTATCCCGCGGCCGCGGACGGGCGGCTCCCGGGCGTCTGCCCGACGCGGTTCGGGGTCCCAGGGCGCTCCCCCGACAGCCCCCGGTGCCGCGATCCGGGCAACCGGCGGACACGCGGCTCTTCGTGCGGCTCTCGGGGCGGGCCCGCGGGCCGCTCCCGTGTGCGGACGGCCGCCGGAGCGCTCCGGTCCACGGACGACTGCCGGAGCGCTCCCGGAGGCGTTGTGCGGGCACCCGGGGCCGCTGCCCAGGCGCGGCCCGGGGCGCTGGCGGCGACCTGACCACGCCCCGGCAGGCCCTTCGTCCGTGACTCATACCCCCTAGGGGTATAGTGTGAGAGGTAGGGGGTCCTCAGGGACCCCTCCGACCCCCTGCACACCCACCACGCCCCGACGAGGAGAACGACATGACGTCCCAGACCGACACCCAGGGTTCCGTCACCACCGTCTACAAGGTGACCGGGATGAGCTGCGGGCACTGCGAGGGCGCCGTCTCCGGCGAGATCTCGGAGATCCCCGGCGTCAGCTCGGTGACGGCCGTCGCCTCCTCCGGCGAGGTGACCGTGGTCTCCGCGGCCCCGCTCGACGAGGAGGCCGTGCGCGCCGCCGTCGACGAGGCCGGCTTCGAGCTGGCCGGCACGGTCTGACCACCGGGCCCCACCCTTCGAAGGCACCCCGCGCGGCGTGAACCGGGCCGTACCGGCCACCCGGAGTTCGTGGCCCCGGCCCGGCCCGCCGCCGACCGCATCCCGGACGTCCCTGGAGCACGGACATGACCAGCACCACCGCCCCCGAGGCACCGGCGGCCGACCGGCCGGCCCTCTCGGAGGTCGAGCTGCTCATCGGCGGGATGACCTGCGCCTCCTGCGCGGCCCGCGTCGAGAAGAAGCTCAACCGCATGGACGGCGTCACCGCCACGGTGAACTACGCCACCGAGAAGGCCCGGGTCACGTACCGGCCGGGCGTCGAGGTCGCCGACCTGATCACCACGGTGGTCAAGACCGGTTACACCGCCGAGGAGCCGGCGCCCCCGCGGCAGGACGACGAGGAGACCGCCCCCGGGACCGATCCGGAGACGGCGGCCCTGCGCACGCGCCTGATCGTCTCCGCGCTGCTGTCGCTGCCGGTCGTCCTGCTGGCGATGGTTCCGTCCCTGCAGTTCGACAACTGGCAGTGGCTGTCCCTCACGCTCGCCGCGCCCGTAGTGGTGTGGGGCGCCGCCCCCTTCCACCGGGCCGCCTGGACCAACCTCCGGCACGGCGCGGCCACCATGGACACCCTGGTCTCCGTCGGCACCGTGGCCGCGTTCGGCTGGTCGCTGTGGGCGCTGTTCCTCGGCGACGCGGGCGAGCCGGGCATGCGGCACCCCTTCGAGCTCACCGTCGCCCGCACCGACGGCGCTTCCACGATCTACCTGGAGGTCGCCGCCGGCGTCACCACGTTCATCCTGCTCGGCCGCTATCTGGAGGCCCGCTCCAAGCGCCGTGCGGGCGCCGCGCTGCGGGCGCTCATGGAGCTGGGCGCCAAGGACGTCGCCGTCCTGAGAAACGGCCGTGAGGTGCGGGTGCCGGCCGACCGGCTGGCCGTCGGCGACCGGTTCGTGGTCCGCCCCGGGGAGAAGATCGCCACCGACGGCACGGTCGTCGAGGGCGCCTCCGCCGTGGACGCGTCCATGCTGACCGGCGAGTCCGTGCCGGTGGACGTGACCGTCGGCGACACGGTCACCGGCGCCACGGTCAACGCGGGCGGCCGGCTCGTCGTCGAGGCCACCCGGATCGGCGCGGACACCCGGCTCGCGCGGATGGCGAAGCTGGTGGAGGACGCGCAGACCGGCAAGGCGCAGGTGCAGCGCCTGGCCGACCGGATCGCCGGGGTCTTCGTGCCCGTGGTGCTGCTGATCGCGGCCGGCACCTTCGGCCTGTGGCTCGGCAACACCGGGGACACGGTCGCCGCGTTCACCGCGGCCGTCGCCGTGCTGATCATCGCCTGCCCGTGCGCCCTGGGGCTCGCCACACCGACCGCGCTGATGGTCGGCACCGGACGCGGCGCGCAGCTGGGCATCCTCATCAAGGGCCCCGAGGTGCTGGAGTCCACCCGGCGCGTGGACACCGTCGTCCTGGACAAGACCGGGACCGTCACCACCGGCCGGATGTCCCTGCGCACGGCGTACGCCGCCGAGGGCACCGACGAGGGGGAGCTGCTGCGGCTCGCGGGCGCCCTGGAGCACGCCTCCGAGCACCCGGTGGCCCGGGCGATCGCGGCGGGCGCCGAGGAACGCGTCGGCACGCTGCCCGGGGCCGAGCGGTTCGAGAACGTCCCCGGCAGGGGCGTGCGCGGGCGCGTGGCGGGCCGTGAGGTGGTCGTGGGGCGGCTGTCCGAGGTGTTCGGGGAGCTGCCGCCCGAGCTGGCGCGGGCCAAGGAGGAGGCCGAGCGGGCGGGGCACACCGCCGTGGTGGCCGGCTGGGACGGGACGGCACGCGGTGTCCTCGCCGTCGCCGACACCGTGAAGGAGACCAGCGCCGAGGCGGTCCGGGAACTGCGGGCGCTGGGGCTCACGCCGGTGCTGCTGACCGGCGACAACCGGGCCGTGGCCGAGGCGGTGGCGCGCACGGTCGGCATCGACGAGGACCGGGTGATCGCCGAGGTGCTGCCCGAGGACAAGGCCGACGTGGTGCGGCGCCTCCAGGACGAGGGGCGCAGCGTCGCCATGGTCGGGGACGGCGTCAACGACGCGGCCGCGCTGGCCGTCGCCGATCTGGGTCTGGCTCTGGGCACCGGCACGGACGCGGCGATCGAGGCGGGCGACCTGACGCTGGTGCGCGGCGACCTGCGGGTCGCGGCGGACGCGATACGGCTGTCCCGGCGCACCCTCGGCACCATCAAGGGCAACCTGGTGTGGGCCTTCGGCTACAACGTGGCCGCGCTGCCGCTGGCCGCGGCCGGACTGCTGAACCCGATGATCGCCGGGGCCGCCATGGCGTTCTCCTCGGTCTTCGTGGTGACCAACAGTCTGCGGCTGCGGTCATTTCATTGAGGTCTCAAGTTGGGCGGTACCCCTGGAGTCCGGTAAGACCCTCACATAAGCTCTTCACAAGGCTCGCGCATCTTCCTTACGCTTGGGTCCCGTGAGAGGTTTGCGGGCTCCTGCGCATTGTGGGGAGATATGCAAGAGACGCAGATCACAGTGATCTGAACGTAACCATCGAAGGGGTTCGACGGTCTAAGTTGGCGATGTCGGGCAGCGTCTTGGGGGGCGCTTCCTGGCATCTGGAGATGTCTTGGGGGACTTCTCCAGAGTTGCGTTGCCGGGGCACGTGCCCAGGGAAGCTTTGAGCGGCCCTCCCGACGTGCGTTGTCCCGGCAGACCGCACACACCGACGAGTGCGGCGGGTTCAGGTCCGTCCGTACTCACACAGCGATTCAGGCGCTGTCCTCACAAGCGCCCGGCCGGATCCCGTGGGGGGAATCCGCACCGGGACATGGGAAGGCGCCCTGGTACGTCGGCCCGTGGGGGGACCGGCGGCCGGGGCGCCTTTTCCTTGCCTTCTTCTTGTCGGCGGTGACGCGACACGCCGAAGAGGGGCGGGACTGAGCCGGTATGCGGCTCCGCCGCGTGGGCACGACCAGCCACAGCCGGCCCGTGCAACACGACGAAGGGGCGCGGGGCCGAGCCGATATGCGGCTCCGCCGCGTGGGCACGACCAGCCACAGCCGGCCCACAGCCGCCCACACCCCTCCGGCGACGAACTCTCAGGCACTCACGCGCACAACACCCGCACCGGCAGGTGTCAGCGCTCCTCGACGGGAATGAAGTCCCGCTCGACGACGCCCGTGTAGATCTGGCGCGGGCGGCCGATACGGGAACCCGGCTCCTTGATCATCTCGTGCCACTGGGCGATCCAGCCCGGCAGGCGGCCGAGGGCGAACAGGACCGTGAACATCTCGGTCGGGAAGCCCATGGCCCGGTAGATCAGACCCGTGTAGAAGTCGACGTTCGGGTAGAGGCTGCGCGAGACGAAGTAGTCGTCGGAGAGCGCGTGCTCCTCCAGCTTCAGCGCGATGTCCAGCAGCTCGTCGGACTTGCCGAGGGCGGACAGGACGTCGTGCGCGGCGGCCTTGATGATCTTGGCGCGCGGGTCGAAGTTCTTGTAGACCCGGTGGCCGAAGCCCATCAGGCGGACGCCGTCCTCCTTGTTCTTCACCTTGCGGATGAAGGAGTCGACGTCGCCGCCGGCGTCGCGGATGCCCTCCAACATCTCCAGCACCGACTGGTTGGCGCCGCCGTGCAGCGGGCCCCAGAGCGCGTTGATGCCGGCGGAGATCGAGGCGAACATGTTCGCCTGCGAGGAGCCCACCAGGCGGACCGTGGAGGTCGAGCAGTTCTGCTCGTGGTCCGCGTGCAAGATCAGCAGCTTGTCCAGGGCGGAGACGACGACCGGGTCGAGCTCGTACTCCTGCGCCGGGACGGAGAAGGTCATGCGCAGGAAGTTCTCGACGTAGCCGAGGTCGTTGCGCGGGTAGACGAACGGGTGGCCGACCGACTTCTTGTAGGCGTAGGCCGCGATCGTCGGAAGCTTGGCGAGCAGGCGGATGGTGGAGAGGTTCCGCTGCTGCTCGTCGAACGGGTTGTGGCTGTCCTGGTAGAACGTCGACAGCGCGGAGACCACCGACGACAGCATGGCCATCGGGTGGGCGTCGCGCGGGAAGCCCCGGTAGAAGTTCTTGACGTCCTCGTGCAGCAGGGTGTGCTGCGTGATGTCGTCCTTGAACCCCGCCAGCTGGTCGACGGTCGGCAGCTCGCCGTTGATCAGCAGGTACGCGACCTCCAGGAAGGTGGAGCGCTCCGCCAGCTGCTCGATCGGGTAGCCGCGGTACCGGAGGATGCCGGCCTCACCGTCGAGATAGGTGATCGCGGATTTGTAGGCGGCGGTGTTGCCGTAGCCGCTGTCCAGCGTCACCAGACCGGTCTGGGCGCGGAGCTTCCCGATGTCGAAGCCCATGTCACCGACGGTGCTGTCGATCACCGGGTAGGTGTACTCGCTGCCGTCGTACCGCAGTACTACAGAGTTGTCGCTCACGTCTTCCCTCACCGACGTTGTGCCTCATCTTCGAGGTGCCCTGACTGTCTCTACCATCCCCCACTCGGCTCAGGAGAGTGCACTCGGGGTCGACCATCGGGCCTATCGACGGCACTCAGTGCCGCCAACTTGCCCATCCTGCCCCCTGTGTTCCCCATCCGGAAGGCCTGTGTGACCTTCACGACTCATTTGATCGATCATTTTTTTGACGACGCGGCCCTCACAGCGGGCTCCGGGCCCGTCGAGAGGTGCTGCGCACCGGGTCCCCCGCGGGACGAACCGGAACCGGCGGAACGCGGTCCCGCCGCGGACGGACCCGTCCCCGCGAGCCGCATGTCGAGCGCCGTGCACCGGCGGCCGGCGGACAGCGTGCGCACCGCCTGTCCGATCGCCTTGCGGGAGCCGACCAGGACGACCAGCTTCCGGGCCCGGGTCACCGCCGTGTAGAGCAGGTTGCGCTGGAGCATCATCCACGCGCCCATGGTCACCGGGATGACCACGGCCGGGTACTCGCTGCCCTGGGAGCGGTGGATGGTCACGGCGTAGGCGTGCGCCAGTTCGTCCAGCTCGTCGAAGTCGTACGGCACCTCCTCGTCCTCGTCGGTCAGCACGGTCAGGCGCTGGTCGACGGGGTCGAGCGAGGTGACCACGCCGACGGTGCCGTTGAAAACGCCGTTCGCGCCCTTGTCATAGTTGTTGCGGATCTGGGTGACCTTGTCGCCGACGCGGAACACCCGTCCGCCGAACCGCTTCTCCGGCAGGTCGGGGCGGCCGGGGGTGACCGCCTGCTGGAGCAGGCCGTTGAGCGTGCCGGCTCCGGCCGGGCCCCGGTGCATGGGCGCGAGGACCTGCACGTCACGGCGCGGGTCGAGGCCGAACTTCGCCGGGATGCGCCGCGCCGCCACGTCCACGGTGAGCCGGCCGGCCTCCTCGGTGTCGTCCTCGACGAAGAGGAAGAAGTCCTTCATGCCGTCGGTGACCGGGTGCTGACCGGCGTTGATGCGGTGCGCGTTGGTGACCACGCCGGACTGCTGGGCCTGCCGGAACACCCGGGTGAGCCGGACGGCGGGGACCGGGCTGCCGTCGGCAAGCAGATCCCGGAGCACCTCGCCCGCGCCGACGCTGGGCAGCTGGTCGACGTCCCCGACGAACAGCAGGTGGGCGCCCGGCGGCACGGCCTTGACCAGCTTGTTCGCCAGCAGCAGGTCCAGCATGGACGCCTCGTCGACCACGACCAGGTCGGCGTCCAGCGGCCGGTCCCGGTCGTACGCCGCGTCCCCGCCGGGCTTGAGCTCCAGCAGCCGGTGCACGGTGGACGCCTCGGCGCCGGTCAGCTCGGCGAGCCGCTTGGCGGCGCGGCCGGTCGGGGCCGCGAGCACGACCTTCGCCTTCTTGGCCCGGGCCAGCTCCACGATCGACCGTACGGTGAACGACTTGCCGCAGCCGGGTCCGCCGGTCAGCACCGCGACCTTCTCGGTCAACGCCAGCCTGACCGCGGCCTCCTGTTCGGGCGCCAGGTCCGTCCCCGTACGGCCGCGCAGCCAGCCGAGCGCCTTGTCCCAGGCCACGTCCTTGAACGCGGGCATCCGGTCCTGGTCGGTGCGCAGCAGCCTCAGCAGCTGGGCGGCGAGGGCCGTTTCGGCGCGGTGGAAGGGCACCAGGTAGACGGCGGTGACCGGGTCGCCGCCCTGCGGGTCGGGCACCTTCTCCCGTACGACGCCTGGGTCCTCGTCCGGGTCCTCCGGCTCGGCGGCGAGCTCGCCGAGGCACTCGATGACCAGGCCGGTGTCCACCTGGAGCAGCTTCACCGCGTCGGCGATCAGCTTCTCCTCGGGGAGGTAGCAGTGGCCCTGGTCGGTGGCCTGCGACAGCGCGTACTGCAGGCCGGCCTTGACCCGGTCCGGGCTGTCGTGCGGGATGCCGACGGACTGGGCGATCTTGTCGGCGGTGAGGAAGCCGATGCCCCAGACGTCGGCGGCGAGCCGGTAGGGCTGGTTCTTCACCACGGAGATGGAGGCGTCGCCGTACTTCTTGTAGATCCGCACGGCGATGGAGGTGGACACCTCGACGGTCTGGAGGAAGAGCATGACCTCCTTGATCGCCTTCTGTTCCTCCCAGGCGTCGGCGATCTTCTTGGTCCGTTTGGGCCCGAGCCCGGGGACCTCGATGAGCCGCTTGGGCTCCTCCTCGATGATGCGGAGGGTGTCCAGGCCGAAGTGCTGGGTGATGCGGTCGGCGAAGACCGGTCCGATGCCCTTGACCAGCCCCGAGCCGAGGTAGCGGCGGATGCCCTGCACGGTGGCGGGCAGCAGGGTCGTGTAGTTCTCGACGTGGAACTGCTTGCCGTACTGGGGTGCGAGCCCCAGCGTCCCTCCATCCGCAGGGACTCCCCCACCTGGGCGCCGAGCAGCGCGCCGACGACGGTGAGCAGGTCGTCCCCGCCGCGGCCGGTGTCGACGCGGGCGACGGTGTAGCCGTTCTCCTCGTTGGCGTACGTGATGCGCTCCAGCACGCCTTCGAGCGTGGCGAACCGGCGTTCGCCGGCGGGCGGGGCGGAGGGCTGGGTGGGCATGGCTCGACCGTACCGGGGGGCTGTGACAGGGGGCTCGGGGTTCAGGACTCCTCGTCCTGGCGGGGGTGGACGGGGCGGTGGTGTGCGGCGAGGACGGTGAGCAGGCGGGTGAGTTCGTCACGCTCGCCGGGGGCCAGGGGGGCGAGGAGTTCGTCCTGCGCCTCGCGGATGAGCGCGTCGAGCCGTTCGAGGCGGCGGCCGCCCGCGGGGGTGAGGGTGATGACGTTGCGGCGGCGGTCGGCGGGGTCGGGGTCGCGGCGTACGCAGTCCGTGTCGGCCAGTTCGTTGAGGACCGCGACCATGTCGCTGCGGTGGATGCCGGTGCGGCGGCTGAGCTCGGCCTGACTGGCGGGGCCGGCCTCGGCGAGGGTCAGCAGCACCGCGAAGTGCCACTTGTGGGAGCCCTCGGCGGCCAGGCGTTCACCGACGAGCCGGTCGGCCACCAGGGCGGCCCCGGCCAGCAGGCGGCTGGGAATGGCGCGCAGGCGGGCGAGCGCCGGTTCCGGCGTCGTACTCATGGGCGTTCCTCCACGTCTTGCGTTGGTGCCACCAACAGTCTAGCTTCGTTAGTGACACCAACGTTAATGCCGCAAACGATTCCCGAGATCCCGGAGATTCCCGGAGGGGACCATGATCACCCCGTTCCGCATCGACATCCCCCAGGCCGACCTGGACGACCTCACCGACCGTCTCGCCCGGACCCGCTGGCCCGACGAGATACCCGGCGCCGGGTGGGACTACGGCTTCCCGCTGGCCCGGCTGAAGGAGCTCGCCGAGCGCTGGCGCACCCGCTACGACTGGCGGGCGCACGAGGCCCGGCTCAACGAACTCCCGCACCACGTCACGGAGATCGATGGTCAGACCGTGCACTTCGTCCATGTGCGGTCCGCCCGGCCGGACGCACTCGCCCTCGTCCTCACCCACGGCTGGCCCGGTTCGTTCCTGGAGTTCCTCGACGTGATCGAGCCGCTGTCCCGGGACTTCCATCTCGTCATCCCGTCCATCCCCGGATACGGCTTCTCGGGGCCGACCCACGAGCGCGGCTGGGACGTCGTGCGCGTCGCCCGCGCCTGGGCGGAGCTGATGCGGCGCCTCGGTTACGAGCGGTACGGCGCGCAGGGCGGCGACTTCGGCTCGGGCATCTCCCTGGCGCTCGGCGCTGCGGAGCCGGCGCGGGTCGTCGGGGTGCACGTCAACTACCTGCCCACCCGGCCCGACCCGGCCGCTGATGTCGCCCTGAGCCCTTCGGACGAGGCCCGGCTGGACAAGGTGCGGCACCTGATGGCGAACCGCCCGCCGTACCAGGCCCTGCAGGCCACGACTCCGCAGACCATCGGCTACGCGCTGACCGACTCGCCGGTGGGCCAACTGGCCTGGATCGCCGAGCGGTTCGCCCAGTGGACGGACCCGCGCTCGCCGGTGGACGACGAGAGGATCCTGACGGACGTCTCCCTGTACTGGCTGACCGCCACCGCGGCGTCCTCGGCCCGCCTGCACCGCGAGTCGGCGCGACGGAGCGAGCGGTGCCCGGTTCCGGTGGGGGTGGCGGTGTTCGCCCACGACATCACCCAGCCGGTACGGCCCCTGGCGGAGCGGTTGTACGACATCCGCCACTGGTCGGAGTTCGACCGGGGCGGCCACTTCGCGGCGATGGAGGTACCGGAGGTGTTCGCGCGGGATGTCCGGGAGTTCTTCGTGGGGGTGGGGTGAGGGGGGTGGGGCCCCCGGAGACGGCCCTGCTACTTGACCCGTTGCCCGATCAGGGAGTTGAGGAGGGCTGCTCCGCGTTCGGCGTCGTCGACACTGACCGCGAAGTCCTTTCCCTGGACGGTGCGGATCACGAGGCATTCGCCGCCGCGGAGCATGACGGTGGTGCCGAGGCCGCTCAGGCGGTAGCCCCAGCCGCCGACCTGCATGGCGGTTCGGTTCTCGACCCAGGCGGAGGCGATGGCGTCGGCGGCCCAGCGCCGGGCCGGCCAGCCCAGGGGGCCGAGGGCGACCTCGAGTCCCTTCTCGGTCACCCGCGCCTGGACGGAGGCGCAGGCGAGCACCGCGAGGGTGGCGAGGGCGAAGGCCGCGGCCGACCACACGGCGTGCAGCCCGGCCAGGCCGCCCATCGCCGCCACCGTCGCCCCGGCCGTGACGATCCCGCACACGGCCGCCATGAGGTGGAGCCAGCGGTTGGACGCCCGCGACAGCCACACGAACCGCTGCCCCTCGGGTATCTCCAGCGCCGGCCCGGCCACCGGAGGCACCGTCACCCGCGCCCGGCGGCCGATCAGCAGGGCCACCACGCCCACGGCGACCGCGCCGGCCAGGGTCACGACCACCACCCAGACCGTCACCGATCCGGCGTCACGCCAGTCCGTACGGTCCAGATTCGCCCGCACGACGGAAGCCTGAGCGCCGAGGAGCGTCACGCCGGTGAAGCCGAGGGCCACGCCCGCCCACGAGGGTGCCACCACCCCGCCGGCGCTTCGGCGAGTGCGCCACAGGGTCAGCAGAACAGCGACCGCCAGGGCCAGCCAGAGCAGCGCCGGGAAGAAGGCCGCGGCCCAGAACGGCATCGAGGAGTCCGGATCACCACCCGTCCCCCAGTGGGTCGCCAGCCGGTCCGGCAGCCGGTCCCTGGCGGCCAGAGGAAAGGCCACCAGGAGCGCCAGGACTCCCGCGCCCCAGGCGCCGGCCCCCCACAGCGTTCCGTTCCCGCGTTTTGTCCGCTCAGTCACGTGACCCCCCTGATCATGTCGATGACGTCGTCCTTGCCGTACCCGAGACGCTCCGCGTCGGCCAGGACCTCACGGATGCGGTCCAGCAAGGCCGAACGGCCGTCCGCCCCCTGAGCCACCGTCACCCCGCGTCCTCTGCGGAACTCCAGCACCCCTTCGTCTCGCAGGGCGCGCAGGCCGCGAAGCACCGTGTTGACGTTCACGCCCAGCGCCTGCGAGAGGTCCCGCGCCGGGGGCAGCCGGTCGCCCGGCGCGCACTCCCCTTCCGCGATGGCCCGCCGGATCGCACCGGCCACCTGCTCGTGCAGGGGGCGGTGATCGGCGACATTCAGTCTCAGCAGCATGGTGCTAATGACGATAGCACCATGCGCGTACTCCGTGCCCGCCTGGTTCTAGCCCCAGCCGTGCACCTCGAAGCGGGAGGGAGCGACGCGGGCCGGCGATGTCCGGCTCGGTCGTAATTCGTGGGCGTCCGGCTCGGGCGGCGTGAGAAGGTGCCGTTCTGCCTGGCCAGAGGGGGGAGCATGGGGCTGACCTACGGCTACGACATCTACCTGCGTCCCGAGAACGTGGCGCGTGCGCTGACCGCGGTGGCGAAGCTGGCGCCGCCGGAGCGGAAGGTGCCGCCGCTGTCGGTCACCCTGCCGGAGGGTGAGCGGGTCGTCCTGCCGTTCACCTGTTCCTTCGAGAGCGATCCGGTCGACTGCGCCGGGCAGGACAGGGTCACGCTCGACACGTCGATCATGTTCCCGGCGGATGACGCGGTGCGCGCGTACGCGGAGGAGGCCGGTCTTCCCGTCAGGGAAGGGCGAGTTCGGATCGGCTACGTGTACCTGACCATCTTTTTCCCGTCCCTCATGGACCCGCGCTTCGTGTGCATGAGCTTCTGGGCCGCGACGTCCAGGATGAGCAGGCTGTTCGCGGACTCAACGGCGGTCAGGAAGGTGTTCACCGACCTCGCGGCCGGGGCGGACGCGGTGTGCTGCCTCTTCGACACGGAAGACGGCGCACCCGAGCGGGCGTTCTACGGCACCGGCGAGACGACGGACGACGGGCTCGACGGTGCCCGCTTCCCGGAGGAGCACCTCTTGCTGGGGGCGTGGCCCGTTCCCGGCCGCTGAACAGCGGTGTACCGCTCAGGCGGGCCGGTCCTCGGACTCCTTCAGTGCGCTGACGAAAACGGCGAAGGCCCCGGCGGGGAAGCTGAGAGTGCCCCGGGAAGGGGTCTTGGAGTCGCGGACGGCTATGTGAGTGGGAGAGGTCGCGACCTCGACGCACTCGTTGCCGTCACCAGGGCCCGAGTAGGACGACTTTCGCCAGTTGAGCATGGTTTCCCTACAGCTCCTTAGCCAGGCTGTGGATGAAGTCACGCGACTGTCGCGGGTCGAGCGACGCCGCCTCCACCTTACGGAAACCGGTTCGATAGGTGTTGAGTTGCGCTGCCGAATCGATGAACACCGTGCCGTGCAACGCGTCGCGGACCACCGTGTCCAACCTGGCCAGAGGGCCGCCCACGTATGTCATCGTGCTGGAGGCATGAGGGAAGTCGTCAAGGTCGAAAGGGATGACACGCAGAGTAATGCGCTCTGCTTCGGACAGTTCCAGCAGTCGCGCCATCTGAGCCCGCGAGGTGGTGCGGTCTGCGACCCTGATCCGCAGGGCGGCCTCATGGATCAGAGCTTCGTACGGGGCAGTGAAGCGTTGCCTCTCCTTACGGTGCCGGATACGCAACTCCAATTCGTCACCGGTCAGTTCCGGAAGCCTTGCCGAGAAGACGGCACGCGAGTAGTCCTCGGTCTGGAGCAGGCCCGGCACGTAGAGAATCGCCACGTGCCGCAGGAACCGCGCGTGGTGCTCCAGCTCCGACAAGTCGAGGAACGACGTCGGGAGCAGCCCCCGGTACTCCTCCCACCAGCCCTGGGTCCGGTCGGTGGCCATGGCCACCAAGGCGTCGACGAACTCCGCGTCTTCACAGGCGTAGTGGGAAGCCAGTCGGCGCACCCGCTGCTCACTGACACCTGCGAGCGCCGACTCGATGTGCGTGATCTGGGCGGGCGCCACCCCGAGCAGTGCGGCAGCCTGCCGTGAGGTGAGGCCGGCCGCCTCGCGGAGTCTGCGCAGCTCCGTGGCCAGCCTCATCTGACGTGCCGTGGGATCGCGTCTCTTCACCATCGACCGGCCTCTCCCACTGCTGGGTTGATGCACCTCGTTCGGAGTCAGATTACGCGATCCACTTGCCGCGTCCCTAGATTTAGATCTACGTTCGGTGACGCGACGCACACCGTGCGACACCGGACGGTCGGAAGCGCACCGCTCCGCCCTGCTTCGGCGGCAGCGGCAACGACACCGACCCCGCCACCCAACACCCCCCACACGGAACGGACTTCCGCATGCCCGAAAGCGACTCCTGGGAGTACTCCCTTCACATCCCCAACGACGTCCGCGCCGTCACCGTCAGTCGCCGCACCCTGCGGCTGATCCTCACCGTGCACGGGCTGATCACCCTCGTCGACGTCGCCGAGCTGCTCGCGGCCGAGCTCGTCGCCAACGCCGTACGGCACACCAAGGGGCCCGCCGCCCTGCGCGTGCGATGGTCGCCGCCGGGGACGCTGCGGATCGGGGCGTGGGACGCCGACCCCTCTCCCCCGGAGCCTCCGGAGCCGTTCGCGGCGGCGCTGGAGCGGGAGGACGGGCGGGGGCTCGCGCTGGTGCGGGCGTGCGCCGACGTATGGGACTGGCAGCCGCTGGTCCGGGACGGCAACCGGGGGAAGTTCGTGTGGTGCGAGGTGGGCGCCGCGTAGGGGCGCGTCCGGCACGCCACGGCGTGACACGCCCGTCCCCCGCGCCCCCGGCGAAGCCTGACCGGCACCCGGGTCACGATTCGGTTGCGGCGCCCTCCACCCTCTTGCCCCCAGCCGATGTAATCGTTTCCAATCCTTCGTGTAATCGATTCCACGAGGAGGTGGGTCGGGCATGGCGGGTATCAAGGACGTCGCCGCCGAGGCGGGGCTGTCCGTGGCCACGGTGTCACGGGTGCTCAACGGGCATCCCTCGGTCAGCGAGGACGCGCGCCGTCGGGTGACCGACGCCGTCGAGCGGCTCGGGTACCGGCCGAACGCCGTCGCCCGGTCCCTGCGCACCGACCAGACCCGCACCCTCGGGCTGGTCATCAGCGACGTGATGAACCCCTACTTCACCGAGCTGGCCCGCTCCGTCGAGGAGGAGGCCCGCTCGCTCGGGTACAGCGTGATCATCGGCAATGCCGACGAGCGGCCCGATCTCCAGGACCACCACGTCACCACGCTGCTGGACCGCCGTATCGACGGGCTGCTGGTCTCCCCCACCGACGGCGGGTCGCCGGGCATGCTCGGGGCGGCGCGGGCCGGGACGCCGATGGTGTTCGTCGACCGGTGGATCCCGGGCGTCGACGTGCCCGTGGTCCGGTCCGACGGGCGCGCCGCCGTACGCGCTCTCGTCGCGCATCTGCACGCGCTCGGGCACCGCAGGCTCGCGATCATCGCCGGGCCCGCCGCCACCACGACCGGCCGGGAACGTGTGGACGCCTTCCGTGAGGCCCTCGCGGCCCACGGGCTGGAGCTTCCCGACCCCTACATCGGTCAGGGCGACTTCCAGGCCGGCAGCGGGCGCCGGGTCACCGAGGGCTTCCTCGACCTGGCCGAACCGCCCGAGGTCGTCTTCGCCGCCGACAACCTGATGGCGCTCGGCGCGCTGGACGCGATCCGCGCCCGTGGGCTGCGGGTGCCGGACGACATCGGGCTCGCCGCGTTCGACGACATCCCCTGGTTCGTGCACACGGACCCGCCGGTCACCGCCGTCGCCCAGCCGACCCGTGAGCTGGGGCGGGCCGCCGTGCGCGCCCTGGTCGACCGGATCGAGGGCAGACCCGGCGCCTCCGTCACCCTCCCCGCCCGGCTCGTCGTGCGCCGCTCCTGCGGCGAGGGCGGGCCCGGGACCGGGAATCCCCTCTCCCCCGTACGAAGGAGTACGCCGTGAGCAGCCGCAGTCCTGACGAGTTGCTGCGCATCGAGGGCATCCGCAAGACCTTCCCCGGCGTGGTCGCGCTCGACGGCGTCGACTTCGACCTGCGCCGGGGCGAGGTGCACGTGCTCCTCGGCGAGAACGGCGCCGGCAAGAGCACGCTGATCAAGATGCTCTCCGGCGCCTACACGCCCGACGCCGGCCGGATCACGGTCGGCGGCGAGGAGGTGCGCATCAACGGTGCGCAGGACTCAGAGAAGCTCGGGATCGCCACCATCTACCAGGAGTTCAACCTGGTCCCCGACCTGACGGTCGCGGAGAACATCTTCCTCGGGCGGCAGCCGCGCCGCCTCGGGATGATCGACCGGAAGCGGATGGACGCGGACGCCGAGGTGCTGCTGAAGCGCGTCGGGGTCGACGTCTCCCCCCGGGCGCGGGTGCGGGAACTGGGCATCGCCCGGCTCCAGATGGTCGAGATCGCCAAGGCCCTCAGCCTGGACGCGCGCGTGCTCATCATGGACGAGCCGACCGCCGTGCTGACCTCCGAGGAGGTCGAGAAGCTGTTCTCGATCGTGCGGCGGCTGCGCGAGGACGGCGTCGGGATCGTCTTCATCACCCACCACCTGGAGGAGATCGCCGCCCTGGGAGACCGGGTCACGGTCATCCGGGACGGCCGCAGCGTCGGCCAGGTGCCCGCCTCCACGCCGGAGGACGAGCTCGTACGGCTCATGGTGGGGCGGTCCATCGACCAGCAGTACCCGCGCGAGCGCGCCGATGCCGGGGACGCCCTGCTCAAGGTCGAGGGACTGACGCGTAACGGCGTGTTCCACGACGTCAGCTTCGAGGTGCGGGCCGGTGAGGTCGTCGGCATCGCGGGGCTGGTCGGTGCCGGGCGAACGGAGGTGGCGCGGGCGGTGTTCGGGGCCGACCCGTACGACGCCGGGACCGTGCACGTCGGCGGGGTGCGGCTGCGCGGCCACGACGTGAACGCCGCCATGGAGGCCGGGGTCGGGCTCGTGCCCGAGGACCGCAAGGGGCAGGGGCTGGTGCTGGACGCCTCCGTCGAGGAGAACCTCGGCCTGGTCACCCTCCGCTCCTCCTCCCGGGCGGGGCTCGTCGACCTCAAGGGGCAGCGCGAGGCCGCGGCCCGCATCGCCGGGCAGCTCGGGGTGCGGATGGCCGGTCTCGGCCAGCACGTGCGCACCCTGTCCGGCGGCAACCAGCAGAAGGTCGTCATCGGCAAGTGGCTGCTGGCGCACACCAAGGTGCTCATCCTCGACGAGCCGACGCGCGGCATCGACGTCGGCGCGAAGGTCGAGATCTACCAGCTGATCAACGAGCTGACGGCGGCCGGAGCCGCGGTGCTCATGATCTCCAGCGACCTGCCCGAGGTGCTCGGCATGAGCGACCGGGTCCTGGTCATGGCGCAGGGCCGGCTCGCCGGCGAACTCGACGCCGGAGAGGCCACCCAGGACGCCGTGATGGCCCTCGCCGTCAGCACCACTTCCCCCAGCAACGGAACGGAGGCCCCCGGTGGCCACTGACACGCTCAAGAGCAAGCCGGGCGCGCAGGGCGGCGCCACCGGCGGCCTGCGCCGGCTGCTCCTCGACAACGGCGCGCTGACCGCGCTGATCGTCCTCGTGATCGCCATGTCGGCGCTGTCCGGGGACTTCCTGACCGCCGACAACCTGCTCAACGTCGGCGTGCAGGCCGCCGTGACCGCGATCCTCGCCTTCGGTGTCACCTTCGTGATCGTCTCGGCGGGCATCGACCTGTCGGTCGGCTCGGTCGCCGCGCTGTCCGCGACCGTGCTGGCGTGGAGCGCGACCCAGGCCGGGATCCCGGTGGTCCTCGCGGTCGTCCTCGCCGTGGCGACCGGCATCGCCTGCGGCCTGGTCAACGGCTTCCTCGTCTCGTACGGCAAACTGCCGCCGTTCATCGCGACCTTGGCGATGCTGTCGGTGGCGCGCGGTCTGTCCCTGGTGATCTCGCAGGGCTCGCCCATCGCCTTCCCCGACTCCGTCTCCCACCTCGGTGACACGCTCGGCGGCTGGCTGCCGGTGCCGGTGCTCGTCATGGTCGTCATGGGCCTGCTGACCGCGTTCGTCCTGGGCCGCACGTACATCGGCCGGTCCATGTACGCCATCGGCGGCAACGAGGAGGCCGCGCGCCTGTCCGGCCTGCGGGTGAAGAAGCAGAAGCTCGCCATCTACGCCTTCTCCGGGCTGTTCGCCGCCGCCGCGGGCATCGTGCTCGCCTCCCGGCTGGCCTCCGCGCAGCCGCAGGCCGCGCAGGGCTACGAGCTGGACGCGATCGCCGCCGTCGTCATCGGCGGCGCCTCCCTCGCGGGCGGCACCGGCAAGGCGTCCGGCACCCTGATCGGCGCGCTGATCCTCGCGGTGCTGCGCAACGGCCTCAACCTGCTGTCGGTGTCCGCGTTCTGGCAGCAGGTCGTCATCGGTGTGGTCATCGCGCTGGCGGTGCTGTTCGACACGCTGCGCCGCAAGGCGGGCGCGACCACCCCGGCGGCCGGCGCGTCCGGCGGCGGGAACCGGGGCAGGCAGGCACTGACGTACGTGATCGCGGCCGTCGTCGCCGTCGCGGTCGTCGGCGCCACCTCGCTGCTGCACGGCGGCTCCTCCCAGGCCGCCAAGCCGAAGATCGGCCTGTCCCTGTCGACGCTCAACAACCCGTTCTTCGTGCAGATCCGGGACGGTGCCGAGGAGGAGGCGAAGAAGCTGGGTGTCGACCTCACCGTCACCGACGCGCAGAACGACGCCTCCCAGCAGGCCAACCAGCTGCAGAACTTCACCAGCGGCTCGCTGGACGCCGTCGTCGTCAACCCGGTGGACTCCGACGCGGCCGGTCCCTCGGTGCGCGGCGCGAACAAGGCGGACATCCCGGTGGTCGCCGTGGACCGCGGCGTGAACAAGGCCGAGACCTCCGCGCTGGTCGCCTCCGACAACGTCGAGGGCGGCGCGCTCGGCGCCAAGGCGCTCGCCGAGAAGCTCGGCGGCAAGGGCACCATCGTCATCCTCCAGGGCCAGGCCGGCACCTCCGCGAGCCGTGAGCGCGGGGCGGGCTTCGCCGCGGGTCTGAAGGACTACCCGGGCATCAAGGTCGTCGCCAAGCAGCCCGCGGACTTCGACCGCACCAAGGGCCTGGACGTGATGACGAACCTGCTCCAGGCGCACCCCGACATCAACGGCGTCTTCGCCGAGAACGACGAGATGGCGCTCGGCGCGAGCAAGGCGCTCGGCTCCAAGGCCGGGAAGTCGGTGCAGGTCGTCGGGTTCGACGGCACGCCGGACGGGCTGAAGGCGGTCGAGGCGGGCACGCTGTACGCCTCCGTCGCCCAGCAGCCGAGCGAACTCGGCCGGATCGCCGTACGGAACGCGTTGCGGGCCGCCGAGGACCAGAAGGTGGAGAAGATGGTGAAGGTGCCGGTGAAGGTGGTCACGAAGGACAACGTGGCCGGCTTCGAAGGCTGACACCGGCCACGGGCACAGGGGCGGGCGGCCACCACGGCCGCCCGCCCTCCGCAGCGGATCGGGGAGCGATTCATGTACGACTACGACCTCCTGGTCGTCGGCTCGGCCAACGCCGACCTGGTGATCGGGGTGGAGCGCCGGCCGGGCGCCGGGGAGACGGTGCTCGGCTCCGACCTGGCCGTGCACCCGGGCGGCAAGGGCGCGAACCAGGCGGTCGCGGCCGCCCGGCTCGGCGCGCGCACGGCCCTGCTGGCGCGGGTCGGCGACGACGGGCACGGCAGGCTGCTGCTGGACTCGCTGCGCGCGGCCGGGGTGGACACGGTGGGCGTGCTGGTGGGCGGGGCGCCGACCGGTGTCGCGCTGATCACGGTGGACCCTTCGGGCGACAACAGCATCGTCGTCTCGCCGGGCGCGAACGGCCGGCTGGCCCCGTCGGACGTGCGGGCCGCCGCGAGCCTCTTCCATGCCTCGCGGGTGGTGTCGACGCAGCTGGAGATCCCGTTGGAGTCGGTGGCGGAGGTGGTGCGGAGCCTGGCGCCGGACAGCCGTTTCGTCCTCAACCCCTCGCCGCCGCAGCCGCTGCCTGCGGAGGTGCTGGCGGCCTGCGACCCGTTGATCGTCAACGAGCACGAGGCGAAGGTGATCCTGGGCGACAGCGCCGGGGTGAGCGAGGAACCCGAGGACTGGGCGCGGCTGTTGCTGGCGAAGGGCCCGCGTTCGGTCGTGGTGACGCTGGGCGGCGAGGGCGCACTGGTGGCGTCCGCGGAGGGCGTCACGCGGGTTCCGTCGGTGAAGGTGGAGGCCGTGGACACCACCGGTGCCGGGGACGCGTTCACCGCCGCGCTGGCCTGGCGGCTGGGCACGGGCGAGCCGCTCGCCGAGGCCGCCGCCTACGCGGCCCGGGTGGGCGCGGCGGCGGTCACGAAGGAGGGGGCGCAGGTGTCGTTCCCGACGGCGGCGGAGGTCGCGGCGCTGTGAAGAAGCACGGGATCCTGAACCGGCACCTCTCCGGCGCCCTCGCCGAACTCGGTCACACCGACGGGGTGCTGGTGTGCGACGCGGGCATGCCGATACCGGCCGGGCCGCGCGTGGTGGACCTGGCCTTCCGGGCCGGGGTGCCGTCGTTCGCGGAGGTGCTGGAAGGACTGCTCGCGGAGCTGGCCGTCGAGGGGGCGACGGCGGCGCAGGAGGTACGGGACGCGAACCCGGCGGCGGCGTCGCTGCTGGCCGGCCACTTCCCGGACCTGGCCTACGTCACGCACGAGCGGCTGAAGGAACTGACGTCCGGCGCACGGCTGGTGGTCCGCACGGGCGAGGCGAGTCCGTACGCGAACGTGCTGCTGCGGTGCGGGGTCTTCTTCTGACCTGCCCGCCCTCCGGGGACGCGTCCGCCCTCCGGGACGCGCCCGCACGAACTTCGAGGGGCCCGGTCCGTCGACCGGGCCCCTCGCTTCCCTCCCCCGCCAGGACCTCCCTGAAGTCCCCCCGGGTCCCCACCCGGAAGTCCTGACGCTACGTAGACAGGCGGGCCGGGGAGAGGGTTGTACGGCCGACGGAAGTTTTTTACGAACGGCAGGAAGGCGCCCCGGTGACGGCCTTCGACCCGGTCACACCTCCACGTTCTCCGCCCACCGCCGAGCCGTCTCCGCGAGGAGTTCGCGGCCGTCCCTCGCCCACAGCTCCTCGTTGAAGAGCTCCACCTCGATGGAGCCCGAGTAGCCGGCCGCCTCCACGTGGCGCTGCCACGCGCGCATGTCGATCGCCCCGTCGCCGATCTGGCCGCGGCCGTTGAGGACGCCCTCCGGGAGCGGGGTGATCCAGTCGGCGAGCTGGAAGGTGTGGATGCGGTGCTGCGCGCCCGCGCGGGCGATCGCCTCGGGAGCCGTGTCGTCCCACCAGACGTGGTACGTGTCGACCGTGACGCCGACCTGGTGGGCCGGGAAGCGTTCGGCGAGGTCCAGGGCCTGGGTGAGCGTCGAGACCACGCAGCGGTCGGACGCGAACATCGGGTGCAGCGGCTCGATCGCCAGTCTCACCCCGTGGTCCTCGGCGTAGGGGGCCAGTTCCGTCAGCGCGTCCGCGATGCGCTCCCGGGCGCCGTGCAGGTCCTTCGAGCCGGGCGGGAGCCCGCCCGAGACCAGGACCAGGGTGTCCGTGCCGAGCGTGGCCGCCTCGTCGACGGCGCGGCGGTTGTCGGCGAGGGCCGCCGCCCGCTCGTCCGCGTCGATCGCGGTGAGGAAGCCGCCACGGCACAGCGTCGTCACCGCCAGACCCGCGTCCCGTACGAGCTTGGCGGCCGCCTCCACGCCGTACTCCTGGACCGGTGCGCGCCACAGGCCGACGGCCGGGACGCCCATGTCGCGGCACGCGGCGACCAGTTCGGGCAGCGTGAGCTGCTTGACGGTCATCTGGTTGACGCTGAAGCGGGTCAGGTCGCTCACGGGGTCACTCCGTACAGGTGCAGCAGGGTCCTCATCCGGTCCTCGGCCAGCTTGGGGTCAGGGAACAGGCCGAGGCGGTCGGCGAGTTCGTAGGCGCGGGCGAGGTGGGGCAGGGAGCGGGCGGACTGCAGGCCGCCGACCATCGTGAAGTGGGACTGGTGGCCGGCCAGCCAGGCCAGGAACACCACGCCGGTCTTGTAGAAGCGGGTGGGCGCCCGGAACAGGTGGCGGGACAGCTCGACGGTGGGGTCGAGGAGGGCGCGGAAGCCGTCCCTGTCGCCGGTGTCGAGGACCCGGACGGCCTCCGCGGCCAGCGGGCCGAGCGGGTCGAAGATGCCGAGCAGGGCGTGGCTGAAGCCCTGTTCGTCGCCCGCGATCAGTTCGGGGTAGTGGAAGTCGTCGCCGGTGTAGCAGCGCACGCCCTTCGGCAGGCGGCGGCGGATGTCGATCTCACGCCGCGCGTCCAGCAGGGAGACCTTGATGCCGTCGACCTTGTCGGGGTGGGCGGCGATGACGTCGAGGAAGGTGTCGGTGGCGGCGTCGAGGTCGGCCGAGCCCCAGTAGCCCTCCAGCGCCGGGTCGAACATGGGGCCGAGCCAGTGCAGGATGACGGGCTCCGCGGCCTGGCGGAGGAGGTGGCCGTAGACCTCCAGGTGGTCCTCGGGGCCGCGGGCCGTGGCGGCGAGGGCGCGGGAGGCCATGAGGACGGCCTGCGCGCCCGACTCCTCGACGACCGCGAGCTGTTCCTCGTAGGCCGCGCGGACCTCGGCGAGGGTCGCCGGACCGCCGGTCAGCTGGTCGGTGCCGACGCCGCAGGCGATACGGCCGCCGGCCGCCTTCGCCTCGGCGGCGGAGCGGCGGATCAGCTCGGCCGCGCCCGCCCAGTCCAGGCCCATGCCGCGCTGCGCGGTGTCCATCGCCTCGGCGACGCCCAGACCGTGCGCCCACAGGTGACGGCGGAAGGCGAGAGTGGCGTCCCAGTCGACGGCGGCGGGCGAGTCGGGGGTGACGTCGGCGTACGGGTCGGCGACGACGTGCGCGGCGGAGAAGACCGTGCGGGAGGTGAGGGGGGCGCCGGGGGCGAGGGCGAGGGGCTCGGTGCGGGGTTCGTAGACGCGCAGGGCGCCGTGCGCGTCGGGCAGGTGCAGGGTCACAGGGCGATCTCCGGTACGTCGAGACGGCGGCCCTCGGCTGAGGACCTCAGGCCCAGTTCGGCGAGCTGGACGCCGCGGGCGCCGGCCAGCAGGTCCCAGTGGTAGGGGGCGTCGGCGTACACGTGCTTGAGGAACAGCTCCCACTGGGCCTTGAAGCCGTTGTCGAACTCGCCGTTGTCCGGCACCTCCTGCCACTGGTCGCGGAAGACCTCGGTGGCGGGGATGTCCGGGTTCCACACCGGCTTGGGGGTGGCGGAGCGGTGCTGGACGCGGCAGGTGCGCAGGCCCGCGACGGCGGAGCCCTCGGTGCCGTCGACCTGGAACTCGACCAGTTCGTCGCGGTGGACGCGCACCGCCCAGGAGGAGTTGATCTGGGCGATCGCGCCGCCGTCGAGCTCGAAGACGCCGTACGCGGCGTCGTCGGCGGTGGCGTCGTAGGGCTTGCCGTTCTCGTCCCAGCGCTGCGGAACGTGGGTGGCGGTGAGCGCCTGCACGGACCGGACCCGGCCGAACAGCTCGTGCAGCACGTACTCCCAGTGCGGGAACATGTCGACGACGATGCCGCCGCCGTCCTCCGCGCGGTAGTTCCAGGACGGGCGCTGCGCCTCCTGCCAGTCGCCCTCGAAGACCCAGTAGCCGAACTCGCCGCGCACCGACAGGACGCGGCCGAAGAAGCCGCCGTCGATCAGGCGCTTCAGCTTGAGCAGGCCCGGGAGGAACAGCTTGTCCTGGACGACTCCGTGCTTGATGCCCTTCTCCGCGGCGAGCCGGGCCAGTTCCAGGGCGCCGTCGAGGCCGGTGGCGGTGGGCTTCTCGGTGTAGACGTGCTTGCCGGCGGCGATCGCCTTGCGGATCGCCTCCTCGCGGGCGGAGGTCACCTGGGCGTCGAAGTAGATGTCGACGCTGTCGTCGGCGAGGACCGCGTCCAGGTCGGTGGAGAGGTGTTCGAGGCCGTGGCGCTCGGCCAGCGCCCTCAGCGCGTGCTCGCGGCGGCCGACGAGGACCGGCTCCGGCCACAGCACGGTGCCGTCGCCGAGGTCGAGTCCGCCCTGCTCGCGCAGGGCCAGGATGGAGCGGACGAGGTGCTGCCGGTAACCCATGCGCCCGGTCACACCGTTCATGGCGATACGCACCGTCTTGCGTGTCACGTCGTTCCCTTCGTACGCGGTCCGCGCGCCGCGTACGCCGCACCCGCCTCACCTGCCCCTCGCGGGGCGGCGGGACTGGTGGACATGACAGCAAGCGCTTTCTATGTAGACAGAAGCTAGCCTCTGGACCGCGGTGCGGACAAGACCATCGCAGGCCCCGACTTGTTCGAGGGGGCGAACAACCGGGCGGATGGCCGTAGGGTCTGCTCGGAACCACCGGTGCGGGCGTGGTGGTTGCGACGGCGTACGGCACGGGCGGACGGCACGGCGGCGAGGCGGAGGACGAGACATGACGGTGACCCTGGCGGACGTGGCGGCACGCGCGCAGGTCTCACCCGCGACGGTGTCGCGCGTGCTCAACGGGAACTATCCCGTGGCCGCGTCCACGCGGGAGCGGGTGCTGAAGGCCGTGGACGAACTGGACTACGTCCTCAACGGCCCCGCCAGTTCCCTCGCCGCCGCCACCTCCGACCTGGTCGGCATCCTGGTCAACGACATCGCCGACCCGTTCTTCGGGATCATGGCGAGCGCGATCCAGTCGGAGATCGGCGGTCCCGGCGGGCGCGCGGGCGGGGAGAGACTCGCCGTGGTGTGCAACACGGGGGGCTCGCCCGAGCGTGAACTGACCTATCTCACGCTCCTCCAGCGGCAGCGGGCGGCTGCCGTGGTGCTGACCGGCGGGGCGATCGAGGACGCGCGGCACAAGGCGGCGATGGACGCGAAGCTGCGGAAGCTGGCGGATGCCGGGACGCGGGTGGTGCTGTGCGGGCGTCCGCCGGCACCGGAGACCGGGGCGATCGCGCTGGCCTTCGACAACCGGGGCGGCGGGCAGGAGCTCACCGAGCACCTGATCGGGCTCGGGCACCGGCGGCTGGGGTACATCGCGGGCCCCGAGGAGCGCACCACGACCCGGCACCGTCTGGAGGGCCACCGGGCCGCACTGGCCGCGCACGGCGTCGAGGAGGACCCCCGCTGGACGGTGCACGGGCGGTACGACCGGCGGTCGGGGTACGAGGCGACCGTGGAACTCCTGCGGCGTGACCCGTCGTTGACCGCGGTGGTCGCGGCGAACGACTCCGTCGCGCTGGGCGCCTGCGCGGCGCTGCGGGAGTCGGGGCTGCGGATCCCGGACGACGTGTCGGTGGCCGGCTTCGACGACCTGCCGTTCAGCATCGACGTGGTGCCGTCACTGACGACGGTCCGCCTGCCGCTGGCGGAGGCGGGCGCCCGGGCCGGCCGGATCGCCATGGGCCGCGAGGACGCCCCGCCCGGGGGGATCGCCTCCGTACGGGGGGAGTTGATGGTCCGCGGCTCGACGACGGGCCCACGTGCCTGAAGCGGGGCGCGCCCCTGACTGAGCGTTTCGGAATGAGGTTCGGAGACAGCGCAGCCAGCCATATGAGGCTGCAGGCTCAGATGGACGGGCCGGGCGGGAGTGGCCCGGAGAGTCAGGTCGATGAGCCGGCCCGGCTGTGGGCCGAGAACGCCAGGCCGCTGAAGGCTGGGGGTCTCCCGCTCCGGCCACGACCGGCACCAGGCCACCGAAGAGGGCCGCGTCGTCCTCGATGACCGACGCCGACAACCTCGAAAGCACCTTTCCCACAGTCGTGTTCGCACCATGCATGCTCAATGATCACTGGCGAGCACTCACCGTCACGGTCCCGCACCGCCTCACCGTGTGGGGCCGGTCAGCCGGCCGGCACGGCGCCGGGCTGGTCATGACCGTTTGCTACCGCGTTGCTCTGATCTGTGCCCGCCTGGGTGAGGAAGACCCACGTCCCGTAGACGCCCCACGTGAGGCCGAGCAGCGAACTCGCGGCGTAGAAGCCCAGTCCGGCGGTGGAACCGGCGGTGGCGAACAGTCCGGCGGCGGCGATACCTGCCGCGAACACGACGAGCGCGACGACGAGGATGGGCCGCGCATGCTGGGACGTGCCACGGCGGGCCGCGTGGTCGAGCACCGAGAGCAGACTTGCGCTTGCTGCCGCGGCGACCAACAGTTCGACCCCGAGCGCCCAGGTCGGCTGCGGCAGGGTGACCAGCGACGCGGTGACTGTGGTGGTCAGGAACAGGGAGACGGTTTGCGCGGCGCGGTTGCGGTATTCCTGGGAGGTGGCGACGACGTCGAAGCGGAAGGCGACGACGATGAAGGTGAGGCCGGTGAGGCCGGCGGCGCTTCCGCCGACAGTCGCGGCGAACGTGGTCCACATGGCGGTTGCTCCTGTGCGATCTGCGCTGGGGTGGAATAGCTCGGTGCGATGAGGTGCGATGGGCGGCGGCCGTCGCGCCGCCGCCCACCTCGGGGAACTACCTCGTTTCGACCATGGCCATCGGGTCTTCACCGTTCTCCAGGGCGTTCACCGCGTTCTTCCAGGACGGGTCGCCCGAGTAGAGCCGGCTGCGCAGGTAGGCCCACACGAGAGCCCGCAGAGTCGCCACGCGCTCGGGATTCTCGTCGCCGGTTTCTGCCGCGTCGTATCCGGATATGCCACCGAAGATGTGACCGGCGCCGTACATGGTCACCATGGTCTTGTTGCCGCCGGGGCTGGCCGAGTAGGCGTCAGCACGGTAGCTGAGCCGATTGGAGAAGTTGGGGTTGAGGTCCTGATCGCCCACGATGATCAGGCCGGTGCCTGTCATGTGCTCGAAGTCGGTGTAGTACAGCACCGGGTAGTTCGTCCTGGCCCACTCGGCGAAGTGCTCGTCGTTGCCGATGCCCGGAGCTCCGATGAGCACCCCCGCCTTGACACGAGAGTCGGAGAGGTCCTTCGGCCGGTCGTCCTCCGGGTCCAGCATCCGGGCTCCGAGGAGGAGAGAGACGGTGTTGCCGCCCAGGGAGTGTCCTACGGCGCCGACACGGTCCCTGTCGATCCGCCGTTCGGCAAGACCGGGGACGGCGGCCTCGATGTCGTCGAGGCGGTCGAGGATGGTGTGCATGTCGGTGGCGCGGTCACGCCAGAACAGGGGCGCGTCCCTCAGATCGGTGTCGCGCAGACCGAGGGCCGTCGAGTCCAGGTGGGTCGGCTGGATGACCGCGAACCCGTGGGCGGCGAAGAAGTTCGCCAGCGGCCCGTAGCCGTTGTAGGAAGACAGGAAGTTGGCCATCCCGTGCCCGTGGGACAGGAGGATGAGCGGCAGGTCGGTGCCGTTCGCGGGGATCGACACCTTGACCTCCAGCGGCACGGGCCGGCCGGGGACGTCGAGGGTGACAGGGTGGTAGGTGAGGACGGGTTGCGACGCGTTGACCGGGATGTCGGCGGCGTCGCTGTACGGCTTGCTCATCGGAGCCCTTTCGAGATCGGTGTCGACATAGCGCCTGTCGTAAGTGGCGGTAGGCAGGGAAACGGCGGTCGTGGCCGCGAGCCCCAGGGGTGGAGGACGGCCGCCCGGCACCCGGGTCGGTATGGACAGTGATCTCCGCGGTGGTGCACAGATCTCGGCAGGTGTTGGTCCCGCGGTCTGACGGCGGAGGGAGGGCGACCGACTCGACCTTCGACTGTCGTGCCTCCCTGGCCCGACGGATGCCCTTGTCCTGCCCGGAACAGTAAGATCAATCGAACAAGCCGAACTAGGGCGAAAATGACATGGCTGAGTCCGCGAGCGATGGGCATCGCAGAAGAGCACGGTGCGGAGTCGAGAGCCTGGCTGTGCGCGTTGCCGACGGCGACTTCCCGACCGTCGTGAACAGCGGGTACACCATCAAGATCACGCACGGCGGCTCCGCACCCCCTTTTCAGTACCTCGGGCGAACCCAGGACCCCCCTGTGCCTGGCGCGGTGACGGTGATCGAGCCCCATGAGGTCGTGAGCTGCCTCGCTCAGGACAAAGCCGCCGCTGACGGCCGGGCCCTCGTGCAACTGATGTTCATTGATGCCGCGCTCCTGCCGGTCGGCACAGGCCGGCCGCGCTTCCACGAGGTGACCTATGCAGACCGCGGCCTCTTCAACGGCATCGCTGCGCTGCACAGGGGTTTGGCGGACGGCGAGGACGGCTTGGACCTCGAGTCCTCGCTGATCCTCCTGCTGAACATCCTGCTCGCCAGGCATGCGGATGCTCCCGGCACAGCGAGTCCGGCACTTCGGCCTTTCGCGCTTCGTCAAGTACGGGAGATGCTCCACAGCCAACTGGACTCCAACATCAAGCTCGACGACCTCGCGGCAGTCGCCGGTTGCAGCAAACGCCACTTGATCAGGAGTTTCCGGCAGGCTTACGGGGTTCCACCGCACCATTACCGGACCCTGCTGCGCCTGGCACGCGCCAAGTCCATGCTGGCAGCGGGACGATCCGTGGCAGAGACCGCCGCCGAGCTTGGTTACTGTGACCAGAGCCAGCTCAACCGGCACTTCCGGCGGGAGTTCGGCATGAGCGCAGGTGGTTATGCCAGGACCGTGCGGTAGACCTCCGACGTCTTGGCTCAACTGCCACCTTGCCGGCCCCCACAGGCAACGTTGACCGGTGGGCTGCCTGTGGTGGGCGGCCGCGTCGCACACCGGCTGATCCCGAGGCGACGGCTCGCAGGGGGCGCCGCCGCCGTTGCGGCACCGGAGTGAGGGAGGAATCGCCCGCACCGGTCGCGGGTAGTCCCGTATCCATGAAACTGGCGTTCTCCACTCTCGGCGTCCCCGGCCTCCCCCTCCCCGAGGTGACGGCCCTGGCGACCGCGCACGGCTACCACGGTGTCGAGCTGCGCGCCCACCCCGAGGAGCCCGTGCACACGGGCCTCACCGCCGAGCAGCGGGCCGACGTGGCCGCCGAGTTCAAGGCGGCCGGGGTCGACATCCTGGGGGTGGCCGGATACGCCCGGCTCGCCGCCCCCGGCGACGACGAACCGGTGCTCACCGAGGTGCGGGCGCTGCTCGACCTCGCCCGCGACATCGGCGCCCCGTTCGTCCGGGTCTTCCCCGGCGGAGGCGACGAGCAGAGCGCCGAGGAGGCGGACGCGACGGCTGCCCGGCGGCTGGGCACGGCCGCCGAGTACGCGACCGACCGGGGCGTGCGGATCCTGCTGGAGACCCACGACTCGCACCGCACCGGCGCGGACGCCATGCGGGTGCTGGGGCTGGTGGGGCACCGGCAGGTGGGCGCGCTGTGGGACGTGATGCACACGTGGCTGGGCGGTGAGCAGCCGGTGGACACCTTCGCCGCGCTGTCGCCGCACCTCGGGTACGTCCAGGTGAAGGACATCGCCTCGACGCAGGACACGTCGCCGCTGGCGCTGGGGGCCGGGGTGCTGCCGTTGACCGACGTCGTCGAGGTGCTCTCCCGGAACGGCTGGGACGGGTGGCTGTGCTGGGAGTACGAGAAGCGGTGGTACGCCGACGCGGCGCCGCTGCCCGGGCTCCTCGCTCCCGGCCGCGAGCACCTGGCGCGCCTGCTGAACGACTCGGCCTGACGGCCTCCGCCGGGGTGCGGGCCGGGCGGCGGGGAAATCGACTGGCCCGGGCCGTGGGCGGGAGGATAACGTCCCCGCCGTGCCTCAGCCTGACCTCCGCCGCCCTGTCATGCCCTCGTGAGCGTGTCCCGCACGTTCCTCGACGTGCGTCCGCTGCGTACCTCGCTCGTCTTCCGACGGCTGCTGATCGGACGGACCGTGTCCGTGCTCGGCAGCTTCATGACCATGGTCACCGTCATGTACCAGGTCTGGGAGATGACCCACAGCGCGGCCTGGAGCGGTGCGGTGGGCCTCGCGCAGGCCCTGCCGCTCGTGTGCTTCGGCCTGTTCGCCGGGGCCTGGGTGGACCGGGGCGACCGGCGCCGGATCTATCTGGCCGCGACGGTCGGGCAGGCGGTGTGCTCGCTGCTGCTGGCGGTGCAGGGGTTCACCGGACACGTGCCGGTGGCCGGTGTGCTGGCCCTGGTGGCCGCCCAGTCCGCCTGCGCGGCGGTGGGCGGTCCGGCGGCCGGCGTGTTCGTGCCCCGGGTGCTGCCCAAGGAGCAGGTGGCTTCCGGACTGGCCCTCTACCAGGTCACCGCCCAGTCGATGATGCTGATCGGCCCCGCGCTCGGGGGGCTGATGCTCGGCTGGTTCGGCCTGGGCGTCTGCTATCTGCTGGACGCGCTCAGCTTCCTCATCGCCTTCTACGGTGCGTTCGGGCTGCCCGCGCTGCCGCCCGAGGGTGAGCCGTCGCGGGCCGGTCTGCACGGCGTGCTGGACGGGCTGCGCTTCCTGGCGGGCCACCGGGTGGTGCGGGGCGCGCTGGTCACCGACCTGGCCGCCACGGTGCTGTCCATGCCGGCCAGCCTCTTCCCGCTGATCAACGAGGAGCGGTTCGGCGGTGACCCGCGCACGCTGGGTCTGTTCATGTCGGCGATAGCGATCGGCGGGGTGACGGCGTCGGCGCTGTCCGGGACGGTGACCCACCTGAACCGTCCGGGCCTGGTGATGCTGTGCGGCGCGGGCGTCTGGGGAGCCGCGCTGGCCGCGTTCGGCATGACGAGCAGCCCCTGGGCGGGGCTCGGCCTGCTGGTCCTGGCCGGGGCGGCCGACGCACTCTCGGTGCTCTCACGCACCACGATCGTGCAGACCCGTACGCCCGATGCCCTGCTCGGCCGGGTCACCGCCGCCGAGCAGATCGTCGGACAGGCCGGCCCGCACCTCGGCAACATGCGGGCGGGGCTGGTGGCGGGGGCGACCTCCGGTGCGACGGCCCTGGTGACGGGCGGGCTGCTGTGCCTGCTCGCGGTGGCCTGGGTCGCCACGAGCACGCGCGAACTGCGCGGAGGCGTCCCCGCGCTGGAGTCGTCCTGACCGACCCCCGGCCGGGAAGCGCCGGTTCGCGGACCGGCAGGGGCCCGCGCCGGGCAGAGTTCCGCGCCGGGCGGGGGGAGCGGGACGGGACGAGCACCACGTGACCGCCGCCGGCCCGCACCACCACGACCGATCCCGCGCCCCTGCCGCCCACACCGCCACCGCGGCTGTCGCGCCCCGAGTCCGGGGCGGTCGGTCGGCACCAGGGCCGCACGGCCGGCACTCCACCCCGGATCCGCGCGCCAGGCCCGCGTCCAGAAGCGGTCGGCCCGCGACTCAAGGGCGGCGCGGCCCGCACGCCACCATGCGCCCCGCGCCCGACGCCCGGGACCGGGTCGGCCGTCACCACAGAGGCGGCGCCGTCCGCACCGCCCCCGCCCACGAATCCCCCTCCGCGTCCGGGGCGGGCGGCCGCACCGGCCCCCGCGCCCCCGCACCGCGCCCCGCGCCTCCGCCCCCCGCTCACGGGAACCGTCCGCCCGCGCCGCGAGGCACGTATCACGCGCGGAGCGAAGCCCCCGGCCCCTGCGCCGACTCCCCCGGCAGGGACCCCTCGGAGCTGGCCCCAGCCTGCCGTACGGGCTCCGTGACGGCCTCCGCCGGGTTGCGCCCCGCCGTCCCGCCCCGGCTCAGGGACGTCAGCGCCACCCCGCCCACCAGCAGCGCCGCCGCGCACCACCGCAGCGGGGTGACGGACTCGCCCAGGAACAGGGCCGCCGACGTCATGCCGAAGACCGGGACCAGGAGGGAGAACGGGGCGACCGTGGACGCGGGGTGGCGGTGCAGGAGCCAGCCCCAGGCGCCGAAGCCGAACACCGTGGCGCCCCAGGCGACGTAGAGGACCGTGGCCCCGCCGGACCAGTCCAGGGAGCGCAGCGCGGCCAGGTCCGCCGACGGGCCCTCGACGAGCAGCGAGAGGGCGAGCAGCGGCAGCACCGGGACCGTGCTGACCCAGATCATGAAGTTCAGGGCGTCGGGGGGCGACGCCCGGCGGGTGAGGATGTTGGAGACGCCCCAGCAGGCCGCCGCCGCGACGACGAGGGCGAAGCCGGTCAGCGGGCCCGAGGCGCCCTCGTCGACCGCCGCCACGCCGATGCCGGCCAGCGCCACGGCCATCCCCAGCAGCCGTACCCCGGTGGGGCGTTCGCCGAGGAGGGCGAAGGCGAACAGGGCCGTGAACACCGCCTGGACCTGGAGCACCAGCGAGGACAGCCCGCCCGGCATCCCGGTGTCCATGCCGATGAACAGCAGCCCGAACTTGGCGACCCCGAGGGCGAGTCCCACCCCCACGATCCACTTCCACGCCACCTTGGGCGGCCCGACGAGGAACACCGCGGGCAGGGCCGCGACCAGGAAGCGCAGCGCGGAGAAGAGCAGCGGCGGGAAGTGGTCGAGCCCGACCTCGATAACGGTGAAGTTCACTCCCCACACGGCGGCGACGAGGACGGCGAGAAGGACGTGTGACGGTCGCATACGTCGAGGATCACCGGTGACGACACTTCAGCACCAGCGACGATTCCTGCATGGTTGGATGAAGCGTCGCTAACCGATCGGGGAGCCGCCGTCATGCTCGACCTCCAGCGTCTGCGCGCCCTGTACGCCGTCTCCGTGCACGGCACCGTCGGCGCCGCCGCCACCGCGCTCGGCTACACCTCGTCCGCCGTGTCGCAGCAGATCGCCAAGCTGGAGCGGGAGACGCGGACCGTGCTCCTGGAGCGGGAGGGCCGGGGCGTCCGGCTGACCGACGAGGCGCACCAACTGGTCCGCGCCGCACGGGAACTGATCGCCATCGTGGAGCGGGCGGAGACGGAGCTGGAGGAGCGGCGCGGGGTGCCTGCCGGGCGGCTGACCGTCGCGGCGTTCGCGTCCGCCGCGCGCGGGCTGATGCCGCCGGTGCTGGCGGACCTGGCCCGACGGCACCCCGCGCTCGACACCCGGCTCACCGAGGTGGACCCGCACCTGTCCGTGGACCTGGTCGCCAAGGGCGCGGTCGACCTGGTGATCGCGCACGACTGGGACATCGCGCCCTTGCCGGCGCCCGCGGGCGTGGAGCAGACGGTGATCGGGGACGACCTGTGCGATCTGCTGGTGCCCGAGGGGCACCGGTTCGCGGGGCGGGCGGCGGTGCGGCGCGAGGAGCTGGGCGGGGAGCGGTGGATCTGCCAGCCGCCGGGGCGGGTCTGCCACGAGTGGCTGGTGCGGACGCTGCGGGCGGCCGGACACGAGCCGGACATCGTGCACCAGGCCGACGAGAACCCCACCCTGGTCGCCCTGGTCGCGGCCGGTCTGGGCATCGCGCTGATCCCCCGGCTGGGGCGTGGTCCGCTGCCCTCCGGAGTGGTGGAGGTGCCGCTCGACCCGCTGCCCGTACGGCGGCTGTACGCGTTGTGGCGCACTGGCGCGGCCCGCCGCCCCGCGATCGCGGAGACGGTCCGCACGCTGGTCGCGCACTGGCCCGCCGTGTCGGCCCACGGGCCGCGCTGACCCCGCCGGCCCCGAGTACGGCGGAGTCCGGCCCCGGCGGGGAACCCGTGGCCGCCCTCGTACGTCCGAGGGGCAGGCTGCCGGACGAGTCCCCGGGGTGGTCGCGCCGCCGCGACCGCTGACCCCCCTCGGCGCCGTACCCCGGCCCGGTGGCCCGCCGTCGTCGGCGCCGCCCCCTCCCGCCGCGCCGACGACGGCCCTCCGGTTGCTGCGCATGCCCTTGACTGGCAGAAACTTCCCGGATATTGGTGACCTCCTGGAAGTTTCCTTCAGCGGATCCCCGGCCCCCCGCGGATCACCTCCCAAAGGAGCGCACGTGCCCGACAGCAGCCCCGGAAGCACGGCAAGCACCGCCCGTCCGTCCAGACGTACCGTCCTCGCCGCGACGGCGGGCGTCACCTCCGTCCTGGCGGCCGGCGGCACCGTCCACGCGGCCACCGGCACGCACCGCCCCGACGACCGAAAGCTGCGCGCCCTCATCTCCCGTATGACGCTGGAGGAGAAGGTCGGCCAGCTGTTCGTGATGCGGGTCTACGGCCACTCCGCCACCGATCCGGACCAGGCCGACATCGACGCCAACCTCGACGAGATCGGGGTGCGTACGGCCGCCGAGCTGGTCGCCAAGTACCGGGTCGGCGGCATCATCTACTTCGCCTGGGCGCACAACACCCGCGACCCGCACCAGATCGCCGACCTGTCCAACGGCATCCAGAAGGCCTCCCTGGGTCTCCCGCGCGGCCTGCCCGTGCTGATCTCCACCGACCAGGAGCACGGCATCGTGGCCCGCGTGGGCGAGCCCGCGACGCTGCTGCCGGGCGCGATGAACGTCGGCGCGGGCGGCTCCCGCTCCGACGCGCGCAACCTGGGGCGGATCGCCGGCCGGGAGCTGCACGCCCTGGGCATCCGGCAGAACTACTCCCCCGTGGCCGACGTGAACGTCAATCCGGCCAACCCCGTCATCGGCGTCCGCTCCTTCGGCTCCGACCCCGCGGCCGTCGCCGGGCTCGTCGCGGCCGAGGTGAAGGGCTACGAGTCGGCCGGAGTGGCGGCCACGGCCAAGCACTTCCCCGGTCACGGCGACACGGTCACCGACAGCCACGAGGCGCTGCCGTGGATCCACCACACCCGCGAGGAGTGGGAGGAGCTGGACGCGCCGCCGTTCCGTGCGGCGGTCGCCGCGGGCATCGATTCCATCATGACCGCGCACATCGTCGTGCCCGCGCTCGACCCGTCGGAGGACCCGGCCACCCTCTCCCGCCCGATCCTCACCGGGATCCTGCGCGAGGAACTGGGCTACGACGGCGTCGTGGTGACCGACTCCCTCGGCATGGAGGGCGTGCGCACCAAGTACGGCGACGACCGGGTGCCGGTGCTGGCACTCAAGGCCGGCGTGGACCAGCTGCTCAACCCGCCGTCCCTGGACGTCGCCTGGAACGCGGTCCTGCGGGCCGTACGGGACGGCGAACTGACGGAGTCCCGGCTCGACGAGTCGATCCTGCGGGTGCTGCGGCTGAAGGCCCGCCTGGGCCTGTTCGACGACCCCTACGTCAGCCACACGGGCGTCGACCGCACCGTCGGCACCCGGTCGCACCTGGCCGCCGCCGACCGGATCGCCGAGCACGGCACCACCCTGCTGGTCAACGAGGGCGGGCTGCTGCCGCTGTCCCGCCGCCGTACGCCCAAGGTGCTGGTGGTCGGCGCCGATCCGGCGTCCCCGTCCGGCACCACGGGCCCGCCCACCGGCGTGATCGCGCAGGCCCTGACCGAGCTGGGCTTCACCGCGACCGCCCTGTCCACCGGCACGGCGCCCTCGGCGGCGGTCGTCGCCCAGGCCGTGGCGGCGGCCGAGGACGCGGACGCGGTGGTCGTGGGGACGTACAACGTCACCGCGTCCAGCAGCCAGAAAACGCTCGTCGAGCAGCTGCTGGCGACCGGGAAGCCGGTCGTCGCGGTGGCGATTCGCAACCCCTACGACGTGGCCCACCTGCCCGGCGTGCAGGCGTTCCTGGCGTCGTACTCCTGGACCGACGTCGAACTGCGCGCGGCGGCCCGGGCGATCGCCGGGAAGGTCCGCCCGCGCGGCAAGCTGCCGGTGCCGGTGCAGCGCGCGGACGACCCGGCGACGGCGCTCTACCCGGTCGGGTACGGACTGACGTACTAGCAGCCGCGAACGCCACGTCACCCTCGCACCGGCAGGCGGCCGGTGCGAGGGTGACGTGCGCCGGCTCCGAGCGGTCCGACGAGGTCCACGACCGGGCAGGGCAGGAGCTCCGGCGGACCGCACGCACGCTCTCCTCCTACCTACGAGGGCGTAGGTCCCGGTACGTCACCCGCGTGGGACGGACCACCCCATGTGCGCGAACCGTCCCACATGTCCGGCGTGTCCCGGGATCGGCCGGTCAGACTGGGCCGGGGTCTTCCAGGGGGATGGCGATGCGTGTGAGCGGGTAGGGGGCGCGGGCCGTGCGCGCCGTGGCCGGTGCGGTACTCCTCGCCGGGTGCCGGGAGGCGCCCGGCGGGGAGGCGGACCGCACGGCCGCCGTGGCGCCGCCCGTGCGGCCGACCGGGTACGGGGCGGTGTTCCTCGACGTCGGCGAGTGCAGCTCCTTCGGCCGCACCAGCTTCACCGAGGTGTCCTGCGCGAGCGAGCGCGCGGCGGCGCGGGTGGTCGCCCGGCACGACGGGATCGTGCGCGACGGGCCACTCTGCCCGCCGGCCACCGACTTCGTGCTGCACATCAGCGAGCAGTGGCCGGCCGCCGACGAGGACGGCGACGGCATGGTGCCGCTCGGCTACGCCTGCATGCGCCACCTCCAGCCGCCGCACCCGGGCGACCCGGGCGGCGGGGGCGGGCCGCGCACCGTCGTGGGCGACTGCGTGTACGCCCTCGCCGACGGCAAGGTCCGCGAGACCGCCTGTGACGGAAGCGGCCCGCGCGGGCCGGAGTTCAAGGTGACGAAGGCCGTGGACGCCCGGGCCGACTGCCCGGCGTCCACGGCCCTCTACGTCCGGCTGCGCGGGACCGCACCGGTCGGCTGCGCCGTCCCGGTGTGATCCCGCGCGGGCGTCACGGACGCAGCGCGTGCCGCGGCTCGACGTCCCGCTTGTCGAGCTTGGCGTCGAACTTCGCCAGCGGCCTGGCCGCCGTCGGGTTCGCCTGGACCGCGCTCGGGGCGACGCCCGCCCAGTCCAGGATGCGGGCCGTGGCCAGCGCCTTCTGCTTGTCGACCAGACCGGCCACGTTCGCACCGTGGTTCATGCCGGGCGCGGTGAAGACGTACGAGTCGCGCGCGCCCTTGGCGAGGCGGAACGGCTCGGCGCCCCACGGGTCGTTCTCGCCGTACACGAACAGCATCTGCCGGGCGTGGTGGCGGACCCAGGTGTCGACGTCCCGCATGACGTACGGCTGGAACTTCATGCCGATGGAGCGGGGCACGAAGTTGCGCGGCGGCTGGTAGCCGTAGCGGACGTACTTCTTCTCGATGTGCGGGAAGTGGATGGTCGGCGCGCCCAACTGGGTGCCGGCCTGGTAGTAGTACGGCGTGTACGGCTCCAGGCCCTGGTCCGTGTAGAACGAGAAGCCGGAGATCGTGTCGACGGAGGTCCAGATCTCCTCGTCGGTGGCGTTCTTGGCGTCCGCCGGGACGTCCTGGCAGTCGGCGACGGTGCTGTACTGCCAGAAGCCCCACACGTAGTCCAGGACGACCGCCTCGTAGGCGCGGTCCAGGCTGCCGATGGTGTCGAAGGTGTAGCCGTTCTCGGCGGCGTAGGCCGCGTACTTCTTCTCCAGCGGGGCGCGGCGCACCAGCGCCTCGCGCTGCACGCCGTTCAGCCGGTCGCGGCACTCCTTGGTGCCGACGGTGCGGAAGAAGCGGTCGTAGGCGGAGTCCTCGTCGTTCACCACGTCGTTGGGCGCGACGTAGGCGACGACACCGTCCATGTCCTTGGGGTAGAAGCGCTCGTAGTAGGTGGCGGTCATGCCGCCCTTGGACCCGCCGGTGGAGATCCAGTTCTCGCTGTAGACCTTCTTCAGGGCCTTGAAGATGCGGTGCTGGTCACTGGCGGCCTGCCAGATGTCCAGCTTCGACCAGTCGGCCGGCTCGGGCCGGGACGGGGTGAAGAAGCGGTACTCCATGGAGACCTGGTTGCCGTCCACGATCTGGGTCGGCTCGGCGCGGCGGGGCGTCGTGGAGACGCTGTAGCCGCCGGTGTAAAAGACGGTGGGCCGCGCGGTGTCCTTGTGCAGCACCGTGATCCGCTGCTGGAACGTCCCCTTGTCCGGCCGGCGGTGGTCCACCGGCTGGGTGTAGTTGAGGACGAAGAAGCGGTACCCGGTGTAGGGCTTCTCCTCGATCAGGCTCATGCCCGGGATCGAGAGCAGCCTTTCCTTGATGTCAGTGGTGCCGGTGGCCTTCGGCTCGGCGGCGGTGGCCGCCCCGGCCGTACTCAGTGTGCCTATGAGCACCGTGAGCGCCAGCAGCCATCTGAGCGCCTTGCGCATGCGCACTCCCCTGTGAGACAGATGTGCGCCGGAAGCTACTCGACCAACTCCTCACGCACCAGGGGACGTAGGGAAAACCCTGTACGACTCCCGCTCAGGGGAGGGGTCAGCACAGGATCCAGCCGGAGCTGACCGAGTCCGCCCCGGCCCGGCCCCTGACCCAGACGCAGCGCCGTCCGACGTGTACGGTCACCGGCCCCGCGTGATGGGCGAAACGCCCCTCGTCGACCACCGGGCGTCCGCCGCGCGCCTGCACGCTCACCGACATCTGCCGCTTCACGCCGCCGTTCTTGGCCAAGGTGACGGCGCAGACGTAGTCGCCGCGCTTGTAGACGTGCACCGACCCGGTGGAGAACGGCAGGGTCCGCGCCTTGCGCCCCGGGCACAGCGCGGACGCCTCCGCCGCCTGGACCGGTGCGGCGGCGAGCAGCCCGGAGGCGGTCAGCACCGCAAGGACCGGCGCGAGCCGCCGGTGTATCGCTCCACTGCGCACAGTCGTCCTCCCCGTACCGCACCCGCCGCGGCCGACGGCGTACGCGTGTACGGACGCGGGGCGTACGTCGCACGGTTGCGCGAGCCGGTGCGCGGGGGCGGCGAACGGCCGGATCAGGCCGGTGCCGGTACGTCCTCACCGACGAACGTCCGCCACAGCGCGGCGTACCGGCCGCCCTTGCGCAGCAGTTCCTCGTGCGTGCCGTCCTCGGCGACCCGGCCGCGGTCCATGACGATCACCCGGTCGGCGCGGGCGGCGGTGGTGAGGCGGTGGGCGACGACGAGCGTGGTGCGGCGGCCGGCCAGGCGGTCGGTGGCCAGGTTGACCTGCGCCTCGGTGGCGAGGTCGAGGGCGGCGGTGGCCTCGTCGAGCAACAGCACGTCGGGGTCGACGAGTTCGGCGCGGGCCAGCGCGATCAGCTGGCGCTGGCCGGCCGACAGGTTGCGGCCGCGCTCGGCGACCTCGTGGAGGTAGCCGCCGTCCAGCGTGGCGATCATCTCGTGCGCGCCGACCGCGCGGGCCGCGGCCTCCACCTCGGCGTCGGTGGCGTCGGGGCGGCCGTAGGCGATGGCGTCGCGGACGGTGCCGGGAAAGAGGTACGCCTCCTGCGGGACGACGCCGAGCCGGTGCCGGTACGCGGTGAGGTCCAGGTCGCGCAGGTCCGTGCCGTCGACGGTGACCCGGCCGCCGGTGGGGTCGTAGAACCGGGCCACCAGCTTCACCAGGGTGGACTTCCCGGCGCCGGTCTCGCCGACGAACGCGACGGTCTGCCCGGCGGGGACGGTGAGGTCGATGCCGGTGAGTGCGTCCTCACCGTCGCCGTACGCGAAGTGCACGTCCTCGAAGGCGATCTCGCCGCGCAGGGACGTCACCGGGAGCGGCTTCGCCGGGGCCTTGGTGGAGGTCGGCTCGCGCAGAAGCTCCTGGATCCGGCCGAGGGAGACGGACGCCTGCTGGTAACCGTCGAAGACCTGGGAGAGCTGCTGCACGGGCGCGAAGAACAGGTCAATGTAGAGCAGGTACGCCACGAGCGAGCCGATGGCCAGCGTGCCGTCGTCGACCCGGCCGCCGCCCACCACCAGCACCGCCGCCGCGGCGACCGAGGACAGCAGCTGCACGAACGGGAAGTACACCGAGATCAGCCACTGGCCGCGGATGCGGGCGCTGCGGTAGTCGGCGCTGCGCTCGGCGAACCGCCGCGCGCCGTCCCGCTCCCGGCGGAAGGCCTGCACGATCCGCAGCCCGGCCACCGACTCCTGGAGGTCGGCGTTGACCACCGACACCCGTTCCCGCGCCAGCTCGTACGCCTTCACGCTGGCCCGCCGGAAGAAGTACGTGGCGAGGATCAGCGGGGGCAGGGTGGCGAAGACGACCAGGGCCAGGCCGACGTCCAGGACGAGCAGGGCGACCATGATGCCGAAGAAGGTGACCACCGAGACGAACGCGGTGACCAGGCCGGTCTGCAGGAACGTGGACAGCGCGTCGATGTCCGTGGTCATCCGGGTCATGATCCGGCCGGTCAGCTCGCGCTCGTAGTAGTCGAGGCCGAGCCGCTGGAGCTGGGCGAAGATCTTCAGCCGCAGCGAGTACAGCACGCGCTCGCCGGTGCGGCCGGTCATCCGGATCTCGCCGGTCTGCGCGGCCCACTGGGCGAGCACGGCGAACAGTCCCAGCAGTGCGGCCGCCCACACCGCGGTCTGGGCGGCACGGGTGACGCCCTCGTCGATGCCGTGCCGGATGAGGATCGGCAGCAGCAGGCCCATGCCGGCGTCCACGGCGACCAGGCCGAGGCTGATCAGCAGGGGGGCGCGGAAGCCCCGCAGCAGGCGGCGCAGGCCGTAGGAGTCCTCGGCGCGGACGGCGCGGGCCTCGTCGACGTCGGGGACGTCGTCGGCCGGGGGCAGGGCCGCGACCTGGGCGAGTAGTTCCGGGGTCGCCGGGGCGCCGGCCAGGGCGGCGTCCTTCGGCTCGCGGTCGCCGGTCCACAGCCGCGGGGTGACGCCCCGCTCGGCGTCGAACTCGGCGTCCAGCTCCTCGCGGACGGAGGTGTCCTCCTTCAGCGGCCCGGCGGGCGGGGTGTGGCCCGGGGAGACGGCGCCCAGCTCGTCGGGGTCGGTGAGCAGCCGGCGGTACAGCGGGGAGCGGCGCTGGAGCTCGTCGTGGGTGCCGATGTCGGCGAGCCGGCCGCCGTCCAGGACGGCGATGCGGTCGGCGAGGTTCAGGGTGGAGCGGCGGTGCGCGATGAGCAGCGTCGTACGGCCCCGCATGACGCTCTTCAGCACCTCGTGGATCTCGTGCTCGACGCGGGCGTCCACGGCGGAGGTGGCGTCGTCGAGGACCAGCAGGCGCGGGTCGGTGAGGATGGCGCGGGCCAGGGCGATGCGCTGGCGCTGGCCGCCGGAAAGGGTCAGGCCGTGCTCGCCCACGGTGGTGTCGTAGCCGTCGGGCAGCTCGTCGATGAACCGGTCGGCCCGGGCGGCGCGGGCGGCGGCGGCGATCTGCTCGTCGGTGGCGTCGGGGCGGCCGTAGGCGATGTTGGCGCGCACGGTGTCGGAGAACAGGAAGGAGTCCTCCGGGACCAGGCCGATGGCGGCGCGCAGCGACTCGGTGGTCAGCTCGCGCACGTCGTGCCCGCCGACCAGGACGGCGCCGCGGGTGACGTCGTAGAAGCGTGGCAGCAGCAGGGAGACGGTGGACTTGCCGGAGCCGGAGGAGCCGACCACGGCGAGGGTCTCGCCGGGGCGGATCTCGAAGGACAGGCCGTCCAGGACCGGCCGCCCTGGGTCGTAGCCGAAGGCGACGTCGTCGAACTCGACGGTCGCGGGGGCGTCGGCGGGCAGTTCCTTGGTGCCGTCGGTCAGGGACGGCTCGGTGTCGATCAGTTCGAGGACGCGCTCGGTGCCGGCGCGGGCCTGCTGGGCGACGGTGAGGACGACGGCGAGCATCCGCACCGGGCCGACGAGCTGGGCGAGGTAGGTGGAGAAGGCGACGAAGGTGCCCAGCGTGATGTGCCCGCGCACCGCGAGCCAGCCGCCGAGGGCGAGCATCGCCACCTGGCCCAGCGCGGGCACGGACTGGAGGGCGGGGGTGAAGCGGGCGTTCAGCTTGATGGTGCGCAGGCGTCCCGCGTACAGGCGGCGGCCGACCTCGCGCAGCTTGCCGGTCTCCTGTTCCTCCTGCCCGAAGCCCTTGACCACGCGGACACCGCTGACCGCGCCGTCGACCACGCCGGCGACGGCGCCCGCCTGCGCCTGGGCGTACCAGGTGGAGGGGTGCAGCCGGGTGCGGCTGCGCTTGGCGATCCACCACAGGGCGGGGGCGACGGCGAGCGCGATCGCGGTGAGCGGCAGGGACAGCGACGCCATGATCACCAGGGAGATCACGAACAGCAGCAGGTTGCCGATGGTCATCGGCAGCATGAAGAGCAGGCCCTGGATGAGCTGGAGGTCGCTGGTGGCGCGGCCGACGACCTGCCCGGTGGACAGCTCGTCCTGGCGTCTGCCGTCGAGCCGGGCGATCGAGCCGTACATCTCGGTACGCAGGTCGTGCTGGACGTCGAGGGCGAGCCGGCCGCCGTAGTAGCGGCGGACGTAGGTGAGGACGTACACGGCGAGCGCGGCGCCGACCAGCAGACCGGCCCAGGTGCCCATGTCCCGTGTCTTGTCCCCGATGACGTCGTCGATGATCACCTTGGTGATCAGCGGGACCAGGGCCATGACGGCCATGCCGGCGAGGGAGGAGCCGAGGGCCAGGACGACGTTCCTGGGGTGCCGCCACGCGTAGGCGGCCAGTCGTCGTGCCCATCCCCGTTGCGCTGTCACGCGGTGCCCTCCGATCGTCCTGATCTTCCGCAAGGCTCCAACGCCGGCCGAAGCGGATTTCATCCCTCCGCAACATTTCCGGCGGCACACGGCGGCTACGCGATGTCGGACTCTCGTCACGCAATCGGCACGTTCCCTCCACGCGCTTGACTGCATGTGCATGCCAGTCTCTCGGGTATCTCCCTTGTGCAACCCGCGTAGATCGGACACCCCACATGCCTGCTGTACGCATACGGCGCCGGAGGGCGGTGGCGCTGGCGAGCGCCGCCGTCCTGGCCGGACTCGCCGTCCCCGCCCTGACCCCCGCCACCGCCGGCGCCTCGGCCCCCGCTCCGGAGGCCCCGGCCGCCCAGGCGCACGCCGCCGTGGTGGCCGACTACTACGAGCGCGCCGAGGGCAAGACCGGTGACGACCTCAGGGACGCCCTGAACACGATCGTCAGCGACCAGACGAAGCTGTCGTACTCGGCCGTCTGGGACGCCCTCAAGGACACCGACGAGGACCCGGCGAACAGCGGCAACGTGGTCCTGCTGTACTCGGGCGTCTCCCGCAGCAAGAGCCTCAACGGCGGCGACACCGGCGACTGGAACCGCGAGCACGTCTGGGCCAAGTCCCACGGCGACTTCGGCACCTCCACCGGCCCCGGCACCGACATCCACCACCTGCGCCCGGCGGACGTCCAGGTCAACAGCGTCCGGGGCAACAAGGACTTCGACAACGGCGGCAGCGCCGTCGCGAACGGCGGCGGCAGCCTGACCGACTCCGACTCCTTCGAGCCGCGCGACGCCGTCAAGGGCGACGTGGCCCGCATGATCTTCTACATGGCGGTCCGCTACGAGGGCACCGACGGCTGGCCCGACCTGGAGCCCAACGGCAGTGTGAACAACGGCAGCGCGCCGTACATCGGCAAGCTCGACGTGCTCAAGGCCTGGAACGAGCAGGACCCGCCGGACGCCTTCGAGCAGCGCCGCAACGACGTCATACACGAGTCGTACCAGCACAACCGCAACCCGTTCATCGACCACCCGGAGTGGGTCGAGTCGATCTGGTAGGCGTCCTCATGGGCGATGACGTGGTCGATCAGATGCATGGGCAGCTGGAAGAGCGGCCGGCCGAGTGATCAACATGTGAGGAACACGGTGTCACCCCTGCCCGGACGGCCCCTCCGCGCCGACCTCGGCGTACCAGGCCCGGGCCGCGACCGTCTCGGGGTGGTCCTCGCCCAGGATCGCGGCCCGCTGTTCGGCCACCTCGTGCGCGCTCGCGGCGGCTTCGACCCGCTTGCCCTGCGCGTACTGGGCGCGGCTGAGCTGGATGAGCACGCCGAGGACCAGCGGATGGTCGTCCCCGTAGCCGGCCCGCTGCCCGGCGAGAACCCGGCGGAAGAGGTCCTCCGCCTCGGCGCCCCGGCCGGCGCGCAGCAGCCCCCGCGCCCATGCGTCGCGTGCCCACACGGTCACCAGGTGCTCGGTGCCGAGATGGTGCCCGCAGTCGGCCACCAGTTCCTCGGCGGTCGGCAGGTAGTGGTCGAACTCGTCCTGTGCGAGTCGTAGTTCCAGCATCTCGCAGCGGGTCTTGAGGGTGGCGACGTGGTCGTCACCGAGTGCGTCGCGACGGCCGTCCAGCACCGCCTCCAAGAGCGTCCGGGCCTCGTCCAGGTCGCCAAGGCGGTGCAGCACCCGCTGCAGCTCGTAAGCCGCGTCCAGCGTGCGCGGGTCCTGGGGTCCGAGCGTGCGCAGCGCATCCCGGTGCACCGGCCGCAGCAGGTCGGCGGCTTCGGCGTACCGGCCGAGCCGGAACAGGATGGGCCCCTGGCCGGACCGCGCCTCGATGGTCGCCGGGTCCTCGTCCCCCAGATGCTCCGCGGCGGTCCTCGCGGCCGTGGCGGCCAGGGACAGCGCGGCGGTCCAGTCCCCCGCCTCGTACACCAGCCGTGCGACGCGCGTCGCGGTCCGTACGGACTCCGCCGTCACCAGGCCGTAGCGGCGGGACCGGTGCAGCAGGCCGGTCACATGCGGTGCCAGGAGCCGCACCTGGGAACGTCCGCGCGGGGACGCGGCGCCCTCCGGCGGCAGCGCCGCCCGCAGCAGCCGGAGGGCCATGCCCGCCAGGAGTACGCGCTGTGCGTCGGACACGCCCGCGGCGACGCTGTCGAGCAGAACCCCGTGGGCCTTCACGCAGCGATGCCCGTCCGTCTCGACCAGCTCCGCCAGCGAGTGGTCCAGGAGCGCGCGCAGGGCCGGCTCGACGCGGTCGGGGTGCAGCGGCGGATCGAGGTGCTCGGGACCGGCGACCGTGCCCTGTGCCACGGGCATCAGCAGCGACAGCGGGACAGGATCCGCCGCCCAGAAGGACAGCAGCCGCAACAGGGTGGTCGCCTCCGGCAGACCGCTCTCGGCCAGGGAGTCCAGCGACAGCTGCCACGTACGGCCCACCAGGCGGCGGGACTGCCCCGCACCGGTGGCCGGCGCTCCCCGGTCCACCAGGGCCGTCGACTCCTCGCCCAGCCTCCGGTCGTACTCGTCCATGGTCCACGACTCCAGCAACTGGTGGGACAGGTGTGCCCCGGCCAGGGTCAGCGCCAGGGGCAGGCAGCCCAATCGTCGGGCCACCTTCCGTGCCGACTCCGGTGTACCCGCCTCCGGGGCCAGGTCACGCAGGACCTGGGTGGCGTCCTCCAGGGGCAGCACACCGACCCGGTGACTGCTCACTGCCGGGGCGCGCCACAGCGGGGAGGTCGCGTGGCGGGTGGTCACCAGCACCGTCCCCGAAGGGCTCGTGCGCAGCCAGGCGCCTTCCTCCAGAACGGCCGGGTCGTCGGCGTTGTCGAGGACCAGCAGCCAGGGCTCCGCCGAGTGGTCCAGGTAGTGCCAGACCAGGTCGGCCGCGGCGCGCCGGCCACCGGCCGCGGCGGCCAGTTCGCCGCCCGTGGCGCCGCGGTCGCCCGCGACGGCGAGCATGCCCGCGCGCAGCGACACGCGTTCGGAGGCGTTGACCCACAGGCCGACCCGGCCGTGGTCCCGCACGGTCTCGGTGAACAGGGCGTGGGCCACCGCCGTCTTGCCACAGCCGCCCATGCCGTGCAGGACCTGGATGTCGCCGCCCGGTCCGGCCACGGCCGCCCGTAAGCGTTCCATGAGGTCGGTGCGGTCCCGAAGGACGCCGGGGGCGCGGCCGACCAGGGGAAGGCGGACGGAGTCGGGAGCGGCCCGTCTGGGTTCGGCCGGGGTCACCACGTGGCGGCCGAACAGCGGGGCCGAGCCCGGGGCGTAGTGGTGCACGTGTTCTTCGATGTACTGGTCGCCACCGGTCTGGTAGACCCGGGCGCTGTCCGACGCGTGGCCCTCCATCGGCGTCGGCACACTCATCGGTCGGTGATGTGCTGGTCTCGTCCGGCCTGGTAGATCCGGGCACTGCCCGACGCCCGGGCCTCCATACGGATCTGCTCCGGCGCGGTGTCGCCGGGCAGCTGCGGGGTCAGCTCGTCCAGGATGCGCCGCAGTTCCTCGGCGGCCTCAGGCCGTGCGAGCAGGAACCGCCGCAGGCGGCCCTGCCATTCGACGGTCAGCTCGGCTTCCGCATCGGCGTCATCGGCCTGGCGCGCGAGGAGCAGGTCCGCACGGCCCGCTTCCAGCTCCTCACCGATGCTCTCCGCTCTGGCGGGCTGGAAGCGGTGCCACAGGGCGACCATGCCGTCCCTCGCCGACTCCCAGGCATTCGTCACCATCAATGTGACGACGGTCGTACCCGCCGTCCCTGCCAGTGCGGCGATCTCCGGATCCACGGTTCCCCCCTACGGCCGGCTCCCGATCCTAGGTCCCCGAGCCGCTCCTTGGACGAGGTTTTCCGCCCAAGGAGGGGTCCTCCTCCACGGCGAGGCGACGTCCCGGACGGCCGCCCGCCTCCACGCCGCCACGGACCACGGCCAGCTGCGCGCGCTCATGTGGACGCCCGCGTCTCAGTCCAGGTGGGTGGGCGCGAACATGCGCAGCACTGCCGGAGGACGACGACCGAGGGCCCGGGTCGAGAGGGACTTGGCGAGGTCCTGTTCCAGGGAGTCGGGGGTGGTCCGTACGCCGGGGACACCGAAGGACTCGGCGAGGGCCACGTAGTCCGGGCGGGTCAGCTCGGTCGCCGTGGGCTCGCCGAAGGCGTCCGTCATGTACTCGCGCAGGATGCCGTAGCCGCCGTCGTCGACGATCAGCCAGGTGACGTCGAGGTCGTACTGGCGGGCCGTGGCCAGCTCGGCGACCGAGTACAGCGCGCCGCCGTCGCCGGAGACCGCCAGCACCGGGCGCGTGGGGTCGGCGGCCGCCGCGCCGAGGGCCGCCGGGAAGCCGTAGCCGAGCCCGCCGGCGCCCTGCGCCGAGTGCAGGTGGTTGGGGCCCATCGCGTCGAACGCGGACCACGCCCAGTAGGCGAGGATCGTCATGTCCCAGAAGGACGGCGAGCCGGTCGGCAGGGCGCGCCGCACGGCCGTCAGCACCTGCTGCTCCAGCGCGAGGTCCTGGGCGTCGATGCGCTCCCGCACCCGGTCCAGCAGCGCGCGCACCCGCGCCGGGGCGGTCTCGTCCTCACGCGGCTCCACCGTCTCCAGCAGCGCCTGGAGGGCGAGGCGGGCGTCCGCGTGGATGCCGATGCCGGGGTGGTTGGACTCCAGCTTGCCGAGGTCGGCCTCGATCTGGATCACCCGGCCGCGCGGCAGGAACGTGTGGTAGTTCGAGGAGAGTTCGCCGAGTCCGGAGCCGACGACGAGCAGGACGTCCGCGTCCTGGAGGAAGTCGGTGGTGTGGCGGTCCTCGATCCAGGACTGGAGCGACAGCGGGTGGGTCCAGGGGAAGGCGCCCTTGCCGCCCGGGGTGGTCACCACGGGCGCCTGGATCCGCTCGGCGAGCTGCCGCAGCTTCCCCGACGCGTCGGAGCGGACCACCCCGCCGCCCGCGATGATCGCCGGGCGTTCGGCGCGGGACAGCAGATGCGCGGCCAGCGCGGTCAGTTCGGGGCGCGGGGGCAGCTCGTCCGGGCTGGCGTCCATCGCCGTCACCACCGGCAGCATCGTCTCGGCGAGCAGCACGTCCTGCGGGATCTCCACCCACACCGGCCCGTGCGGGACGGTGAGCGCCGACTTCCAGGCCGCCGCGATCGCGGAGGGGATCTGGGAGGCCGTACGGACCGTGTGCACGGACTTGACGACCCCCCGGAACGAGGCGGACTGGTCCGGGAGTTCGTGCAGATAGCCGTGGCGTCCGCCGCCGAGGCCGGCGGTCGGCACCTGGCTGCTGATCGCCAGCACCGGGGCGGACGCGGCCGCCGCCTCCTGGAGCGCGGCCAGCGAGGTGAGGGCGCCGGGTCCTGTGGACAGCAGCAGCGGGGCCGCCTCGCCGGTGATGCGGCCGTACGCGTCCGCCGCGAAGCCCGCGTTGTTCTCCACGCGCAGGCCGATGTAGCGCAGGTCGGAGCGGCGCAGGGCGTCGAACATGCCGAGGGCGTGCTGGCCGGGCAGGCCGAAGACGGTGGTCGCGCCGAGCCCGGCCAGGGTCTCCACGACCAGGTCTCCGCCGTTGCGGCCGGGCGGGGGGTTCAGCGCCGCCTCCGTCTGTGCGGCGGTCGGGCGGAGCTCCAGGTCGTGGTCGTGCGTCACTTGGCGCGGGCCTCCGCGATCTGGCGGGACATGATGGTGGTCAGTTCGTACGCCGTGTGGGACGCGGCGACCGAGGTGATCTCGGCGTGGTCGTAGGCGGGGGCCACCTCGACGACGTCGGCGGAGACCAGGTTGCAGGAGGCGAGGCCGCGCAGGATCTCCAGCAGCTCGCGGGAGGTCATGCCGCCCGCCTCGGGCGTGCCGGTGCCGGGCGCGTGGGCCGGGTCGAGGCAGTCGATGTCGATGGAGATGTACAGCGGACGGTCGCCGATGCGCTGGCGCAGCTGGTCGGCCACCTCGTCGGCGCCGCGGCGGTAGACGTCCGCGGAGGTGACGATGCCGAAGCCCATCTTCTCGTCGTCGGTGAGGTCCTGCTTGCCGTAGAGCGGGCCGCGGGTGCCGACGTGGGACAGGGCGGAGGTGTCGAGGATGCCCTCCTCGACGGCCCGGCGGAACGGCGTGCCGTGGGTGTACTCGGCGCCGAAGTAGGTGTCCCAGGTATCGAGGTGCGCGTCGAAGTGGAGCAGCGCGACCGGGCCGTGCTTCTTGGCGACCGAGCGGAGCAGCGGCAGCGCGATGGTGTGGTCGCCGCCGAGGGTCATCAGGCGGGCGCCGGTGCCGAGCAGGTCGTCAGCGGCGGCCTCCACCGTCTCCACGGCCTCGTTGATGTTGAACGGGTTGACGGCGATGTCGCCGCCGTCCGCGACCTGGGCGAGGGCGAAGGGCGAGGCGTCCTGCGCGGGGTTGTAGGGGCGCAGCAGCCGGGACGCCTCGCGGATGGCGTTGCCGCCGAAGCGGGCGCCCGGCCGGTAGGAGACGCCCGAGTCGAACGGCACGCCCACGACGGCGACGTCGGCGCGGCCGACCTCGTCGAGGCGGGGCAGCCGGGCGAAGGTCGCCGGGCCCGCGTAGCGCGGCACCCGGGAGGAGTCGACGGGACCGCGGGGCGTTCCGTTGCTGCTCATGGAGGACTGCTCTCTTTCCTACGCTTCGTCGCGTATGTGCTGACTGCCCACGATGCTACTGGGCGGCCGGGATCTGTTCGGACACGGATTCGGACGTGCTGTCCGGCGCGGGGGCGCGGCCGGCGAGGCGTTCGCGCCAGGCGGCGAGGACGGCCGCGTCGGTGGGCCGGGTGGCGAGGGAGACGACGACGTACGCCGCGAGGGAGGCGAGCAGGCCGTAGTAGACGGGCTCGTTGGCGAGGATGCCGTAGGCGGCCATCAGGCCGATCACGGCGAGTCCGCCGACCGCGACGGAGGCGAGGGCGCCCTGCGCGGTGCCGCGCCTCCACAGCAGCCCGCCGAGGATGGGCACGAGCAGCCCGCCGACGAGCAGGTTGTACGCGACGGTCAGCGCCTGGACGACGTCGTTGAGGGCGATGGCGGTGCCGATCACGGCGAGGCCCATCAGCAGGATGAAGGCGCGGTTGCCCCTGACCTCGTCGTGCTCCGCGCCCGCCGGGCGCACGATGCCGCGCAGCCGGGACCATATGTCGTTGTTGGCGACCGTGGCGCAGGCGATCAGCGCGCCGGAGGACGTCGACATCACGGCGGCGAGTGCGGCGGCCAGCACCAGTCCCCGCACGCCGACCGGCAGCTCGTCCTTGACGATGGTGGCGAAGGCGTCGTCGGGGCTGGCGAGCTTCGGGTAGAGCACCTTGGCGGCCGTGCCGATGACGGCGCCCGCGACGGCGTAGGCGAGGCAGTAGGTGCCGGCGACGGTGCCGCCCCAGCGGGCGGTGCGGTCGCCGCGGGCGGTGAACACCCGCTGCCAGATGTCCTGCCCGATCAGCATGCCGAAGGTGTAGATCAGCACGTAGGTGAAGATGGTCTCGCCGCCGATGCCCAGCGGGTCGAAGTACTCGGTGGGCAGCTGTGCCTTCATCTCGGCGAAGCCGCCCGCCTTGACCACGGCGATGGGCAGCAGCAGGAGCAGTACGCCGATCGTCTTGACGACGAACTGCACCATGTCGGTCAGCGTGATCGACCACATGCCGCCGAGCGTCGAGTACGCGACGACGATGGAGCCGCCGAGGACGATCGCGAGGGTGCGGTTGATGTCGAAGAGGACGTCGAAGATCGTGGCGTAGGCGATGGTCGAGGTGACCGCGAGCATCAGGGTGTACGCCCACATGACGACGCCGGAGATGACGCCCGCCCGGCCGCCGTAGCGCAGGTCGAGCATCTCGGAGACGGTGTAGACCTTCAGCCGGGCGATGCGGGCGGAGAAGAACACGCTCAGCGCGAGCAGGCCGAGCCCGATGGTGAACACCATCCAGGCGCCGGACAGGCCGTACTGGTAGCCGAGGCCGACGCCGCCGATGGTGGAGGCGCCGCCGAGGACGATGGCGGCCATGGTGCCCGAGTACATGGCGGGGCCGAGCCGCCGGCCGGCCACCAGGAACTCGCTCTTGGACTTGGCGCGGCGCATGCCCCACCAGCCCATGGCCAGCATGCCGGCCAGATAGACGACGATGACCAGGTAGTCCACGGCCATGCGGGGGCCTCCTTCGCGCACTGTCGGTGGCGTGTCGTGCAGACGGGTCGCGCTCACCGGCGGCCACGCGGGGACATCCGCCCGTACCCGCGGGTGTGCCGGTGCCCCGACCTTAGGTGGCCGAAAAGCGGCTGCGAAGTGTACGTTTCATCCAGATCGACAGCCTGGGATGGAGGAAACGTCCACCATGCCGGACCCCACCGTTCCGCCCACCCCACCCGTCCCCCTGGACGCGCTGCTGGCCCGCGCGGATCTGGGCCTGCGCCGGATCGCGGGGCCCGAGGGGCCGGACATCGCCGTGCACTGGGCGCACACCTCCGAGATGGCGGACCCGTACCCGTACCTGCTGGGCGGCGAGCTGCTGCTGTCGGCGGGCGTGCACATCCCGGAGGGGGCGGGCCCCGGGTACTTCGACGCGTACGTCTCGCGGATCGTCGCGGCGGGCGGGACGGCGCTCGGCTTCGGGGTGGCGCCCGTGCACGACACGGTGCCCGGGGCGCTGGTGGAGGCGTGCGAGATGCACGGGCTGCCCCTCCTCGAGGTCCCGCCGAGGACCACGTTCTCGGCGGTGGCGCGGGCGGTGTGGCAGCTGATGGCGCAGGCCCGCACCGCCGAGCTGCGGCGGGTCACCGAGGCGCAGCAGAGCCTGGCCATCGCCGCCGCCCGCCCGGATCCGGTGCCCTCCGTCCTGCACCAGCTGGCCCGCCGCCTGGCCGGCCGCGCCGTGCTGTACGGCCCCGAGGGCACGGAGATCGCGGGCGCGGGGACGGACCAGGGCGAGGAGGCGCGGACGGCGCTGGCGAAGCTCGCCGAGGTGGTGCGCCCGCCGGCACCGGGACATCCGCGCCCGCCGTCACCCGGACACCCGCGCGGGCCCGGCCCGGACGCGCCGGCCGGCGGCTCGGCCGACCTTCACGCCGACCCGGCGGCCCGGCCCTCCTCCGCCAGTGACACGGTCGGCGGGGTGCGGCTGGTCGCCCACGCGCTGGGCAACGGTGAGGGGTTCGTGCTGGGGGTCGCCGCCCCGCAGCGGGACGGCGGCGACCACACCATCGCCTCGGTGGCCGCGGTGCTGCTCTCCCTGCTCACCGGGGAACGGCACAGCGGCACCGGCGCCGGCCGCTCCTCCGCGCTGGTGCGGCTGCTGCTGGGCGCGGCGCCCGGGGAGGTGGCGTCGCTGCTCGGCGGGGACCGGTGGCGGGTGGTGCAGGGCAGGCCGGACGGGCGGGCCGTACCGGACCCGGTGGCCGCCTCCGCGCTGGGCGCCGCCCTGGGGTCGGCGCTGGTCGACGTGGCAGGGGAGGTCGTGCGGGTGCTGGTGCCCGCCGGACGGGCCGTGCGGCCGCTGCCGGGCTGGACCCTCGGCGTCAGCGCGGCCGCGGCCCCGCCCGACTGGCCGGCCGCCGACACCCAGGCCGCCCGCGCCCTGGCCCGGGCCCGCGCCACCCGCGCCCCGCTGCTGCGGCACGGTGACCGTCCGGCCCTCACCGACCTGGTCCCGGAGTCCGACGCGGACGCCCACGCCCGCGCGCTGCTCGCGCCGATAGCGCGGGCCCCCGCCCTGGTCGACACCCTGCGCACCTGGCTGTCCCTGCACGGCAGCTGGGACCGTACGGCGGTAGCGCTGGACGTGCACCGCAACACCGTGCGGCAGCGGATCGCGCGGTGCGCGGCGCTGCTGGAGGCGGACCTGGACGACCCGGACGTACGGATGGAGCTGTGGTTCGCGCTGCGCCGGACCTAGGCCTGTCCCGGAGGATCACGCCGGAGGTGGCCGACGGCGCCTCACAGCCCGCGTCCTCGGCATGATCCGCCGGACAGGCCCTCGGACCAGGAGAGGTGCCGCCGTGGCCGGTACACGTCCCGTCATGCTCCTCGGGGCCGTCTCCGGTGACCGTCGGGGGCCGCCGGAAGACCGCGCATTGTCAGCGCGGTCGGCGGGGGCAGCGGTTCGCCGGCCGGGCCGGCGTGGAAGGAGCGGAGCAGGTGGGCCACCAGGCGCCGGGACGCGGCTCCGTCCTCCGGAAGGGCTGCCACCAGACCGCAGTGGGCCACCAGGGCCACGACGACGTCGGACGGGTGGACGTCGGGGCGCAGCGCGCCCGACGCCTGGGCCCTGCGCACCAGGGTCGCGAGGTCCCGCTCGGCCGCCTCCCGGACCCGTGCGTGTTCCGGCGCGGTGTCCGGGAAGGCCGTGAGGAACGCGGACGGGAACCCGCGCTCCTCCCGTTGCAGCGCGCAGACCGTCTCGATCAGCTGCCGCAGGCCCGTCCACGGGTCGTCGGCGGCCAGCGCGTCGGTGAGGGCCCGGCCGCAGGTCTCCATCTGCCGCGCGAACGCGCCCCGCACCAGCGCGTCCCGGGTCGGGAAGTGCCGGTACAGCGTCGCCACGCCGACTCCGGCCCGGCGGGCCACGGTCGCCATCGGGGCGTCGATCCCGTGCTCCGCGAACACCGCGCGGGCCGCGGTGAGGAGGCGTTCCCGGTTGCGTCGGGCGTCCGCCCGCACCGCGTCCCGGTCCGTCTTCCGAGAGGATTCCGTCGTCACTGTCTCTCGCTTCCGCCGCAAACGGACGATCGCGTCCGCTTACCAGCCTACGGTCGGTGGCGGAACCCGGAACACGACCACGGTGGCGAGGCCGAACGATGAACGACCGCATGATGCAGGCAGTGCTGTACGACCGTTACGGCGGCCCCGACGTGCTCTACGTGGGCCGCGTGCCCCGTCCCGAGCCGGCCCCCGGCGAGGTCCTGGTGAAGGTGCGCGCGTTCAGCGTCAACGGCGGTGAGATGGCTGCCCGTTCGGGTCGTCTGCGCCTCCTGCTCGGCCGGCGCTTCCCCAAGCGCGTGGGCCTGGACCTCACCGGCGAGGTCGTCGCGGCGGGCACCGGGGTCACCGGGCTCACGGCCGGCGACCGGGTGTGGGGGGTCCTGGGGCGGACCTCCGGATTCGGCAGCGCCGCCGAGTACGTGACCGTGCCCGCGGAGCGCGTCGGCCGGCTCCCCGGCGGTCTCGACCCGGTGGAGGCCGCCGCGCTCCCGGTGGCCACCACGGCCGTGACCGCGCTGCGGGACAAGGCCGGGCTGCGCCCCGGGGAACGGCTGCTCGTCCGGGGCGCGGCGGGCGGCGTCGGCAGCGCCGCCGTCCAGCTCGGACGCGCGTACGGCGCCGAGGTCACGGCCCTCGCCCGCGCGGCCAACCTCGACTTCGTCCGCGATCTCGGCGCGCACGAGGCCGTCGACCACCGGGGGGTGCGGCCGGCGGAGCTGGGCCGCTTCGACGTGGTCCTGGACACCGTCGGGACCGACCTGCGGACCTTCCGGCACCTGCTCCGTCCCGGCGGGCGCATGGTCGGCATCGCCTTCGACCTGGGCAGGCCCCTCGCGTCGCTCGGCTACATCGCGGGCAGCACGGTCCACGGACGCGGCCGGGTGCGCTTCTTCAGCGGCGACCCGCGGCGGGCCGACTTCGACGCTCTGGCCCGCCATGTGGCGGAGGGGGCGCTGCGGCCCGCGGTGGACACGGTCTTCCCCTCCCTGGAGGAGACGGCGGCGGCCCACCGGGCGCTGGAGGCGGGCGGTGTCCGGGGCAAGTACGTGGTCCGGGTCGCGTAGGGGCCAAGGGGCCGGCCACCGCCGCAGCGCGCGGTGTGAGTAGCCGTACGGAGCCGGCTGAGTACGTGACGCACGTCCCAGGGCGCGATACGCCAGGGACGCCCCCTGTTCGCTGCCTCACAATGGGGGCATGCCGATATCCGGGACCCCCAGCCGCGCCGAACTCGTCGAACACCTGGTCGCCACCCGCATCGCGGGTGACGTCGCCACCCCGCGCGAGAACAACCTCTCCCACTACCGGAAGCTGGCGAACGGCGACCGTCACTACTGGCTCGGCCTGGAGCTCGGCGAGCGCTGGACCGACGAGCAGGACGTGCTCGCGGTGATGGCCGAGCGGGTCGGCGTCAACGACGACCCGGAGTACCGGTACGGGCAGGACACCATCGACCCGGAGCTGACGGTCGACGGGCTGGAGCGGCTGGCCGGGCGGCTGCGCAAGGCGGCGGAGGGCCGGCAGCGGGTGCTGCTGGCCACCGGCCACCCGGGCGGCCTGCTGGACGTGCACCGGGCGACGGCCTCCGCGCTGCGGGCGGCGGGCTGCGAGATCGTGGTGATCCCGGACGGGCTGACCACCGAAGAGGGCTACGTGATGCAGTTCGCGGACATCGCGGTGCTGGAACACGGCGCGACGCTGTGGCACACCCACTCGGGCTCGCCCATGAAGACGATCCTGACCGCGCTGGAGCGGGAGGGCCGCCCGCTCCCGGACCTGGTCGTCGCCGACCACGGCTGGGCGGGCGCCGCCGGCCAGTACGGCGTGGACTCCGTCGGCTACGCCGACTGCAACGACCCGGCGCTGTTCCTCGCCGAGGCCGAGGGCACCGTCCAGGTCACGGTTCCGCTCGACGACCACGTGACGAGCCCCCGCCACTACGACCCGATGACGGCCTACCTGCTGGCGGAGGCGGGGCTGGCCTGAGCCCCGGCCGCCGGACGGCCGTCCACCACCCGGTCGAAGTACGGCCAGCCGTCCACCTCGACGTTCCGGACGGTCAGGTTCCGTTCCAGGGCGGGCGCCGCCGCGTCCAGCAGGCGCCGGGCCGTCCCGGGCGCGTGCAGGTTGAGGTACTCGTGGTCCGGGAGCCGGATCACCGCGCCCGCCTCGAAGTAGTCGTTCGACACGATCCGGCGGTCCCCCGGGGCGAACACCAGGGTCAGCCTGCGTCCGGTCCCGGCGCGGTACCCCTCGGTGAAGAAGGACAGCGACAGCCGGCAGTCCTCGTAGGCGGGCAGCACCCGCCGGCGGACGGTCCAGTGCCAGGCCGTGCCGTCGACGACGAGGGTGCGCAGCCTGCGGTGTTTTCTCACCGGGGCAGCGTAGGCCGCCGCTCCGGTGAGGTCACCGGGGTTTCCACCCGCGAGGTCACTCCTCGCGGGGGACGCGGACCACGCCCTCCTGGATGACCGAGACCGCGAGCCTGCCGTCCTGGGTGTAGATGCGGCCCTGGCCGAGTCCCCGGCCGCCGTGGGCCGACGGGGACTGCTGGTCGTGCAGCAGCCACTCGTCCGCGCGGAACGGGCGGTGGAACCACATCGCGTGGTCCAGGGACGCCCCGACCACGTCGCCGACGGCCCAGCCGCCGCGCCCGTGGGCGAGCAGGATCGAGTCCAGCAGCGTCATGTCGGAGACGTACGTGGCGAGCACGACGTGCAGCAGGGGGTCGTCGCCCTCGACCTTGCCGTTGGTGCGGAACCAGACCTGCGAGTGCGGATCGCGCGGTGCGCCGAAGCGGCCGTAGGGCGGGTCGTCGACGTAGCGCAGGTCGACGGCCGCGCGGGCGCCGAGGAAGCGGTGCACGACCTCCGCCGACAGGTGCGGGTAACCGCGCAGCCGCTCCTCGGAGGTGGGCAGCGTCTCCGGGTCCGGGGACGGCGGCATCGGCTCCTGGTGGTCCAGCCCCTCCTCGTACGTCTGGAAGGACGCGGAGAGGTGGAAGACCGGCTTGCCGTGCTGGACGGCCACCACCCGCCGGGTGGTGAAGGAGCGGCCGTCGCGGATCCGGTCGACGGTGTAGACGATCGGCGCGCCCGGGTCGCCGATGCGCAGGAAGTACGCGTGCAGCGAGTGCGGGGGCCGGTCGGCGGGGACGGTGCGCCCCGCGGCGACCAGCGCCTGCGCCGCCACCTGGCCGCCGAAGACGCGGGGGACGGCGGAGGCACGGGACCGGCCGCGGAAGATGTTCTCCTCGATCTGCTCGAGGTCGAGCAGATCGAGGAGCTCCTGAAGTGCCTGACTCATGGAATCAGTTGTATACGGCAGGGATTTCCGGGACCTTACAGGCCCATGTCCTTGGCGATGATCGACTTCATGATCTCGCTGGTGCCGCCGTAGATGCGGTTGACCCGGTTGTCCGCGTACAGGCGGGCGATCGGGTACTCGTTCATGTAGCCGTAGCCGCCGTGCAGCTGGAGGCAGCGGTCGATGACGCGGTGCGCGACCTCGGTGCAGAACAGCTTGGCGCTGGCGGCCTCGGCGGGCGTGAGCTCGCCGGCGTCCAGGGCCTCGGTGGCGCGGTCGGCGACGGCCTCGGCGGCGTCCACCTCGGCCTGGCAGGCGGCCAGCTCGAACTTGGTGTTCTGGAAGTGGGCGACCGGCTTGCCGAAGACGGTGCGCTCCTGCACGTACTGCTTGGCGAACCGGACGGCGGCCTTGGCCTGGGCGTAGGCGCCGAAGGCGATGCCCCAGCGCTCGGAGGCCAGGTTGTGGCCGAGGTAGTAGAAGCCCTTGTTCTCCTCGCCGAGGAGGTCCTCGACGGGGACCTTGACGTCGACGAACGCCAGCTCGGCGGTGTCGGAGGTCTTCAGGCCGAGCTTGTCGAGCTTGCGGCCGACCGAGTAGCCCTCGGACTTGGTGTCGACGGCGAACAGGGAGATGCCGTGACGGCGGTCCTCGGCGGTGGGGGCCGCGGTGCGGGCGCAGACGATCACCTTGTCGGCGTGCACGCCGCCGGTGATGAAGGTCTTGGCGCCGTTGAGGACGTAGTGGGTGCCGTCCTCGCTCAGCTTGGCGGTGGTCTTCATGCCCGCGAGGTCGGAGCCGGTGCCCGGCTCGGTCATCGCGATGGCCCACATCTCCTCGCCGGTGACGAACTTCGGCAGGAAGCGCTTCTTCTGCTCGTCCGTGGCCAGCATCTTGATGTAGGGCAGGGCGAGCAGCACGTGCACGCCGGAGCCGCCGAACTGGACGCCCGCGCGGGCCGTCTCCTCGTACAGGACGGCCTCGAACTTGTGGGTGTCCATGCCCGCGCCGCCGTACTCCTCCGGCACGCTGATGCCGAAGATGCCCAGCTCACCGAGCTTGTAGTAGAAGTCGCGGGGCGCCTGGCCCGCCGCGAACCACTCGTCGTAGACGGGGACGACCTCGGCCTCGATGAAGGCGCGGATGGTCTCCCGGAACGCCTCGTGATCCTCGTTGAAAACCGTACGGCGCACTGTCCGCCACCCCAATCCCTGCGCCTGAACCGGCGCCGCTCTCGCGTCCCTGGTTGCTCGCCGTCGGGGTCCCTCAGCTGATGGCTGCGACCCGCATGGCTAAGCGCTTGCTCAGACCAAGGTACCGGCGAGTATCCACAGGCGTCCAGAGCGGAGCCCCCGTAACGCTCGTCACTCCGGGGCCCTTGAAAGGGGACCCTGTTGCGGCTCAGGCTTCCGCCGCCGCCGCGAACGCTCCCCGCGCCATCCGGTGCAGGAGTTCCGCGGTGCCGGCGCGGTCCGGCAGGGAGCCCGGGCGGGTCAGGTGCGGGGTGGAGTTGAGCAGGCCGAAGACCGAGTGGACCGCCGAGCGGGCGGTGGGCTCGACGAGGTCCGGGTAGAGGCGGCGCACCACGGCCACCCACAGCTCGACGTACTGCCGCTGGAGCTGGCGCACCAGCTTGCGGTCGGCGTCCCGGAGGCGATCCAGCTCACGGTCGTGCAGGGTGATGAGCGGGCGGTCGTCGAGCGCGAAGTCGATGTGCCCTTCGATCAGCGAGTCGAGGACCGCCTCGGGAGCCACCCCGGCCGCCCTGTCCGACTCGTCGAGTCGCCGCTTCGCGCCGGTCAGCAGCGAGTCGCTGATGCCCACCAGCAGCTCCGCGAGCATCGCGTCCTTGCCCGCGAAGTGCCGGTAGAGCCCGGGACCGCTGATGCCGACGGCGGCGCCTATCTCGTCGACGCCGACCCCGTGGAAGCCGCGCTCGGCGAAGAGCCGCGCGGCCTCCTTGAGGATCTGCTCGCGGCGGGTGGGGGCGTCCGTTCTGGTGGCCATGAAGACGATTCTAGACAGGGAGGTTAGCGGTCGTTAACCTGAAGGAAATGCGTTAACGCTCATTAACACGTGAGGGGACCCGCAGGATGCATGAGGCACCGGAGCTTCACAGCGCGGCCGATCCCGCGTCGGAGGCCTTTCGGGCCAACGAGGAGGCGCACCGCGCCCTCGTCGAGGAGCTGCGCGGCAAGCTGGCCGCGGCGGCGCTCGGCGGCGGCGAGCGGGCGCGCGCCCGCCACACGGCGCGCGGGAAGCTGCTCCCGCGCGACCGGGTGGACACCCTCCTCGACCCCGGCTCACCCTTCCTGGAGCTGGCCCCGCTGGCGGCGGACGGGCTGTACGACGGACAGGCCCCGGCGGCCGGCGTGATCGCCGGGATCGGCCGGGTCGCCGGCCGCGAGTGCGTGGTCGTCGCCAACGACGCCACCGTCAAGGGCGGCACGTACTACCCGATGACCGTGAAGAAGCACCTGCGTGCGCAGGAGGTGGCCCTGGACAACCGGCTGCCCTGCGTCTACCTGGTGGACTCCGGCGGGGCCTTCCTGCCGATGCAGGACGAGGTCTTCCCGGACCGGGACCACTTCGGCCGCATCTTCTACAACCAGGCCCGCATGTCCGGCGCCGGCATCCCGCAGATCGCGGCGGTGCTCGGCTCCTGCACGGCGGGCGGCGCGTACGTGCCGGCGATGAGCGACGAGGCGGTGATCGTGCGGGGCCAGGGCACGATCTTCCTCGGCGGTCCGCCGCTGGTGAAGGCGGCCACCGGCGAGGTGGTCACGGCGGAGGAGCTGGGCGGCGGCGAGGTCCACTCGCGGGTGTCCGGGGTGACCGACCACCTCGCCGAGGACGACGCGCACGCGCTGAGGATCGTGCGCCAGATCGTCTCCACGCTCCCCGGACGCGGCGAGCTGCCCTGGCGGGTGGAGCCGGTCGCCGAGCCCAAGGTGGACCCGGCCGGGCTGTACGGCGCGGTGCCGGTCGACTCCCGCACCCCCTACGACGTCCGCGAGATCATCGCCCGGATCACCGACGCCTCCCGGTTCGCCGAGTTCAAGGCGGAGTTCGGGCAGACCCTGGTCACCGGCTTCGCGCACATCCACGGCCACCCGGTGGGGATCGTCGCGAACAACGGCATCCTGTTCTCCGAGTCCGCCCAGAAGGGCGCCCACTTCATCGAGTTGTGCGACCAGCGCGGCATCCCGCTGCTGTTCCTGCAGAACATCTCGGGCTTCATGGTGGGCAAGGACTACGAGGCGGGCGGCATCGCCAAGCACGGCGCCAAGATGGTCACGGCGGTCGCCTGCACCCGCGTGCCGAAGCTGACCGTCGTGGTCGGCGGGTCCTACGGCGCGGGCAACTACTCGATGTGCGGGCGGGCGTACTCGCCCCGCTTCCTGTGGATGTGGCCGAACGCCAAGATCTCGGTGATGGGCGGCGAGCAGGCCGCCTCGGTCCTCGCGACGGTCAAGCGGGACCAGCTGGAGGCGCGCGGCGAGGAGTGGCCCGCGGCGGACGAGGACGCCTTCAAGGCCCCGATCCGCGCCCAGTACGAGCAGCAGGGGAACGCCTACTACGCGACGGCCCGGCTGTGGGACGACGGCGTGATCGACCCGATGGAGACCCGGCAGGTGCTGGGACTGGCCCTGACCGCGTGCGCCAACGCGCCCCTGGGTGACCCCCAGTTCGGCGTCTTCCGGATGTGAGGGGACCCCTGACGATGACTGATCAGATGTTCGACACGGTACTGGTGGCCAACCGGGGTGAGATCGCCGTCCGTGTCGTGCGCACCCTGCGGACGCTGGGCGTGCGCTCGGTGGCTGTGTACTCCGACGCGGACGCCGGCGCCCGGCACGTCCGGGAGGCCGACACGGCGGTGCGGATCGGGCCGGCGCCGGCCGCGGAGAGCTACCTGTCGGTGGAGCGGCTGCTGGAGGCGGCCGCCCGCACCGGCGCGCGGGCGGTGCACCCGGGGTACGGCTTCCTCGCCGAGAACGCGGAGTTCGCGCGGGCCTGCGAGGCGGCTGGGCTCGCGTTCATCGGACCCACGGCGGACGCGATCGCGCTGATGGGCGACAAGATCCGCGCGAAGGAGACGGTGAAGGCGGCCGGGGTGCCGGTGGTGCCCGGCTCCAGCGGCAGCGGGCTGACGGACGCGCAGCTCGTCGACGCGGCGCGGGAGATCGGCATGCCGGTGCTGCTGAAGCCGTCGGCGGGCGGCGGCGGCAAGGGCATGCGCCTGGTGCGGGACGAGGCGAGGCTGGCGGAGGAGATCGCCGCCGCCCGGCGCGAGGCCCGCGCCTCCTTCGGCGACGACACGCTGCTGGTGGAGCGGTGGATCGACCGGCCCCGGCACATCGAGATCCAGGTGCTGGCCGACGGCCACGGGAACGTGGTGCACCTGGGCGAGCGCGAGTGCTCCCTCCAGCGGCGCCACCAGAAGATCATCGAGGAGGCGCCGAGCGTCCTCCTCGACGAGAAGACGCGGGCGGCGATGGGCGAGGCGGCCGTGCAGGCGGCCCGATCCTGCGGCTACCGGGGCGCGGGCACGGTGGAGTTCATCGTGCCGGGCGGCGACCCGTCCCAGTACTACTTCATGGAGATGAACACCCGGCTCCAGGTGGAGCACCCGGTGACCGAACTCGTCACGGGGCTCGACCTGGTGGAGTGGCAGCTGCGGGTCGCGGCGGGCGAACGGCTGGCGTTCGGACAGGACGACGTCCGGCTGACCGGGCACGCGGTCGAGGCGCGCCTGTGCGCCGAGGACCCGGCGCGCGGCTTCCTGCCGTCCGGCGGCACGGTGCTGCGGCTGCGTGAGCCGCAGGGCGACGGCGTGCGCACCGACTCCGGGCTCACCGAGGGCACGGAGGTCGGCAGCCTCTACGACCCGATGCTCTCCAAGGTCATCGCGTACGGCCCCGACCGGGCGACCGCGCTGCGCAGGCTGCGGGCCGCGCTCGCGGGGACGGTGACGCTGGGCGTGCAGACCAACGCGGGCTTCCTGCGGCGGCTGCTGGCGCATCCGGCGGTGGTGTCCGGCGAGCTGGACACCGGGCTGGTCGAGCGCGAGGTGGACTCCCTGGTCACGGACGAGGTGCCGGCCGAGGTGTACGCGGCGGCGGCGCTGCTCCGCCAGGCCGCCCTCGCGCCCGCCGCGGGCCCCGGCTGGAGCGACCCGTTCGACGCCGCGGACGGCTGGCGGATGGGCGGCGGCCGGGTGTGGACCGCGCACCACCTGCGGGTGGCGGGCCACGACCCGGTGACCGTGCGGGTGCGCCCCACCGCCGACGGCGGCACGGAGCTGCTGCTGCCCGGCGCGGACACCCCGTTGCGGGCGTCCGCCGGGCCGCTCGACGGGCACCGGTTCACCTGCGCCCTGGACGGTGTCGCGCACACCTTCGCCGCCCTGCCGGACGGCACCTGGCTGGGCCGGGACGGCGACGCCTGGCAGGTCCGCCACCACGACCCGGTGGCCGCGTCCCTCACCCGGGCGGGCCAGGCCGGCGCCGACTCGCTGACCGCGCCGATGCCGGGCACGGTGACGGTGGTGAAGGTCGCCGTCGGCGACGAGGTGGACGCGGGCCAGAGTCTGCTGGTGGTGGAGGCGATGAAGATGGAGCACGTCATCTCCGCCCCGCACGCCGGCACGGTCACCGAACTGGACGTGTCCCCGGGCGCGACGGTCGCCATGGACCAGGTCCTCGCGGTCATCGCGCCCGTGGACGCCGGGGAACCCGCGGAAGGGGAGACGGCATGAACGCGAGCGAGCTGGGCCTGCCGACGGCCGTGCCGGCCGAGGGGCTGCCCGCGCGGGTGCGGATCCACGAGGTGGGCGCCCGCGACGGCCTGCAGAACGAGAAGGCGACCGTCCCGACGGCCGTGAAGGCGGAGTTCGTCCGCCGGCTGGCGGGCACCGGTCTGACCACGATCGAGGCGACGAGCTTCGTGCACCCCAAGTGGGTGCCGCAGCTCGCGGACGCCGAGGAGCTGTACCCGGCGGTGTCCGGCCTGCCGGTGGAACTGCCGGTGCTGGTGCCCAACGAGCGCGGCCTGGACCGCGCGCTGGCGCTGGGCGCCCGCCGGGTGGCGGTGTTCGCCAGCGCCACGGAGTCCTTCGCCAAGGCCAACCTCAACCGCACGGTGGACGAGGCGCTGGCCATGTTCGAGCCGGTGGTGGCCCGCGCGAAGGAGCGGGGCGTCCACGTACGCGGCTACCTCTCCATGTGCTTCGGCGACCCCTGGGAGGGCGCGGTCCCGGTCGCCCAGGTGGTGCGGGTGTGCCGGGCGCTGCTCGACATGGGCTGTGACGAGCTGAGCCTGGGCGACACGATCGGGGTGGCGACCCCGGGCCATGTGACCGCCCTGATCGGAGCACTCAGGGAGGCGGGCGTGCCCGTCCCCGCGCTGGGCGTGCACTTCCACGACACCTACGGGCAGGCCCTGTCCAACACGCTGGCCGCCCTCCAGCAGGGCGTCACCACGGTGGACGCCTCCGCCGGCGGACTGGGCGGCTGCCCCTACGCGAAGTCGGCCACCGGCAATCTCGCCACCGAGGACCTGGTGTGGATGCTGCGGGGCCTCGGCATCGACACCGGCGTCGACCTCGGCCGTCTGGTCGCCACAAGCGTCTGGATGGCCGCCCACCTGGGCCGACCCAGCCCGTCCCGCACCGTACGAGCCCTCTCCCACCAGGAGCAGTGACGACATGGACCACAAGCTCTCCCCCGAGCTCGAAGAACTCCGCCGCACGGTCGAGGAGTTCGCCCACGACGTGGTGGCGCCGAAGATCGGCGACTTCTACGAGCGGCACGAGTTCCCGTACGAGATCGTCCGGGAGATGGGCCGCATGGGCCTGTTCGGCCTGCCGTTCCCGGAGGAGTACGGCGGCATGGGCGGCGACTACTTCGCGCTCGGCGTGGCCCTGGAGGAACTCGCCCGGGTGGACTCCTCGGTGGCCATCACCCTGGAGGCGGGCGTCTCGCTGGGCGCCATGCCGCTGCACCTGTTCGGCACCGAGGAGCAGAAGCGCGAGTGGCTGCCCCGGCTCTGCTCGGGCGAGATCCTCGGCGCGTTCGGGCTGACCGAGCCGGACGGCGGCAGCGACGCGGGCGCGACCCGGACGACGGCCCGGCTGGACGCGTCGACCAACGAGTGGGTCATCAACGGCTCCAAGTGCTTCATCACCAACTCGGGCACGGACATCACCGGGCTGGTGACGGTCACCGCGGTCACCGGCCGCAAGCCCGACGGCAAGCCCTTGATCTCGGCGATCATCGTGCCGTCCGGCACTCCCGGCTTCACGGTGGCCGCCCCGTACTCCAAGGTCGGCTGGAACGCCTCGGACACCCGCGAGCTGTCGTTCCAGGACGTCCGCGTCCCGGCGGCGAACCTGCTGGGCGAAGAGGGCCGTGGCTACGCGCAGTTCCTGCGCATCCTCGACGAGGGCCGCATCGCCATCGCCGCGCTCGGCACGGGGCTCGCGCAGGGCTGTGTGGACGAGTCGGTGAAGTACGCCAGGGAACGGCACGCGTTCGGGCGTCCGATCGGCTCCAACCAGGCGATCCAGTTCAAGATCGCGGACATGGAGATGAAGGCGCACACGGCGCGCCTGGCGTGGCGGGACGCGGCCAGCCGGCTGGTCGCGGGCGAGCCCTTCAAGAAGGAGGCGGCGCTGGCGAAGCTGTACTCCTCCACGGTGGCCGTGGACAACGCCCGTGACGCCACGCAGATCCACGGCGGCTACGGCTTCATGAACGAGTACCCGGTGGCCCGCATGTGGCGCGACTCGAAGATCCTGGAGATCGGCGAGGGCACCAGCGAGGTCCAGCGCATGCTCATCGCCCGCGAGTTGGGTCTGACGGGCTGATCCCAGGACCGGCAGGGCGTCGGGCACGCGTCGGGCACGACGCGGGCCCGTCGCCGTGGCCGGGTGTCTCAGCCCTCGACCAGGTACATCAGCGCCGCCAGGGCCGGCAGCGGAGTCAGGAGCAGCCCCGATCCGACCACCCAGTGGCGGCACTTGGACGCGCCCGTGCCGCGCCGCACCAGGACGTTGGCGGGGATCCACAGCCCGATCAGGACCGCCCACGGCGGGAGCAGGAGCCGGAGCCGGCCCGCCAGGTCGTCCGCGGCCCCGCCGGAGGCGGACTCCGTGCCGGCGGACAGAAGACTCAGCACGAAGAGCGCCGTCAGCCACAGCGGTACGACGGCGAGGACACCGAGGACCAGATTGACGGCCGCGGTGGGCCCCCACTTACGGACCACGTCCATGCCCGAACCCCCTTCGCGTGACCGGTGTCACGGTACAGGGCGGGCATTTCGGCATCCCCCGCAGGGATACGCACCGGACGCCCTCTGGACAGATCGTTTGGTTAGGCTAACCTAACGCTGTTTGTACACCGGTCCCGTACGCACGAAAGCAGACCCTTCCATGTCGAACGCCACAACCGCCCGCTTCTCCCGTCGCGGACTGCTCGCCGCCGGTGGTGCCCTCGGGCTCGGCGCCGTCCTCACCGCCTGCGGGGACGACAAGAAGGACGGCGGCGCGGACACGAAGGGGTCCGGCGACACCAAGTCCGGCCCGTGGTCCTTCAAGGACGACCGCGGCACCACCGTGAAGCTCGACAAGGCGCCCGCCAGCATCGTCGCGTTCACCGGTGTCGCCGCCGCGCTGTACGACTACGGCATCGAGGTCAAGGGCGTGTTCGGCCCGACCACGACCAAGGACGGCAAGGCCGACGTCCAGGCCGGCGACATGGACGTCAGCAAGGTGACGGTCCTGGGCAACGTCTGGGACCAGTTCAACGTCGAGAAGTACGCGGCCCTCGCGCCCGACGTCCTGATCTCCACGATGTTCGACGACGCCGGCACCCTCTGGTACGTCCCCGAGGCGTCCAAGGACAAGATCGCCAAGCTCGCGCCCAGCGTCGGCATCTCCGTCTTCGACCGTCAGCTGACCGGCCCGCTCCAGCGGATGTGGGAGCTGGCCGAGTCGCTCGGCGCCGACATGAAGGACACCAGGATCACGGAGGCCAAGAAGCGCTTCGAGGCCGCCTCGGAGCGGCTGCGCAAGGCCGCCAAGGCCAAGCCCGAGATCAAGGTGCTGGTCGGCTCGGCGAGCCCGGAGCTGTTCTACGTCTCGGGCACCAACCTCTCCGTCGACCTGGAGTACTTCAAGGCCCTCGGCGTGAACTTCGTGGAGCCCACGGAGGAGGCCAAGAAGCCCACCGGCGGCTGGTTCGAGAGCCTCAGCTGGGAGAACGTCGACAAGCACAAGGCCGACGTGATCCTGATGGACGACCGCAGCTCGGCCATCCAGCCCGCCGACATCACCGAGGCGACCTGGAAGCAGCTGCCCGCCGTCAAGGCCGGCCAGGTCATCGCCCGGTCCACCGAGCCGATCCTGTCCTACGACAAGTGCGTGGCGCCGGTGGAGGCGCTCGCCGAGGCCATCGAGAAGGCCAAGAAGGTCAGCTGACACCCTGCCCGCAAGGTCCAGCCGCCCCCGACTCGCAGGAGCTCCTCGTGACGACTGCCGTGGCCGCCCCGTTCCGATTCTTCGCCCTCCAGGTCGCCGGGACGCGGCGGCTCGGCCCGTCCCTGGTCCGGGTCACCTTCACCGGGCCGGAGCTGCGCGACTTCCGCTCCGACGGACGCGACCAGTCCCTGTCGCTGTTCCTGCCCCACCCGGGGCAGGACGAGCCGGTCGTGCCGCTGGAGCTGGGGGACAACTGGTGGCAGGGCTGGCGGGAACTGCCCGACGACGTACGGGCGGTGATGCGCTCGTACACGCTGCGGGCGCTGCGCACGGACGCCGTGGGGCACACCGCCGAGATCGACGTCGACTTCGTGCTGCACGGCGTCACCCCGGAGGCGGGCGCGTCCGCCGCGGCCGGCCCGGCCTCCCGCTGGGCCGCCCGCGCCGCAGTCGGTGACCGGGTGCTGCTGCTCGGCCCCGCCCTCGCCGACAACCGGGCCATCCGCTTCCGGCCGCCCGAGGGCACCGGCCCGGTGCTGCTGTGGGCGGACGAGACCGCCTTGCCCGCGGCCGCCGCGATCCTGGACGCCCTCCCCGCCGGCACCCCCGCCCGGGTCTGGCTGGAGGTGCCGCACGCCGGGGACGTCCAGGACCTGCCGACCGCGGCGGACGCCGAGATCACCTGGTTCGTGCGGGAGGGCGCGACCGCCCCGGAGGGCCCTCTGGCCCTGGACGCCGTCCGGCAGGCCGCCCTCCCCTCCCCCGAGCGCGCCTACGTATGGATCGCCGGGGAGTCCGGTCACGTCAAGCAGCTGCGCCGGCACTTCGTCCGTGAGCGTGGCATCGACCGCCGACGGGTGACGTTCGTAGGCTACTGGCGACGTGGACTGACGGAAGAGCAGCTTCGCGAACAGTCTTGAGCCATACGGGAGTTGATGTCCCGTCGCATCCCGCGGTGACGTGACGACGGTCACGGTGGAAACGGGATTGCGGCCAAAAAAGTTTGGTTAGGCTTACCTAAGTAACGCACTGGCCCGCTCCCCGCACCGGACCGTCCCCACCGGAGGACCCCCACATGCGCTCGCACCTGCTCAACGACACCACCACGGAGCACTACCGACGCTCCGTGACCGAAGGAGTCGAGCGGGTGGCCGCCCAACTCGCCACCACCGACCGTCCGTTCACCGGCATCACGGTCGACGACCTCGCCCCCCGCATCGACGCGATCGACCTCGACCGGCCGCTGCACGACACCGGCGCGGTGCTGGACGAACTGGAGGACGTCTACCTCCGGGACGCCGTCTACTTCCACCACCCCCGCTACCTCGCCCACCTCAACTGCCCGGTCGTCATCCCGGCCGTGCTCGGTGAGGCCGTGCTCTCCGCCGTCAACTCCTCCCTGGACACCTGGGACCAGTCGGCCGGCGGCACCCTGATCGAGCGGAAGCTCATCGACTGGACGGCCGCGCGCATCGGTCTCGGCCCCGCCGCCGACGGCGTCTTCACCTCCGGCGGCACCCAGTCCAACCTCCAGGCGCTGCTGCTGGCCCGGGAGGAGACCAAGACCCAGGATCTGGGGAAGCTGCGCGTCTTCGCCTCCGAGGTCAGCCACTTCAGCGTGCAGAAGTCCGCGAAACTGCTGGGCCTCGCGCCCGACGCCGTGGTCGTGGTCCCCGTGGACCACGACAAGCGGATGCGGACCGTCGCCCTCGCCCGCGAGCTGGAGCGCTGCGCGGAGGCCGGGCTCATCCCGATGGCGGTCGTCGCCACCGCCGGCACCACCGACTTCGGTTCCATCGACCCGCTGCCGGAGATCGCCGGCCTGTGCGAGCAGTACGGCGCCTGGATGCACGTGGACGCCGCCTACGGCTGCGGGCTGCTGGCCTCGCTGAAGTACCGGCACCGCATCGACGGCATCGAGCGCGCCGACTCCGTCACCGTCGACTACCACAAGTCCTTCTTCCAGCCGGTCAGTTCGTCGGCCGTGCTGGTGCGCGACGCGGCCACGCTGCGGCACGCCACCTACCACGCGGAGTACCTGAACCCGCGCCGCATGCTGGCCGAGCGCATCCCCAACCAGGTCGACAAGTCCCTCCAGACCACTCGCCGCTTCGACGCGCTCAAGCTGTGGATGACGCTGCGCGTGATGGGCGCCGACGGCATCGGTACGCTCTTCGACGAGGTGTGCGACCTCGCCGCCGAGGGCTGGAAGCTGCTGGCCGCCGACCCCCGTTTCGACGTGGTCGTCGAGCCGAGCCTCTCCACCCTGGTCTTCCGCTACATCCCGGCCGCCGTCACCGACCCCGCCGAGATCGACCGCGCCAACCTGTACGCCCGCAAGGCCCTGTTCGCCTCCGGCGACGCGGTGGTCGCGGGCACCAAGGTCTCCGGGCGCCACTACCTGAAGTTCACCCTGCTCAACCCCGAGACCACGACGGCCGACATCACGGCCGTCCTCGACCTGATCGCCGGCCACGCCGAGCAGTACCTGGGAGAGTCCCTTGACCGCGCTTGCTGACACCACGGAACCGACCTACGACTTCGTGGGCATCGGGCTGGGCCCGTTCAACCTGGGGCTGGCCTGCCTGACCGAGCCCATCGACGAACTCGCCGGTGTGTTCCTGGAGTCCAAGCCGGACTTCGAGTGGCACGCCGGGATGTTCCTCGACGGCGCACATCTGCAGACGCCGTTCATGTCGGACCTGGTCACCCTCGCCGATCCGACGTCGCCCTACTCCTTCCTCAACTACCTGAAGGAGAAGGGCCGGCTGTACTCGTTCTACATCCGGGAGAACTTCTACCCGCTGCGCGTCGAGTACGACGACTACTGCCGCTGGGCCGCCGGGCAGCTCGGCTCCATCCGCTACGGCACCACGGTCACCGAGGTGACGTGGGACGAGTCCGCCGAGGTGTACGTCGTGGCGACGTCCACCGGCACCACGTACCGGGGCCGGCACCTGGTGCTCGGCACCGGCACCGTGCCGTTCGTGCCCGAGCCGTGCCGCGGCCTGGAGGGCGGGCTCTTCCACAACGCGCAGTACATGCACCGCAAGGCGGAGCTGCGGGAGAAGAAGTCGGTCACGATCGTGGGCAGCGGGCAGAGCGCCGCCGAGATCTACTACGAGCTGCTCTCCGAGATCGACGCCCACGGCTACCAGCTCAACTGGGTCACCCGCTCCCCGCGGTTCTTCCCGCTGGAGTACACCAAGCTGACCCTGGAGATGACGTCCCCGGACTACATCGACTACTTCCGCGCGCTGCCCGAGGAGACCCGCTACCGGCTGGAGAAGCAGCAGAAGGGCCTGTTCAAGGGCATCAACTCGGAGCTGATCGACGCGATCTTCGACCTGCTCTACCAGAAGAACGTGGAGAGCGGCGGCCGCGGGGTGCCCACCCGGCTGCTCACCAACTCCTCGCTCACCTCGGCCCGGTACCAGGACGGCACCTACACGCTGGGCTTCCACCAGGACGAGCAGGGCAAGGACTTCGAGATCGCCACCGAGGGTCTGGTGCTGGCCACCGGCTACCACTACGAGCGGCCCGCGTTCCTGGAGCCCGTCCGCGACCGGCTGCGCCTCGACGGCCACGGCCGCTTCGACGTCGCCCGCAACTACGCGATCGACGTCACCGGCCGCGGTGTGTTCCTGCAGAACGCGGGCGTGCACACGCACAGCATCACCAGCCCCGACCTGGGCATGGGCCCCTACCGCAACGCCTCCATCATCCGCGAGCTGCTGGGCACCGAGTACTACCCGGTCGAGAAGACCATCGCCTTCCAGGAGTTCTCCGTATGAGCACCATCGGTACGTTCACGATCCGCCCGCTCGACCCGCTGAAGGACGCGGAGCTGCTGCACCGCTGGGTGACCCACCCCAAGGCGGCGTTCTGGATGATGCAGGACGCGCGGCTCCAGGACGTCGAGCGCGAGTACATGCGGATCGCCGCCCACGAGCACCACCACGCCTACCTGGGCCTGCACGACGGCGAACCCGCCTTCCTGATGGAGAAGTACGACCCCCGGTACGTCGAACTGGTCGGGCTCTACGAGCCGGAGCCCGGCGACGTCGGCATGCACTTCCTGGTCGCCCCCACCGACCGCCCCGTCCACGGCTTCACCCGCGCCGTCATCACCGCCGTCATGACGGAGCTGTTCGCCGACCCGGCCACCCGCCGGGTCGTGGTGGAGCCCGACGTCGGCAACAAGGCCGTGCACGCCCTGAACGAGGCCGTGGGCTTCGTGCCCGCGCGTGAGATCGACAAGCCGGAGAAGCGCGCGCTGCTGAGCTTCTGCACGCGCGAGCAGTTCGAGGCCGCCCGAGGAGTGTCCGCATGACCCTGTCCGACGCCGTGGCGCACCTGTCCCCCCACCGCTGGGCGCGGGCCAACCGCCTTCTGATCCGCAAGGCGCTCGCCGAGTTCGCGCACGAGCGGCTCGTCACGCCGGAGCCGGCCGGTGACGGCCGGTACGTCGTCCGCAGCGACGACGGCCACACCCGCTACACGTTCACGGCCCGGCTGCGGGGCCTTGACCACTGGCAGGTCGACGCCGGCTCGATCACCCGGCACCGTGACGGCGCGGAGCTGGAGCTCGCGGCGCTGGACTTCTTCATCGAGCTGCAGAAGTCCCTCGGGCTGAGCGACGAGATCCTGCCGGTGTACCTGGAGGAGATCTCCTCCACCCTCTCCGGCACCTGCTACAAGCTGACCAAGCCGGAGGTCACCTCGGCCGAGCTGGCCGACGCCGGCTTCCAGGCGATCGAGACCGGCATGACCGAGGGCCACCCCTGTTTCGTCGCCAACAACGGGCGGCTCGGCTTCGGCGTCCACGAGTACCGGCAGTACGCCCCCGAGACCGGGAACCCGGTGCGGCTGGTGTGGCTGGCCGCCCACCGCTCGCGGGCCGCGTTCACGGCGGGCGTCGGCATCGAGTACGAGTCGTTCGTCCGCCAGGAGCTGGGCGAGGAGACCGTCGACGGCTTCCACGACGTCCTGCGCGCACAGGACCTGGACCCCGCCGACTACCTGCTGATCCCCTGCCACCCCTGGCAGTGGTGGAACAAGCTGTCCGTCACCTTCGCCGCCGAGGTCGCCCGCCGGCACCTGGTCCTGCTGGGCGAGGGCGACGACGAGTATCTGGCGCAGCAGTCGATCCGTACCTTCTTCAACCGTTCGCACCCGGAGAAGCACTACGTGAAGACGGCCCTGTCCGTCCTCAACATGGGCTTCATGCGGGGCCTGTCCGCCGCCTACATGGAGGCCACCCCGGCGATCAACGACTGGCTGGCCCGGCTCATCGAGAACGACCCGGTGCTGCGTGACACCGGACTGTCGATCATCCGGGAGCGGGCCGCCGTGGGCTACCGGCATCTGGAGTACGAGCAGGCCACCGACCGCTACTCGCCGTACCGCAAGATGCTGGCGGCGCTGTGGCGGGAGAGCCCGGTGCCGTCCCTCCAGGACGGCGAGTCGCTCGCCACCATGGCGTCCCTGGTCCACGTCGACCACGAGGGCCGGTCCGTCGCCGCCGCCCTGATCGAGCGGTCGGGACTCTCCCCCGCCGAGTGGCTGCGGCGCTACCTGCGGGCCTACTACGTCCCGCTGCTGCACAGCTTCTACGCCTACGACCTGGTGTACATGCCGCACGGCGAGAACGTCATCCTGGTGCTGGAGGACGGGGTCGTGAAGCGCGCGATCTACAAGGACATCGCCGAGGAGATCGCGGTGATGGACCCGGACGCGGTGCTGCCGCCCGAGGTCGCCCGGATCCGCGTCGAGGTCCCGGACGACACCAAGCTGCTGTCGATCTTCACGGACGTCTTCGACTGCTTCTTCCGCTTCCTCGCGGCGAACCTGGCGGAGGAGGGCGTCCTGGACGAGGACGGCTTCTGGCGGACGGTCGCGGAGGTCACCCGGGAGTACCAGGCGTCGGTGCCGGCCCTCGCCGACCGCTTCGAGCGGTACGACATGTTCGCCCCGGAGTTCGCCCTGTCCTGTCTGAACCGCCTCCAGCTGCGCAACAACAAGCAGATGGTGGACCTGGCGGACCCCTCGGGCGCCCTCCAGCTCATCGGCACCTTGAAGAACCCCCTGGCAGCCTTCTGACCCCACCGCACGACGAGCCCCCGGAGTACGGTCCCCCGGGGGCTTCGTCACACCCTCAGGTGCGGCGCCGCCTCAGGGGCGCGGGGAACCGCGCCCGGCCCCCACGGACGGCCGGCCACCCGCCCTCCCCAGCCGTCCCGCCTTCCGCTCCCGCCCCTGCCAGGAAACGTTCCGGTGGAACAATCCCCCCATGGCGGAAATCATCCAGAAGGACGGCACGTGGACGTTCGACGGCGAGACCCTGCGTCTGACCCCCGGCCGCGACAAGAACACCGGCCTGCTGCGCCGCACGCTGGGTGAACTGGCGCTGCCGCTGGAGGCGTTGGCCGCCGTCTCCCTGGAGCAGGGCAAGAAGTCGGGCCGGCTCAGGCTGCGGCTGCGCGACGGCGCCGACCCGCTCCTGCACGCGACCGGCGGGCGCCTCACCGAGCCCCACGACCCCTACCAGCTGGTCGTCGAGTCCGACCGCTACGGCGTCGCCGAGTACTTCACGGAGGAGGTCCGCACCGCCCTGCTGCTGGAGCAGATACCGTCCGGCCCGGTGACCGCCTACCTGCTGCCCGGCCCGCCGCTGCCCCTGTCCGTCTCCGCCGGGGACGGCACGGTCAGCTTCGACGGGGAGCGCGTACGGCTGGAGTGGAACTGGAAGACCGAGGACGCCAAGTCCGCCGCGGGCCCCCGCACCCTCGCGGTGGCGGACCTGGAGGGCGTGGAGTGGCAGCCGGCGGCCGGCCTGGAGAACGGCCATCTCCGCTTCCTCGTGCGCCATGCCCCCACCAAGGTCCCGGCCAAGTACGACCCGAACGCCGTGGAGTTGTGGGGCTTCAAGAAGGACCCCCTGATGGCTCTGGTGGCCGCCGCCGTCCAGGCCCGACTGCCGCACCCCTCCACCCCCGCCTCCGCCCCGGCACTGGACGGCCCGCGCGCCCCCAAGACCGACCGGCCCGCACCGGCCGTCCGCCCCGAGGACGACCACGACGCGCTGCTGCGCCGGCTGCGGGAGCTGGGCGAGCTGCACCGCTCCGGTGTGCTAACGGACGACGAGTTCGCGCTCGCCAAGCAGGCCGTCCTGAAGCGCATGTAGCGGCCATCCGCCTGAGCCTGCCCGAAATCGGGCACGTTTCTTGCGAAACCGCCGCCGGTACCCCAGGATCATCGAGTGCACGACGAACTTGTCGATCATCTGACGCGGTCCACGCCCCTCAGCCGGGGTGAGGCGCTGCGTGTGATCCAGGACGTGCTCGCCTACTTCGACGAGACGACCGAGGAGTACGTCCGTCGCCGCCACCGCGAGCTCCAGGCCCAGGGCCTGGTGAACGCGACGATCTTCCAACGGATCGAGGCGGATCTGAGATACCGCGCGGTGGCGCCGCCCGAGCTCTCGCTCCGGCAGCTGCGCCGCATCGTCTACGGCTAGGAACATACCTGTATGTGCGGAATCGTCGGTTACATCGGCAGGCGTGAGGTCGCCCCCCTGCTGCTCGAGGGGCTGCAGCGTCTGGAGTACCGCGGCTACGACTCGGCGGGCATCGCCGTCACCGCCCCGAAGACCGGGACGCTGAAGACGGTCAAGGCCAAGGGCCGGGTGCGTGACCTGGAGGCCAAGGTCCCGGCGCGCTTCAAGGGCACCACCGGTATCGCCCACACCCGCTGGGCCACCCACGGCGCCCCCTCCGACGTGAACGCCCACCCCCACCTGGACGCCGAGGGCAAGGTCGCCGTCGTCCACAACGGCATCATCGACAACGCCGGCGACCTGCGCCGCAAGCTGGAGGCGGACGGCGTCGAGTTCCTCTCCGAGACCGACACCGAGGTCCTCGTCCACCTCATCGCCCGTTCGACGGCGGACAAGCTCGAGGACAAGGTCCGCGAGACCGTCCGCCTCATCGAGGGCACCTACGGCATCGCCGTGCTGCACGCCGACTTCCCCGACCGCATCGTCGTCGCCCGCAACGGCTCCCCGGTCGTCCTCGGCATCGGCGAGAAGGAGATGTTCGTCGCCTCGGACATCGCCGCGCTGGTCGCCCACACCCGCCAGATAGTCACCCTCGACGACGGCGAGATGGCCACCCTCACGGCCGACGACTTCCGCACCTACACCACGGAGGGCACGCGCACCACCGCCGAGCCCACCACCGTGGAGTGGGAGGCCGCCTCCTACGACATGGGCGGCCACGACACCTACATGCACAAGGAGATCCACGAGCAGGCCGAGGCCGTGGACCGCGTGCTGCGCGGCCGGATCGACGACCGCTTCTCCACCGTGCACCTGGGCGGCCTCAACCTTGACGCCCGCGAGGCCCGCCGCATCCGCCGCGTGAAGATCCTCGGCTGCGGCACCTCGTACCACGCCGGCATGATCGGCGCGCAGATGATCGAGGAGCTCGCCCGCATCCCCGCCGACGCCGAGCCGGCCTCCGAGTTCCGCTACCGCAACGCCGTCGTCGACCCCGACACGCTGTACGTCGCGGTCTCCCAGTCCGGCGAGACGTACGACGTGCTGGCCGCCGTCCAGGAGCTGAAGCGCAAGGGCGCCCGGGTCCTCGGCGTGGTCAACGTGGTCGGCTCCGCGATCGCCCGTGAGGCGGACGGCGGCGTCTACGTGCACGCCGGCCCCGAGGTCTGCGTCGTCTCCACCAAGTGCTTCACCAACACCACGGTCGCCTTCGCGCTGCTCGCCCTGCACCTGGGGCGTACCCGCGACCTCTCCGTGCGCGACGGCAAGCGGATCATCGAGGGCCTGCGCCGCCTCCCCGCCCAGATCGCCGAGATGCTGGAGCAGGAGGAGCAGATCAAGAAGCTGGCCCTGGAGTACGCCGAGGCCCGCTCGATGCTCTTCATCGGCCGCGTCCGGGGCTACCCGGTGGCCCGTGAGGCCTCCCTGAAGCTCAAGGAGGTCTCCTACATCCACGCCGAGGCCTACCCGGCCTCCGAGCTGAAGCACGGCCCGCTGGCCCTGATCGAGCCGGCCCTGCCGACCGTGGCGATCGTCCCGGACGACGACCTGCTGGAGAAGAACCGCGCGGCGATGGAGGAGATCAAGGCCCGCAGCGGCCGGATCGTCGCGGTCGCGCACCAGGAGCAGGAGAAGGCGGACCACACGATCCTGGTCCCCAAGAACGAGGACGAGCTGGACCCGATCCTCATGGGCATCCCGCTCCAGCTCCTCGCCTACCACACGGCCCTGGCCCTCGGCCGGGACATCGACAAGCCCCGCAACCTCGCCAAGTCGGTCACGGTCGAGTAATCACCCCCTGAGGGGCGGCGCCCCGTAAGGGGCGCGGGGAACTGCGCGACAAGCCCCCACCCACCCGCACAGGCCATGCAACAGGAACGGGCCCCCACGTGTTGCCACAACACATGGGGGCCCGCCCACATCACCTCACGTCATGGAATGACGACAACAGGCCGCTGCGCCCGCTTCGCCAACCTCCCCGCCACCGAGCCGAAAAGCCGCCCCACGAGCCCGTGGGTGGAACCCACGACAATCGCATCGGCCTCGTACTCCCGCCCCACCTCTTCGAGTTCGTGGCAGATGTCCCCGCCCCGCTCGACGAGGATCCACGGCACCTCGGCCAGATAATCCGCACAGGCGAGCTCGAGCCCCAGCACCTCCGTACGGTGGTCCGGGACGTCCACGAAGACCGGCGGCTCGCACCCCGCCCACACCGTGGTGGGCAGCCGGTTCGCCACATGGACGATGATCAGTCCGGACCCGGAGCGGCGCGCCATGCCGATGGCGTACGCGAGGGCCCGCTCACTGGACGTGGAGCCGTCGAAGCCGACCACCACCCCGTGCCGGAAGGCGGGATCGCGCGCATGGCGTGATTCCTCCGCCGCCAGGGGTTCGGCCGCCGTCGGATCGGCGACCGGCCGCTTGCGGTCCGCGGGTTCGAAGAATTCGTGACCGGCCATGGCTGTCTCGGGGTTGTGATCCTTTGTGGGGACGACAGTGTGCGGCGGAGCTGTCCGGGAAGTATCTTCCCAACCCATACCCCCAAGGGTACGGCGGCACGCCTCCCAGGCCCAGATCCCGCGCGAGCCGGAAGGCGGGTTCCCCGGAGCATGCACGAGGGTCGCCCGCGACGCAACGGTTGCTGGCCTGTACAGGCGGTTTGCGCGGTATTCGCTCGACGGCCAGAGTGGGTCCCCGCAGAACGCAAGAGCCGTCCGGCCCCGAAAGCGGTGACCGACGGCCCGCCCCGCCGTTGGACTCCCGTGAACCACGCCCCAGGGGAGCACCCCATGCCCGGCCCCGCCCCCACCGACCGGAGCCCGAAGACCGTCCCCGGCCTCAGCCCGAACCCGTCCCCGGCCGGCATCCGGACCGCACCGCCGGCCGCCCCCGGCCCGCACCCCACGACGCCCCCGCGGGACCCCGCGGACGACCTGCTCCGCTGGGCGGTCTTCAGCTGTCTGCTGGTCCCCGTGGTCCTGCTGTGGTGCGGCTCCTCGCTCGCCGGGGCGGCCGGAGTGGCGTGCGGCCTGGCGGCCGTCACGGCCGCCTGCCGGCTGCTGCTGCGCCGCTCCCAACGGGCGGCCTCGGAAACGCCGTCGGTCCCGTCACGCAACCGGTACGGACGGCGCCGGGCAGCGGGCACGAGGGCGCGGGCGTACGCCCCGCGTGACGGCGGACAGACACCGGCCGGTTGACCGGTTTCCGCACCCACGCCCGTCTCTTTTCAGCCAACTTCCGGTCCTGGCGCATCCCCTGCCGTGACCACCCCCCAACCCACGTTCCACCTGCACGAAGAGGGACTCACGAGCCCCGCGCACCCTATGCGGTTTGGCCACCGCGACAAGGCGCACTTCCCTGCGCGGCGCGCGAGTGCAACGCTTCGTGATCGAATGCTTTACGCCAAGTTGCCAAGTCGACAATGCACCGAGTGCCGAACTGGCCAGCGGTGCACGACGGGACACAGTAGATTCGATCTTGACTGTCTTACGGCGGGGGACTCGTGCAGGACCGAGGGGAAACGTGCAGGAGCGACACAACCGAGGAGCCGCGACCACCGAGGGGGGCTTAGCAGGATGAGCCACGACTCCACTGCCGCGCCGGAAACCGCTGCCAGGAAACTCTCCGGGCGCCGCCGCAAGGAGATCGTCGCGGTGCTGCTGTTCAGCGGCGGCCCCATCTTCGAGAGTTCCATACCGCTGTCGGTGTTCGGGGTTGACCGCCAGGACGCCGGCGTGCCGCGCTACCGCCTGCTGGTGTGCGGCGGCGAGGACGGCCCGCTACGGACCACAGGGGGCCTGGAACTCACCGCGCCACACGGCCTGGAGGCGATATCCCGGGCGGGCACCGTCGTGGTGCCGGCCTGGCGATCGATCACCTCCCCGCCACCGGAGGAGGCACTGGACGCACTGCGCCGTGCCCACGAGGAGGGCGCCCGCATCGTCGGGCTGTGCACCGGCGCCTTCGTCCTCGCGGCGGCTGGCCTGCTGGACGGCCGTCCCGCGACCACCCACTGGATGTACGCGCCGACGCTGGCCAAGCGCTATCCGTCGGTGCACGTCGATCCACGCGAGCTGTTCGTGGACGACGGGGACGTGCTGACGTCGGCGGGCACGGCGGCCGGCATCGACCTGTGTCTGCACATCGTGCGCACGGACCACGGCAACGAGGCGGCCGGCGCGCTCGCCCGGCGCCTGGTGGTCCCGCCGCGCCGCAGCGGCGGCCAAGAGCGCTACCTCGACAGGTCTTTACCGGAGGAGATCGGCGCCGACCCGCTCGCCGAGGTCGTCGCCTGGGCGCTGGAGCACCTCCACGAGCAGTTCGACGTGGAGACGCTCGCCGCCCGCGCGTACATGAGCCGCCGCACCTTCGACCGCCGGTTCCGCTCGCTGACCGGCAGCGCCCCGCTGCAGTGGCTGATCACGCAGCGGGTGCTCCAGGCGCAGCGCCTGCTGGAGACGTCGGACTACTCGGTGGACGAGGTGGCCGGCCGCTGCGGCTTCCGCTCGCCGGTCGCGCTGCGCGGACACTTCCGGCGCCAGCTCGGTTCGTCCCCGGCCGCCTACCGGGCCGCGTACCGCGCACGGCGCCCGCAGGCGGACCGCGGCCAGGACCCCGACAACACGCCCGGCTCCCCGGGGCCCGTCCCGTCCGGCCAGCCGGCCCACACGGGACATCCGGTGCCGTCGTCGCCGCACCCGGACAGCCCGGTCCCGCACCAGTCCCGCCGTACGGCGGCGGCCGGTTCCCTGGGCCCGTCCCTGACCGCCGCGGCCCCGGGCGTACCGGGGCAGCGCAGCGCGCCGTGAGGTGACCGCCGTGAGGGCCGGAGGCCGTGTGCCTCCGGCCCTCATCGCTGTGCGCGGACATCCGGGGAATCCCCGCCTCACCACCCGGTCCGGCACCACGCCGCGCCCCGTATGGTTAGACACATGAACGATCGCATGGTGTGGATCGACTGCGAGATGACCGGCCTCTCGCTGTCGGACGACGCGCTCATCGAGGTGGCCGCCCTCGTGACCGACTCCGAGCTGAACGTGCTCGGCGAGGGCGTCGACATCGTCATCCGCCCGCCGGAGCGGGCCCTGGAGACGATGCCGGAGGTGGTGCGCGCGATGCACACCGCGTCGGGGCTGCTCGAGGAGCTGCCGGACGGCACGACGCTGGAGGACGCCGAGCAGCGCGTCCTCGCCTACATCAAGGAGCACGTCAAGGAGCCCGGCAAGGCGCCCCTGTGCGGGAACTCCGTCGGTACCGACCGCGGTTTCCTGCTGCGTGACATGCCGACCCTGGAGGACTACCTCCACTACCGGATCGTCGACGTGTCCAGCATCAAGGAACTGGCCCGCCGCTGGTACCCGAGGGCGTACTTCAACAGTCCCGAGAAGAACGGCAACCACCGCGCGCTCGCCGACATCCGCGAGTCCATCGCGGAGCTGCGGTACTACCGCGAGGCCGTCTTCGTGCCCCAGCCGGGACCCGACTCCGACACCGCGAAAAAGATCGCCGCGAAGCACGTCCTGCCTGCTCAGTAGGTGTACGGAGGGGGTTCAGGGGGGCCGCGCGGAAAGGTGGGCGCGAGCACCCCTTCGGACCCTGTACACTTTTTCTCGGCCGGTCAGGGAAGTCACTGACCTCCACGGAACCGGTCCATGGTGGGTGTAGCTCAGATGGTAGAGCACCTGGTTGTGGTCCAGGATGTCGCGGGTTCAAGTCCCGTCACTCACCCTCACCACGACAGCCGGTGACCTCGCAAGAGGTCACCGGCTGTCGGCGTTTCCGGACGTCTCCGGGGCGTCCCCGTACGCTCCGGACGGAAGAGGGGCGGACGGCGGGCAGCCGCCCCGCCCCCTGCGCCGCTCAGGACGACGCGCGCTCCACCAGTTCCGTGGCCAGCACCATCTGACGGCGCTCCAGCTCCCGCGTCGCGGTCGGACGGCGGTCGGCGACCTCGGCGAGCAGCAGGTCGGTCATCGCCCGGCCCATCTCCTCGATCGGCTGGCGCACGCTGGTCAGCGGCGGGTCCATGTGCCGGGCGATCGCCGAGTCGTCGTACCCGACCAGCGCCACGTCGTCCGGGATGCGGCGGCCCGCCTCGCGCAGCGCCTGACGGGCACCGGCCGCCGTGACGTCCGAGGCGGCGAACACGGCGTCCAGGTCGGGGCGGCGCTCCAGCAGGGCCTCCATCGCGCGCCGGCCGCCGCCCTCGGAGAAGTCGCCCGGCTCGATCAGCAGCTCGTCCACCGGGTGTCCCGCGTCGCGCAGCGCGTCCCGGTAGCCGTCGACGCGACGCTGGGCGCCGTAGACGTCCAGGCGGCCGGTGATGTGGGCGACGGTGCGGCGGCCCCGGCCGATGAGATGCTCGACGGCCTGCCGGGCGCCGCCGTAGTTGTCGGAGTCCACCGAGGTGAGCGTCTCCTCCGCCGAGCGGGGGCCGCTGATCACCGCCGGGATCTCCAGCTGGGACAGCATGTCGGGCAGCGGGTCGTCGGCGTGCACCGAGACCAGCAGCACCCCGTCCACCCGGTGCGCGGCCAGGTACTGGGCGAGCCGCTGCCGCTCCCGGTCGCTGCCCGCGAAGATCAGCAGCAGCTGCATCTCGGTGTCGGACAGGGCGGCGCCGACCCCGCGGAGCATGTCGGAGAAGTAGGGCTCGGTGAAGAACCGGGTCTCGGGCTCGGGCACCACGAGGGCTATGGCGTCGGTGCGGTTGGCCGCCAGGGCGCGGGCCGCGGTGTTGGGGACGTAACCGAGCTCGGCGACGGCCGCCTCCACGGCGGCGCGTGTGGCGTCGCTCACCCGGGGCGAGCCGTTGATCACCCGGGAAACCGTGCCACGGCCCACTCCGGCGCGTGCTGCCACCTCTTCGAGGGTGGGGCGGCCACCACTTCGGCCCCGCACTCCGTGGCTTGCCATCCGCCCCGCCTTCCTTTGTGTGTCACGCTGGCCTGGAATGTAACAGCCCCGGCAGTGACGGTGACCACCCCGCGAGGGCGACCGTGCGGACTCCGGCGTTCCGAAGGACGGTCCCCCCGGCCAAGTTAACGGGCAGATAACTGAACGCACTTTGCGGTGTCTGTTCCCTTGACACCCCCGCCCGGACCCGCGACTCTTCAACACATCACTTGTGGGAGCGCTCCCACGGTACCTGACACATACACAACCCGCACGTTCCCCGCCCGAGCCGCAACGCGCAGAATACGGGTCAACAACGCCGTTGGCCGGGGGGTCGGCACGTCAGGGCAACAGGAGGACGCAATGCGAGCACGTACCCTGCCCCTCACCAGGCAGCGGTCGGGCGGGGGGAAGCCCTTCGCCCGCCGGGCGCTGGCCGTCGCGGCCGTGGTGTCGCTGGGCACCGGGCTGCTGGCCGGCTGCGCCGACGACGGCGGCGACGACAGCTCCGGTGGTTCCTCGTCCGGCGAGGGCAAGACCAAGATCACCCTGGGTCTGTTCGGCACCATGGGCTTCAAGGAGGCGGGTCTCTACGCCGAGTACGAGAAGCTCAACCCGGACATCAAGATCGAGGAAAACGTCGTCGAGCGGAACGAGAACTACTACCCCGCTCTCGTCAACCACCTCACCACCAACAGTGGGCTGATGGACGTGCAGGCGATCGAGGTCGCCAACATCGCCGAGGTCGTCGGCACCCAGGCGGACAAGTTCACGGACATGTCCAAGGTCGAGGGTGTGAAGAAGGACGGCTGGCTGCCCTGGAAGTGGGAGCAGGCCACGGCCAAGGGCGGCGAGACCATCGCCCTCGGCACCGACGTCGGCCCGATGGCCATCTGTTACCGCAAGGACCTCTTCGAGAAGGCTGGCCTGCCGAGCGAGCGCGAGGAGGTCGGCAAGCTGTGGGCGGGCGACTGGAACAAGTTCCTCGCGACCGGTGAGAAGTACAAGAAGGCCGCCGGCAAGGACACCTTCTTCATGGACTCCCCCGGCGGTCTGCTGAACGCCGTCCTCAGCAGTGAGAAGGAGAAGTTCTACGACGCGTCCGGCGAGGTCATCTACAAGACCAACCCGGCCGTCAAGGCCGCCTTCGACCTGACCGCGGACGCGGCCGAGAAGGGCCTGGTCCAGTCGCAGACGCAGTTCCAGCCGGCCTGGGACACCACCATCGCCAACAGCAAGTTCGCCACCGTCGCCTGCCCGCCGTGGATGCTCGGCTACATCAAGGGCAAGTCGAAGCCGGACGCGGCCGGCAAGTGGGACGTCGCCGTGGCCCCGAAGTCCGGCAACTGGGGCGGCTCCTTCCTGGGCGTGCCGAAGAGCGGCAAGAACGTCGAGGAGGCGCAGAAGCTGGTGGCCTGGCTGACCGCGCCCGAGCAGCAGGCGAAGCTGTTCAAGGTGCAGGGCTCCTTCCCGAGCGCCACGGCCGCGTTCGACAGCCCGGAGGTGACCGGCGCGAAAAACGAGATGACCGGTGACGCCCCGATCGGCACGATCTTCTCCGAGGCCGCCAAGCAGATCCCCGTCCAGGTGATCGGCCCGAAGGACCAGATCATCCAGCAGGGTCTGACCGACAACGGCGTCATCCTCGTGACGAAGGGCAAGTCGGCCAAGGAGGCCTGGGAGACGGCCACCAAGACCATCGACAACAACCTGGACAAGTGACCCGCATGGCCACCCGTTCCGACACCGCCGCGTCCCCCGTCAAGGGGGGCGCGGCCCCGGGCCGTGCGCCCGGCAGCCCTTCCGAGGACAAGGAAGGCAGGCGCCGGGCCAAACTGTCCCGCCGCTGGCAGCGCGACGCCCGCTTCAGCCCCTACGCGTTCGTCGCTCCGTTCTTCCTGCTGTTCGCGGCCTTCGGGCTGTTCCCGCTGATCTACACCGGCTGGGCCTCGCTGCACCAGGTCGAGCTGACCGCGCCGACCGACATGAACTGGGTCGGGCTGAAGAACTACACCCGGATCTTCGACGACGACTTCTTCTGGAACGCGGCGCAGAACACCCTGACCATCGGCATCATCTCCACCGTTCCGCAGCTGATGATCGCCATGGGCATCGCCCACATCCTGAACTACAAGCTGCGCGCCTCGACCTTCTGGCGGGTCGCGATGCTCGCGCCGTACGCCACCTCGATCGCCGCCGCCACCCTGGTGTTCGTGCTGCTCTTCGGCCGTGACTACGGCATGATCAACTGGGTGCTCGACGCCGTCGGGATCGATCCGATCGGCTGGCAGGACGACAAGTGGCCCGGCCAGATCGCCGTGTCCACGATCATCATCTGGCGCTGGACCGGCTACAACGCGCTGATCTACCTCGCCGCGATGCAGGCCATCCCGCAGGACCTGTACGAGTCGGCGGCGCTGGACGGCGCCAGCCGCTGGCGGCAGTTCCTGCACGTGACGCTGCCCTCGCTGCGTCCCACGATCCTGTTCACCGTGGTGGTCTCGACGATCGGCGCCAGCCAGGTCTTCGGTGAGCCGCTGCTGTTCGACCCCAACAAGGGCGCGTCGGGCGGCGCGGAGCACCAGTTCCAGACGCTCGGCCTGTACCTGTACGAACAGGGCTGGGTCAACCAGCACCTGGGCCGTGCCTCGGCGATCGCCTGGACCATGTTCGCGATCCTGATCGTCATCGGCCTCATCAACCAGCTCATCTCGCGCCGGCTGCGCGCCAGCAGTTAAGGAGTGTGGCCGTGACGACGACTGTGACGCCCCCCGAGACACCGATCGTCAAGGAAGAGAAGCGCTCGCGCCTGCCGAAGTCGGCGCGGGCGGGCGGCACCCTGCACGGCGGTCCGATCGCCTACGCGGTCCTGATCGTGTTCACGCTCGTGTCGCTGTTCCCCCTGGTGTGGACCGCGATCGCCGCGTCCCGTGACAACCAGCGTCTGGCGGAGAACCCCCCGCCGCTCTGGTTCGGCTCGAACCTGTTCAAGAACCTGCAGATCGCCTGGAAGGACGCCAACCTCGGCGAGGCCTTCCTCAACACCACCATCGTGGCGGGCATCTCCGCGGTGACCATCGTGGTGCTGTCGACGGTCGCCGGGTTCGCCTTCGCCAAGCTGCGGTTCAAGGGCCGCAACGCGCTGATGCTGCTGGTCATCGGCACGATGATGGTTCCGCCGCAGCTCAGCATCATCCCGCTGTACATGATGGTGGCCAAGCTCGACTGGACCGACCAGCTGCAGGCGGTCATCTTCCCGTCGCTGGTCAGCGCGTTCGGCGTGTTCTTCATGCGGCAGTACCTGCTGCAGGCGCTGCCCGACGAGGTCATCGAGGCCGCCCGGGTGGACGGCGCGAGCAGCTGGCGCGTGGTGTGGCACGTGGTCTTCCCGGCCGCGCGGCCGGCCATGGCCGTGCTCGGCATGCTGATGTTCGTGCAGGCGTGGAACGACTTCCTGTGGCCGTTCCTGGTGCTGACGCAGACGGGCAACCCGACGGTGCAGGTCGCCGTCGCGGGGCTCGGCCGCGGCTACACCCCCGACCAGTCCCTGATCATGGCGGGCGCGCTGCTGGGCACGCTGCCCCTGCTGCTGGTCTTCGCGATCTTCGGCAAGCAGATCGTGGGCGGCATCATGCAGGGCGCCGTGAAGGGCTGACACCCCGACACCCGTGGGGCCGGGTCGCCGCCGTCTCGGCCCCCTTCCTTCTCCTTACGTATTCGTCGGTCTCCAACGACCTCTATGCGACCTCCATGGGAGCGCTTCCATGTCTGACTCCGCCACGCCGGCGACCCCGGTGACCTTTCCTCCGGCCTTCCTCTGGGGCGCCGCGACCTCCGCGTACCAGATCGAGGGGGCGGTGCGGGAGGACGGACGTACCCCTTCCATCTGGGACACCTTCAGTCACACGCCCGGCAAGACCGCCGGCGGCGAGACCGGTGACATCGCTGTCGACCACTACCACCGCTACCGCGACGACGTGGCGCTGATGGCGGACCTCAACCTGCAGGCCTACCGCTTCTCCGTGTCCTGGTCGCGGGTGCAGCCCACCGGCCGGGGCCCGGCCGTGCAGCGCGGTCTGGACTTCTACCGCCGGCTGGCCGACGAGCTGCTCGCGAAGGGCATCAAGCCGGCCGTCACGCTCTACCACTGGGACCTCCCGCAGGAGCTGGAGGACGCCGGCGGCTGGCCGGAGCGCGACACCGCCTACCGCTTCGCCGAGTACGCGCAGATCGTCGGCGAGGCGCTCGGCGACCGCGTGGACACCTGGATGACCCTCAACGAGCCGTGGTGCAGCGCCTTCCTCGGGTACGCCTCCGGTGTGCACGCGCCCGGCCGCACCGACCCGGCCGCCGCGCTGAAGGCCGCCCACCACCTGAACCTGGCCCACGGCCTGGGCACCAAGGCGCTGCGCACGGTGCTCCCGGCCCGCAGCCAGATCTCCCTCAGCCTGAACACCTCCGTGGTGCGCCCGCTGTCGCCGCGGAACCCGGCGGACGTGGTGGCGGCCCGCAAGATCGACGACCTGTCGGGCGGCATCTTCCACGGCCCGATCCTGCACGGCGCCTACCCCGAGACGCTGCTGGAGGCGACGTCGTCGGTGACCGACTGGTCGTGCATCCAGGACGGCGACCTGGACACGATCCACCAGCCGATCGACGCGCTGGGCCTCAACTACTACACGCCGACCCTGGTGTCGGCCGCCGACCCGGACGACAAGGGCCCGCGCGCCGACGGCCACGGGGCCAGCGAGCACTCGCCGTGGCCCGCCTCGGACGACGTCGCCTTCCACCAGTCGCCGGGCGAGCAGACCGAGATGGGCTGGTCGGTCGACCCGACCGGCCTGCACGAGCTCATCATGCGCTACCACCGCGAGGCTCCCGGCCTGCCGCTCTACATCACCGAGAACGGCGCCGCCTACGACGACAAGCCGGACGCCGACGGCAAGGTCCACGACCCCGAGCGCGTCGCCTACCTGCACGGCCACCTCTCCGCGGTGCGCCGGGCGATCGCCGACGGCGCGGACGTGCGCGGCTACTTCCTGTGGTCGCTGCTGGACAACTTCGAGTGGGCCTACGGCTACGAGAAGCGCTTCGGCGCCGTGTACGTCGACTACGTCAGCCAGAAGCGGACGCCGAAGTCCAGCGCCCTGTGGTACGCGCGGGCGGCCAAGTCGGGTGAGCTTCCGGAGCCCGAGGGCATCTGACCGGCCCTCAGGTCTCCGGGAGGAACGGGGCGCGGGTTCGGGGGGCGGGGCGCGGCGTCCCTGGGGAGTGCCGCGCCCCGCTCGTGCGCGTCCGGACCTGCCACCGGACGCACGGGTGCCCCGGCCGGGTGGGGGGAGGTCCGGCCGGGGCACGCGCGTCCCCGTTGTCCGCGGTGGCTCGTGGACACCCTTCGTGGGGTCCGGGCGGCTCAGTTGTAGGCCGCGAACGCCTTCGAGAAGGCGAACTTCTCCTGGAGGACCGAGCTGCAGGTGGCGTCGGCGGCAGGCTTCTCCCCGCCAGGGCACTGCTGGTCGCGGGTGCCGGACCACATCGACAGCCGGCCCAGGCCCTTGGACCGGGCGAAGTCCACCAGCTGGGTGGCGTCCTGCACCGTGAAGATCTCGGTGACGACGTCGTTGACGCCGATCATCGGGGTGACCGCGACCGTCTTCCACGCCTCGGCCTCACCGAGCCCGAGGACCCCCTTGATCTGGGCCTGGGTGGCGGTGGCGGCCTGCTCGGCGTAGGTGCCCATGTCGTCGCTGTAGGCGGGCCCGTAGTCCATCGCCATGATGTTCACGGCGTCGATCCGCACGCCGTTGCGCTCGGCGTCGGTGAGCAGGTTCACGCCGTCCTGGGTGAGTCCTTCCGGCATGACCGGCAGGGTGAAGGAGACGTCCAGGTCCGGGTGGGACTTCTGCAGCGCGGCGATCGCCCGGGCGCGGCGGGTGTTGGCGCCCGCGTTCGGCAGGGCGCCGCCCTCGACGTCGAAGTCGACCTTGGTCAGCCCGTAGGTGTCGACGACCTCGGTGTAGGCGGCGGTGAGCGCGTCCACCGAGGCGCAGGTGGTGCCGAGTTCGGAGCCGGCCGCGCCGCCGAAGGAGACACGGACGTCGCCGCCCACGGCGCGCAGCGCGCCGATCTGCCCGGCGACGGCGTTGTCGCCGAGGCCTCCGGTGCCGCCCCACTTGGGGGTGCAGCCGCCGCCGTCGGTGACGAACGCCAGGGTGTACTCCTTCACGCCGGTCGCCTCGGCGCTCGCGAGCAGGTCGTAGGCGGGGAAGAGGGAGGTGTCGACGTACGGCGCGAAGCCGGCGCCGTCCGCCGAGCCGCCGGTGGTCCGCGTGGGCTCGGGGGCCGGTCCGGTGGTGGGGTCACCGGGGCGGGTGGGTTCCTCGGTGGGCGTGGGCTGCCGGGTGGGGGTGCCGGTGGGGCGGCCGCTGGGCTCCGGCGCGGGCCCGCCCTCGCCGCAGGCGGCGCCGTCGACGAGGCAGCCGGTGGGGTCGGCGGTGCCCTTGACGACGAAGCCGACGGTGACGGACTCGCCGGCGGCCAGGCCGTCGGCGTCCCACTTCGGGGGCGTCACGGTGACGTGCCGGCCGCTCACCCGCGACTCGGCGTTCCACAGCGAGCCGAGTTCGGTGCCGGCCGGCAGCTCGAACTCCAGCGTCCAGTCGCCGCTCCCGCCGCTGTTGTTGGTCACCACGTACTGGGCGGTGTAGCCGGTCGGCCACTCGCTGGTCCGGGTGTACGCGGCGCCCACGCCCGCGGCCTGCGCGGTGCTGGTGAACAGGAACGCCCCGCCGCCGGCCACGGCCGCGGCGGTCACCGCGCCGATCGCCTTGTTCCTGCCGCTGATCCTGCGCCGGTGCGTACTCATCGCGTGCCTGCCTTCGTCGCCGCTCGTGGGGGGTGTGCGGCAGCACGCTAGCGATCCGGAATCGGACAACTCGCCTGATCCGGGAGGCGGTCGGGGATCTTAGGGTCCGCTTAAGGAAGGGATCGGGAGCGGTTAAAGGACAGGATCGCGCGGCCGGGTCTGCGCCGCCGGACACTGCCCCGGTGACCACGTCGGCGCGGGGACCGTTCGCGCCCGTCGAGCTGGATCCACAGGCGCACCTCGGTCCCGCCGAGCACCGACGAACCGATCCGTACGTCGCCGCCGGTCGACTCGGCGAGGCGGCGCACGATGTCCAGGCCGAGCCCGGTGGAGCCGTCGCTGCCGGAGCCCCGGCCGCGGGCCATCGCCGCCTGGGGGTCGGCTATCCCGGGGCCCGCGTCGGACACGAGGACGATCACCGCGTCCTCGCCGTTGTGCACGTCGACGGCGAAGGCGGTGCCCTCGGCGGTGTGCCGGAAGACGTTGCCGAGGAGGGCGTCGAGGGCTGCGGCCAGGTCGGTGCGGGCCACGGGGATGCGCACCGGCCGGTCCGCCCCCGCCACGCGCCACTTGCGGCCCTCGTCCTCGGCGAGCGCCGACCAGAACGCCATCCGCTCGCGCACCACCTCGGCCGCGTCGCAGCCCGCGCCCGGTCCGGCGGCGGCCGTCTGCGGTTTGGCGTCCCGGGCGGTGCGGATGATGGTGTCCACCTCCCGCTCCAGCTGCTCGACCGCCGCCCGGGTCTGCTCGGCGGCCGGGCCGTCTCCCAGCGAGGCGGCGTTGAGCCGCAGCACGGTCAGCGGGGTACGCAGCCGGTGCGACAGGTCGGCGGCCAGCTCCCGCTCGTTGGCGAGGAGCTGGACGACCTGGTCGGCCATGGAGTTGAACGCCACGGCCGCGAGGCGCAGTTCGGTCGGCCCCTCCTCGGGCACCCGGGCGCCCAGCTTGCCCTCACCCAGTTCGTGCGCCCCCTCAACGAGCCGCTGGGCGGGCCGCACCATCCGCACGCCCAGCCGGTCGGCGACCGCGACCGAGCCGACGATCAGGGCGACGCCGACGGCCGCGAGGACCGCCCACGCCGTGCCGACGCCGTTGGTGACCGCGGACTCCGGCACGAACACCTCGACGACGGCGATCTCACCGGAGCTGAGCGCGACCGGCTGGAGCAGCGCCGACCCGCCGGGCACGGAGGAGGTGGAGGCACGGCCCAGCTCCCGCACGGCGGCGATGTCCTCGTCGGAGGCGCGCCGCTCCCCTATGTCGAGGGCCTGTCCGCCGCCGCTCGCCGGGATGTGCACGGCCATGGCGGCGTCGGAACCGGCCGAGGCGACGACCCGTTCCAGCTGGGCGCGGTCGGTGGTGATGGACAGCGCGGGCGCGACGGCCGCCGCCTCCCGCTCGGCACCGGCGAAGGCACGGTCGCGGGCCATCTCGCGGATGACCAGACCGAGCGGGACCGCGAAGGCCACCACGACCATCACGGTCACCGCCAGCGACACCTTCACCAGGGCCCATCTCATCGGGGTGGCTCCGCTCCGGGCGTGTGCGCGCCCCCGGCGGCGGTCGCCGGCGGCTCCAGCTTCACGCCGACGCCCCGCAGGGTGTGCAGGTAGCGGGGCCGCGCGGCGGTCTCCCCCAGCTTCCGGCGCAGCCAGGACAGATGGACGTCGATGGTCTGGTCGTCGCCGTAGGACTGCTGCCACACCTCGGCGAGCAGCTCCCGGCGGGGCACGACCACGCCGGGCCGCCCGGCGAGGAAGGCGAGCAGGTCGAACTCGCGCCGGGTCAGGTCGAGCCGGACGCCGTCCAGCTCGGCCTGACGGCGCAGCGGGTCGACGGTGAGCCCGCCCACCCGGATCACCGGCGAGGGCGCCGCCTCAGCGCCGCCGGAGCGGGCACGGCGCAGCACGGCCGCCATCCGGGCGGAGAGGTGCTCCACCGAGAAGGGCTTGGTCAGGTAGTCGTCCGCACCGGCGTTGAGCAGCCGCACGATCTCCGTCTCGTCGTCCCGTGCGGTGGCGATGATGACCGGTACGTCGGTGATGCCGCGGAGCATCTTCAGGGCCTCGGAGCCGTCGAGATCCGGCAGTCCGAGGTCCAGGACGACCACGTCGAAGCGGAAATGGGCGACCTCGCGCAGCGCCTCGAGCGCGGTGCCGACGCTGCGCACGGTGTGCGAGGCGTCGGTCAGCTGCCGTATGAGCGCCGAACGTACGAACTGGTCGTCCTCGACCACGAGAACACTTGCCATGGGCGGCACCGTACGCCATGCCGGGCGAGGTCGGCCCGGGCCTGTGGACAACTCCGGACGAGCTTCCCGAAGGCCTGTGGACGGGCCTTCCGCGCCTTCCCGGGGCGCGACACGGGTGGGGCGTGTGGGGCAGTATGGCCCGACGATGCGCAGAGGACTCCTTCACGTACTGGCCTGGCTGCTCGCCACGGGCGCGGCGGTCACGCTGTCGTGGTGGGGTGTCAGCACGGTGATGGAGGGCACCGCCTACGACCCGCCGCGCGCCCTGCCGATCCCGGCGGGCGAGGAGCAGGCCCGGGCGGTGTCCTCCTCCACCCGGCGCCCGTCCGTCGAGCCGTCGAAGGACGAGAAGGAGACGGCGGAGTCCCCTACCCCGTCGGACGGACCCGCCACGCCCTCCCGCACACCGGACCCGACGCCCTCGCGCACCCCTCCCCCCGCCGGCACGCCCGCGGCGCCGCCGACGACCGCGGCCGGCGAGGTCAAGGGCTACGACACCCGGGGCGGCCGGGCGGTGTTCGACATCGGCCAGGCCTCCGCGTCACTGGTGTCGGCGACTCCGGGCGCCGGCTGGTCGATGCAGGTGTGGAAGACGGAGACGTGGATCCGGGTGGAGTTCGCCTCCGGCGCGGACCGGGTCTCGGTGTTCTGCACCTGGCACGACGGCCCGCCACGGGTGGAGATCAACACGTACTGAGGCCGCGTCTGCGGGAGTTCGGCGCGGGTCGGGGCCGGCCCGGGCGAACGTCGGCTCCGCGCCGCGCGGTTCGGAACACTCAGCGGAAGACGGACGCCGGCGGGGCCGGTGACGCGACCGCCGCCGCGTCGGTCACCGGGGCCGCGCCGCCGGTGAAGTCGAGCAGTTCCCGCCCGTGCAGGACCCGGCCGGAATGCGCGTCGGAGGCGGCCCGGCGGGTCAGTTCGGCGAGCGGCAGCGGCGCGTCGGAGGCGACCAGGACCGCGTTGCCGAACCGCTTGCCGCGCAGCACGGCCGGGTCGGCGATGAGCGCGAGTTCGGTGAACCGGGCGGCGGCGGTGGCTATCTGGCCGCGCAAATGCGCGAGCGGGGGCCCGTCGGCGAGGTTGGCGGTGTAGACGCCGCCCGGGGCGAGGGCCCGGCGGACGTCGTCGAGGAACTCGATCGAGGTCAGGTGGGCCGGGGTGCGGGCCCCGCTGAAGACGTCGGCGACGACGAGGCCGGCCCAGCCGTCGGGCACCTTGGCGAGCCCCTCACGGGCGTCCGTCGCCCGCACCCGGATCCGCGCCCGGGTGTCCAGCGGCAGTTCGCGGCGCACCAAATGCACCAGGGCCGCGTCGCGCTCGACGACCTGCTGGGTGGAGCGGGGCCGGGTGGCGGCGACGTACCGGGCGAGCGTGAAGGCGCCGCCGCCGAGGTGCACGGCCTGGAGCGGTTTGCCGGCCGGGGGGACGAGGTCGACGACGTGCCCGAAGCGGCGCTGGTACTCGAAGGAGAGGTACGCGGGGTCGTCCAGGTCGACGTGCGACTGCGGCGCACCGTCGATCAGCAGCGTCCAGGCCCGCGGCCGGTCGCGGTCCGGGACGAGCTGGGCGAGCCCTCCGTCGACCTGTTCGGTGACGGCCTCGGCGGCCGGCTGCCCACGTCCACTGCTCCTGGCCCTACCCATGGGCTCATTGTCCCAGGCGGAACGCACGCCCCGTCGGCCGGCCGCACAACTGCGACTGCCGGCGCGCTCAGGGACACCTGCCCACTCGGGTGCGGCGCTCCGTTCAGATGCGTCTCCCCCGTCGGGGCGGTCCTCAGCTCAGGTACCCCAGCCGCTCTCAGCGGCCCCCGCTCAGGTGCGGCCTGCCCGCTCAAGCGGAGCCACCCGCACAGGTGCGCCTGCCCACTCGTGTGCGGTACGTCGCTCAGGTATGCCTGCCCACTCGGGGCGATCCTCCGCTCAGGTATCCCAGCCCGCTCAGCGGCCCCCCGCTCAGGTGCGGCCTGCCCGCTCAGGCGGGGCCACCCGCTCAGGTGCGCCTGCCCACTCGTCTGCGGTACGTCGCTCAGGTATGCCTGCCCACTCGGGGCGATCCTCCGCTCAGGTATCCCAGCCCGCTCAGCGGTCCCCCGCTCAGGTACGGCCTCTCCGCTCAGGCGGGGCCGCCCGCACGGGCAGCGCTGTCCGTCCAGGTGCGGCCGTCCGTCAGCTGCAGCTGTCCGCCGCCTCGATCATCCGCTGGGCCTCGCCCAGTGCCTCACGCAGCACCGCCGGGTCCGTCGCCAGGTCCGCCTCGCCGGGCGGCACCAGCCAGTCCGAGCCCTCCTCGGGCACGTCCGGCGCCAGCCGCAGTCCACGGCCGTCGGTCTCCGTGCAGACACTGCCGGGGACGTCCCAGGCGGCCGCGGTGCCCGGCGGCACCAGGAAGCCGAGGGTGTCACCGCCGCCGTCGTGCAGCACGGGGCCCACCGCGTCACCGGCTCCGCGCCGCAGGATGTCCACCGCCTCCAGGCCCTGCCGGGCCGGGACCGTGACCACGTCGCAGTCCGGACCGGCGGGTTCCAAAGGGTCGTTCTTCCGACTGGTCGTCATCATCCCGGCCTCCACCACGAATCCTGCTCGGACGAGGGTCGGGAGTCGGGGGGCTCCCGGTCCACTGAACTCAACGAGTCGCGTCGTCAAGGGCTACGGCAGAAGTCCGCCGCAAAGGATGGCACTTCATGGCAGATCACGGATGACATATCCGGTATGTGGCCAAACTCAGCGTACCCAGCCCGTCACAGCAGGTACGTTCATGCCCGCCGGAAACAGGGTGGCACTCGGACAAGCCACCCCGGTCCCGGCATGGTTCGACGGTTCGCAGAGAGGACCCGGCCATGGCGTCGTCATCGGTGCCCTCGTCCCAGCCAGCTCGGCCACCGCGGCCGAACCTCGTCTTCCGGCACCTGCGCGGAGCGCGCTCGCCGGCCGAGTTCGCCGCGGCGGTACGGCGGGCCGCCCGTGAGATCGGCGAGCGGGTCAGCTGTGACGCGCGGTACGTGCACCGGGTCGAGGCGGGCGAGATCCGCTGCCCCAACTACGCCTACGAGCGGGTGTTCCTGCACATGTTCCCCGGCCGCACGCTGACCGACCTGGGCTTCGCGCCCCGCTCGTCGGTCCGCGGGCGCCGGAACCGGGCCGCCGGGGACGTCCCCGCGGCCCGCACGGAGGACCCGCCGAACGCCACGAGTGAGAACAGCGGGGCGTGCGAACCGTATGAGACGCACAACCGGTACGACACGTACGACGAGTACGACCCGCACGACCACGAGGAGAGCGACGTGCTGCGTCGCGCATTCATGACCGGCGGGGGCGCCACGGTGGCCGCCGCCACGCTGAGCCCCTACGGGCTCGCCCCCGACGCCTCGGCGGCGCAGCGCCCCGTGCGCCGCGCGGGGACCGGAGAGGCGTGCGCCCTGGAAGAGGCCGTGCGCCGGATCCGGCTGCTCGACGACCGGCACGGCGCGGACGGGCTCTACCGCCGCGCGGCGGCCCCGCTGCGGGCCGCGTACGCGTTGCTCGACGCCGGGGCGACCCGGCAGCGCACGGCGGACCGGCTGTACTCGGGCGCCGGGGAGCTGGCCATCTCGGTGGGCTGGCTGGCGCACGACTCGGGCCGCTTCGACGACGCGCGCTCCCACTACGCGGAGGCGCTCGCCACCGCGCGCGTGACGGGCGACGCCGGGCTGGAGGCGCACGCCTTCTGCAACACGGCGTTCCTCGCCCGTGACGCGGGCCGGCCCCGGGAGGCGGTGCGGGCGGCGCAGGCGGCCCAGCGGGCGGCACGGCCGCTCGGTTCGCCCCGGCTGATGTCGCTGCTGGCGCTGCGCGAGGCGGGCGGCTGGGCGGGGCTCGCCGACCGCGCGGGGTGCGAGCAGGCGCTGGCCCGTGCGCACGCCTACTTCCAGCGGGGCACCTCGGAGGCGGATCCCGAGTGGATGAGCTTCTACGGGGAGGCCGAGCTGGAGGGCCTGGAGGCCCAGTGCTGGTCCACGCTGGGCGACTGGCCGCGCGCGGCACGCCACGCGCGCAGGGCGGCGGAGCTCCAGGACCCGCACTTCACCCGCAACATCGCGCTGTACACGGCGGAACTGGCCGACGACCTGGCGCGCGGGGGCCTGCCCGACGAGGCGGCGCAGGCCGGGATGCGCGCCCTCGACCTGCTGACCGAGGTCCAGTCGTCCCGCGTGCGCACGATGCTGTCCGGCACCTCGCGTGTGCTGCTTCCGCACCGCCGCGCGTCCGGTGTCTCGGAGTTCCTGGACCGTCATGCCTCGCTGCCGCGCATGATCTGACCCCGCGGCGGACGGACCGGCACGGAATCGCCCGGGCCGAGATCCGTCGCGCTCACCGGGGTCCTGCGCCGACGGGAAGCTGCGGGCCCCGCCGGCGCCGGGGGGACGCCGATGGGACCCGCGGGGCTCGGGGCGGGTCACGCGCGCCGGGTGGCGCGTCCCAGGCGGAGGGCGGAGACGAGGAAGAACACGCCCCCGAGGAAGGCGTAGCCGGCGAGCGTCTTGAGGGAGGCGTCGGCGCCGCCGGCCTGGGCGGCGAACGACACACCCGCGAGGGTCGAGATGCCACCGCTGGCGATCATCGCCCACTGTCCGCCCATACGGCGCCGGGAGACCCCGACGACGAGCTGGACCAGGCCGGCGGTGACGGCCCAGGCGCCCCAGACCCGCAGCACCGCCGGGATGCCGGAGGTGGCGGCGACGGCCAGGCCGACGGCCGTGAGGGCGCTCAGCACGATGTTCAGGTACAGGTGGCGCACCGGACCGCCGTCCGCCGCCGCGGACCGCACATCGACGACCGCGCACGCGACGTCGAACAGCGGATAGAGCACGAGGAGCGACGCACTGAGCGGGCCCAGCGTGTCGGCGGTGGCGAACAGCAGGGCGGCCCAGACGGCCGCGAAGGCGAAGCGCACGAAGTACAGCCTGCGCAGGGCCGCGGGAGCGGAGGCGGGTGCGGGTGCCGGGGCGGTGACGAGGGTGTCCACGAGGGTGCCTTTCGGGTGGCGGGCGGACCCGCGAAAGAGAAGGGAGAACGTTTGGTCTCCCCTTATTGAAGGTGGCCCACCCCACACTCGTCAAGACCGAACGTTCTCCCTCTCAGTTTTGGTACGCTCGGCCCCATGAGTCGGGGCACACGAAACGGCAAGCCGTCCGAGGCGCGGACCAGGCTGCTCGGGACGGCGACGCGGATCTTCTACGCCGAGGGGATCCACTCCGTGGGCGTCGACCGGATCATCGAGGAGGCCCAGGTCACCCGGGCCACGCTGTACCGGCACTTCAGCGGCAAGGAGGAGCTGGTCCTCGCCTATCTCGACCAGGCGGACCAGGGCATACGGGCGCAGGTCGCCGGCGCGCGGGAGCCGGACGCCACTCCGGCGGACGACGTGCGGGCGGTCGCGCGGGCCATCGCCGACGGCATCCGCTCCCCCGGCTTCCGCGGCTGCGCGTTCCTCAACGCGGTGGCGGAGTTCCCCGACCCGGACCACCCGGTGCACCGGGCCGTGCTCGACCACCGGCAGTGGTTCCTGGAGACCGTCACCGAGCTGCTCGGGCGGGCGGGCATCGAGCCCGCCGACGCGGCGGGACGGCACTTCGTGATGCTGAGGGACGGCGCCATGGCGGCCGGCTGCCTCTTCGACCCGGAGCTGGTCTGCGAGACCCTCCTGCACGGCGTCGAGGGGATCCTCACGGCGGGTACCGCCGCGTCACGCGCCTGAACGCGCGCGTGACGTGACGCACGCGTGGAGTTGCGCGCGCGTGGAGTTGCGCGCGCGTGAAGTGACACGTGCGTGAAGTGACACGTGCGTGAAGTGACACGTGCGTGAAGTGACACGCGCGTCAGGGGACGAGGTGCCCCACGTCGTTCCAGCTCTCCAGGGCCGGTTCGCCGTAGGCCCAGCCCAGGACCGACAGGGACGTCGGGTTCAGGCGGATGCGGGCCGCGAAGTCGAGCGGCAGCCCCAGCCAGCGCGCGCCGATGGAGCGCAGGACGTGGCCGTGGGCGAAGACCAGCACGTCCCGGTCGGCGGAGCGCGCCCAGGCGACCACCTCGTCCGCGCGGGCCGTGACCTCGGCGAGCGTCTCGCCCTCGGGGACGCCGTCGCGCCAGATCAGCCAGCCCGGACGCACCGCCTGAATCTCCGCGGGCGTCATCCCCTCGTACGCCCCGTAGTCCCACTCCAGCAGCGCGTCCCAGTTCCGGGCGCGGTCGCCGAAGCCGGCCAGCTCGCAGGTCTCCCGCGCGCGGGACAGCGGGCTGGTGCGCACCTCGACGTCCGGCAGCCCGTCGTTCGGCGCCCGGTGCAGGCGCTCGCCCAGCAGCTTGGCCCCCTGCCGGCCCTCCTCCAGCAGCGGCACGTCCGTCCGGCCGGTGTGCTTGCCGGACAGCGACCACGCGGTCTGTCCGTGCCGGGCCAGCAGGATGCGCGGTGCCATGGGAACCTTCCGAAAATCGCAGGCGGGACCCGTCCATCATCGCGCACGCCGGACGCGGGCAACCCGGGGGGCGATCTCCGCGTCTATCCGGTTCCGAGGGCGCGCACGCGGGAAGACGCGCGCACAACGTAGAGTGGCTCGCCGCCGACCAGGACAGCGCGAGGACGAAGGGGGAGCGATCGGATGCCGCACACCGAGACACCGGGCACCGAGGCGGTCCCGGCGACCCGGCTGCGCTGGTGGACCGAGCTGCCGCTCATCCTCCTGGTGTACGCCTGCTACTCCGCGGGACGGCTGGTCGTCCGGGGTGACGTCGCCGACGCCGTGGACCACGGGCTGGCGCTGCTGCGCGTCGAGAAGGCGCTGTACCTGAACGCCGAGCACCCGCTGAACCGGCTGTTCACCCGCGAACCGTGGATCGGCATACCCGCCGACTTCTGGTACGCCTCCCTGCACTACCTGGTGACCCCGGCGGTGCTCATCTGGCTGTTCCGCTCCCACGCGGTGCGCTACCGCGCCGCCCGGACCTGGCTGATGACGTCGACCTTCATCGGTCTGATCGGCTTCACCCTGCTGCCCACCTGCCCGCCCCGGCTGCTCGACGCGAGCCACGGGTTCGTGGACACGATGGCGTACTACAGCTCCTGGGGCTGGTGGGGCGGCGAGGCGAGCGCCCCGCGCGGTCTCGGCGGCATGACCAACCAGTACGCGGCGATGCCCAGCCTGCACGTGGGATGGGCGCTGTGGTGCGGGGTGATCCTCTGGAAGTACGGGCGCGGGCGCTGGACGAGAACGGCCGCGGTGGTCTATCCGCTGGTGACCACGATCGTGGTGATGGGCACCGCCAACCACTACTTCCTCGACGCGCTGGCGGGCGCCGCCGTGATGGGCGCCGGCCTGCTGCTCGCCCCGCACGTGACCCGGGTCGCCGACCTGGTGAAGGCGCGCTACCTGCCCGCGTCCGTGTCCGTCCCGGTGGCCTCCTCCGACACGGATGCCACGATTGTCAGTGCCGGATGCCAGACTTCCGCGGGTGAGCGAATTCCACGGCAGCGGCATCCCGAGTCGCGGTACGGAGCAGGAGCCGAACCGGGTGCCTCCCCCACGGACGCGGGAGAAGGGGCTCCGGCAGCGGCTCGCTGAGCTGCGGGGTCCCGAGGTACCGGCCAAGGCGCTGGACGCGCGCGCCCTGGCGGCCCTCGCCGCCAACCCGGGCTGCAGACGGCGCGCCATCCTCGACGGCGCCGGGGTGAACAAGGCGGAGCTGGCGACCGCGCTGGGCTCGCCCTCGGCCTTCGGCCAGTCGCAGTTCGCGTTCGTCCGGGGCAACGCCTTCGAGGCGAAGGTCAAGGCCGACGGCGGTACGGAGCTGCTGCGCCTCGCCCACGAGAAGCTGGACCGCTCCGCCGAACCGCCCGCCGGTGCGCGTGTGCCGGACCTGACCGCGCAGGGCCCCGAGGGCCGCACCGCGCGCACCGAACTCGCGCTGCGCGAGGCCGCCGAGGCGCCCGGCGCGTGGACGCTGCTGGACCACCCGATGCTCGCCCTGGACGTGGCGGGCTCCCTGGCCTTCCTCGAGCCGGACGCGGTGGTGGTGCATCCCGACGGCAGCTGGACGGTCGTCGAGATCAAGTCGTTCCCGATGCTGGACGGGGCGGCGGACCCGGCGAAGGTCGGCGCGGCCGCCCGTCAGGCCGCGGTGTACGTGCTGGCCCTGGAGCGGGTCGCCGCCCGGTTCGAGACGCCCCCGCGTGTGCGTCACCGGGTCCTGCTGGTGTGCCCCAAGGACTTCTCCAACCTGCCGGCCGCCTCCGCCGTGGACGTGCGCAAGCAGCGCGCGGTGACCGCCCGCCAGCTGGCCCGTCTCACCCGCATCGAGGAGATCGCCGACGCCCTCCCGGAGGGCACCTGCTTCTCCCCCGAGCTGCCCGCCGAGCAGCTGGAGCAGGCCGTGGAGTCCGTCCCCGCGACCTACGCGCCCGAGTGCCTGTCCGCCTGCGAGCTGGCCTTCCACTGCCGCGACCGCTCCCGCGCGTCCGGCGCCGTGACCTCCCTGGGCCGCCCGGTGCGGGCCGAGCTGGGCGGTCTGACGACCGTCGGGGACGTGCTGGCGGCGGCCCGCGGTGAGGCCGGTGACCCCGACGACCCGGCGGTGGCCGCGCTGCGCCGGGCCGCCGCCCTGCGCGCGGAGGCGCTGGCGTCCGCCGCCGCGCAGGCCCGGGAAGCCGCCGAGGGCGCGCGGGAGGTGGCCCCGTGTCGCTGATCGCCACCCTGGCCCGGCTCGAGGCCGTCGACACCGGCCGCGCCCAGCCCGCCGCGACCGTCCGGCACCGGCACCTGGCCGAGCGGCCCCTGGTGTTCGTGCCGCTGGTCACCGCCGGTGAGGCGGGCGCCCCGCTGGGCGCGCTGGTGGGCACCGACCGGGACGCGCCGCGCCTGCTGGTGGTGCCGCAGCCCCGCGACCGCGATCTGCGGTTCGCGTTCCTGGCCGAGCTGGCCGACGTGGTCCTGCCGTACGTCGACTCGTTCGCGGACGCCGTGGAGGCCGCCGAGCGCTCGGAGACCGACCCGGAGACCGGCAAGCGGGTCAAGGTCGAGGTGGAGCTGTGCGCGGACGCCCCCCAGCTGGTCGTGCCGAGCCGGGCCGGCATCGACCTGGTGCGGCTGCTCGGGCGGTCGACGCGGTTCCGGCGCACGGCGGAGCAGGACCCGGAGGCGCCGTTCCCGGCGCCGCCCCGCGTGCCGCTGCTCGGGCGGTGGCTCACGCACTTCGGGGAGCGGGCACGCGTGCCCGGCTCCTGCCTGCTGCTCGCCATGACGGACGTACTGGGCCGGCACTGGGCGACCGGCCAGTCCACGCTGGAGGACCAGCACCTGGGGGCGCTGCTCGCCTGGATCGACCCGCCGGAGGGACGCTCCGGCGCGGAGGCCGCCGAGGAGGCGGAGCTGGCGCGGGACGCCGACGGCCAGCTGGTGTGCCCGCCGGCGGGCCCGGCGACCGACCCGGCGTTCGACAACAAGCTGCTCGCCCCGGCCATCGAGCGCTACGACCGCGCCCGGACGGCCCTGGCCGCCGCCGAGGACGGTCTGGAGGCCGATGACCGGCTGGGCGCGCTGACGGCCGCCGAGCGGGAGATCCGCGCGCTGGTGGAGAGTCGGACCCGGCCCACCTGGGACGCGGTGTGGCGGGGCCTGGACCTGCTGCGGGAGCTGCCGGAGGGCGCCCGGGTGGAGGAGCGCTGGACGCGCGACCGCTGGTCGTACACCGGTCACCGGGACCGGGTGGCGTCCGGCGAGCCGCCGCAGCCCCGCCGGGACGACGCGGTGACGGCGGCGAACAAGCTGGCGGCCCGCGAGCGGGAGCAGGCCCGCCTGGAGGCGCAGGAGGCGCTCGACGACCCGCTGGTGATGGCGGCGCGGCGGCTGTCCGGGGAGGCGTTCGCCGGCGAGGTCGTCGACGTGGTGATGGCCTACAGCGAGAGCAAGCGGCCGAGCCCCCGCCCGCTGGTCACGGTCCGCACCGACGACCGGCCGCATCTGGGGGAGCGTACGAAGGTGCACCGCTCGCTGGGCGGGAAGCCGCAGACGGCGGAGTTCGTGGGCCACGAGGACGGGCCCGAGGGCGGTCTGCTGGTGCTGCGGATCATGGACAAGATGGGCCGGGGCAAGGAGCCGGAGCCCGGTTCGGTGCCGGAGAAGGGCGACCGGCTCTGCTTCACGCTCTTCGAGCACGAACCGCGCGGTGGCGCGAAGCTGCCCGATCCGGAGGAGACCCCGTGGACCCACGGCGGCCCGCCGCGTGAGGAGTCCGCCCCCGAGCCCGCCGACCCGGTGACCGAGGAGGACCTGCTGTGACCGCCCCTGTCGAGGAGACGGCGTTCGACCCCGGCTCCGCGGCCGCCCGTGCCACGGACGCGATCCTCCACGACACACTCCACGGCTCCGCGCGCGGTGTCGTCGTCGACTCCCCGCCCGGCGCCGGCAAGTCCACGCTGGTGGTGCGCGCGGCGCTGGAGCTGGCCGAGGCGGGCCGCCCGCTGATGGTGGTCGCGCAGACGAACGCGCAGGTGGACGACCTGGTGCTGCGCCTCGCCGAGAAGAATCCCGACCTGCCGGTGGGCCGCCTGCACAGCAGCGACACCGACCCGTACGACAAGGCGCTGGACGCCCTGGACCAGGTCCGCACGTCGGCGAAGGCGGCCGACCTCGCCGGGCTGCCGGTGGTGCTGTCGACGGCGGCGAAGTGGGCGCACGTGAAGAACGTGGAGCCGTGGCGGCACGCGATCGTCGACGAGGCGTACCAGATGCGCTCGGACGCGCTGCTCGCCGTGGCCGGGCTGTTCGAGCGGGCGTTGTTCGTGGGTGACCCGGGCCAGCTGGACCCGTTCTCGATCGTGGGCGCCGAGCAGTGGGCGGGCCTGTCGTACGACCCGTCGGGCTCGGCGGTCACGACGCTGCTCGCGCACAACCCGGACCTGCCGCAGCACCGGCTGCCGGTGTCCTGGCGGCTGCCCGCCTCGGCGGCGCCGCTGGTGTCGGACGCGTTCTACCCGTTCACGCCGTTCCGCAGCGGCACGGACCACGGCGACCGCGCCCTGACGCTCGCCGTCCCGTCGGACGGCTCGGGCCCCGACCTGGTGATCGACGAGGCCGCCGAGTCCGGCTGGGGCCTGCTGGAGCTGCCCGCCCGGCACACCCCGCGCACCGACCCGGAGGCGGTGGGGGCGGTCGCCCTGGTGGTCCGCCGCCTTCTGGACCGGGGTGGCGCGGCGGTCTCCGAGCGCTCCCCCGATCCGACCCCGCTCACGGCGGACCGCGTCGCCGTCGGCACAGCCCACCGCGACCAGGCGGCGGCGATCCGCTCGGCGCTGGCGGACCTGGGCGTGAGCGACGTGACCGTCGACACGGCGAACCGGCTCCAGGGCCGTGAGTACGACGTGACGGTCGTCCTCCACCCGCTGTCCGGCCGCCCCGACGCCACGGCCTTCCACCTGGAGACGGGCCGCCTCTGCGTCCTCGCCTCCCGCCACCGCCACGCCTGCATCGTGGTCTGCCGCGAGGGCGTGACGGACCTCCTGGACGACTACCCGTCCACGGAACCGGTCCAGCTCGGAACGCTCGTGAAGTTCCCGGACGGCTGGGAGGCCAACCACGCGGTGCTGTCGCATCTGGCGGAACACAGGGTGCGCTGGCAGCCGTAGGGCCGGGGGAATAACCGGGGAGCACCCCCTGTTCTTCCACCGCGCAGCACTGTGTGAGTGGACGTACGACAGGAGGCACCCCCACGTGACCGCAGACGACGAGATCAGGGGTACCGCCCTCGGCTCCGCCCCCGTTCCCCTTTCCGTGCTCGACCTGGTCACGGTCGGGACCGGGCGGACCGCGTCCGACGCGCTGCGGACCAGCGTGGAGCTGGCGAAGCTCGGCGAGGCACGCGGGTACCACCGGTACTGGGTGGCCGAGCACCACTCCATGCCGGGTGTGGCCTCCTCCTCGCCCGCCGTGATCCTCGCGCACCTGGCCGCGTACACGGAGCGGATCCGGCTCGGGTCGGGCGGGGTCATGCTGCCCAACCACGCGCCCCTCGTCATCGCCGAGCAGTTCGGCACGCTGGAGGCCATGGCGCCGGGACGGGTCGACCTGGGTCTCGGGCGGGCGCCCGGCACCGACGGGGCGACCGCCGCCGCCCTGCGCCGCACCGACCGGCTGAACGAGGGCGCCGACGACTTCCCGCAGCAGCTCGCCGAGCTGACCCGCTTCCTGGACGACGACTTCCCCGACGGGCACCCCTACCGGCGGATCCACGCCGTGCCCGGCCCGGTGCAGGCCACCTCGCCCGGCGGGGTGCAGTCCCCGCACCGGCCGCCCCTCTGGCTGCTCGGCTCCTCCGGGTTCAGTGCCCGGCTGGCCGGCATGCTCGGACTGCCGTTCGCCTTCGCCCACCACTTCTCCGCGCAGAACACCGTTCCGGCGCTGGACCTGTACCGGGAGAGCTTCCGGCCGAGCGAGGTGCTGGACGCGCCGTACGCGCTGATCGGCGTCGCGGCGCTCGCCACGGACGACGAGAAGGAGGCCCGCCGCCAGGTGCTGGCCGCCGCGCTGAACATGGTGCGGCTGCGCACCGGCCGCCCGGGGCTGGTGCCCACGCCCGAGGAGGCGGAGGCGTACGACTTCAGCCCGATGGAGCGGGAGTTCGTGGAGTCCTGGAACGCCAACGTCATCCACGGCACCGCGGACGAGGTCCGGGCGGGCCTCGACGACCTGCAGAAGCGCACCGGCGCGGACGAGCTGATGCTCACCGCCAACGCGCACGGCGGTGACGTCCGGGTGCGCTCGTACGAACTGATCGCCGACGCCTACGGGTTGCCGACGCCCGCCTGAACGTCCGGTGTGCCGAGCAGTTCGGAGATGCGGTCGGGCGGGACCGGGCGTGAGTACAGCCAGCCCTGACCGGTGTCGCAGCCGATCCGGCGCAGCCGGGTGGCCTGCGCGGAGGTCTCCACGCACTCCGCGGTGACGGTCAGCCCCAGGCGGTGGGCGAGTTGCACCATCGCCTCGACGATCACCTCGTCGGCGGGGCTGGCCTTCGCCGTGCGGTCCTCGATCTGGAAGCCCCGTACGAAGGAGCCGTCGAGCTTGAGCACCGACACCGGCAGCCTGCTGAGGTAGGCGAGGTTGGAGTAGCCGGTGCCGAAGTCGTCGATGGCGATGCGGACGCCCATGTCGCTGAGCGCCTTCAGGGTCTGCAGGGGCCGGCCGGAGGAGCCCATCACCGCCGACTCGGTCAGCTCCAGCTGGAGCAGGTGCGGGGGCAGCCCTGTCTCCTCCAGGGTGTCGGCGACGTCCGCCACCAGGTCGGAGTCCCACACCTGGCGGACCGCCACGTTCACGCTGACGAAGATCGGCGGCCCGTCCGGGTGCTCGGTCTGCCACGCGCGCGCCTGCCGGCAGGCGGTGCGCAGCACCCAGCGGCCGAGCGGCACGATCGAACCGTCCTCCTCCGCCAGGGAGATGAACCGATTCGGCGTCAGCGTGCCGAAGCGGGGGTGGTTCCAGCGGATCAGCGCCTCGACGCCGTGCACCCGGTCGTCCTCCATGCCCACGAGCGGCTGGTACTCCAGCGCGAACTCGCCCCGGTCGATGGCCGGCCGGAGGGTGGAGGCGAGGGCCTGGCGGGTCACCCGGGTGGCGTTGCGCTCCGGGTCGAACAGCGTCCAGCGGCTCTTGCCGTCCGCCTTCGCCCAGTACAGCGTGGTGTCCGCGGCCTGCATCAGCGCGGTCGGGGTGGTGCCTGCGGCGTGCCGCTCGACCACACCGATCGAGGCGGAGACCGACAGGCGCCGGCCGGCCAGGTCGAACGGGGCCTGGATGGCGTCGAGCAGTGACTCGGCGAGGTCGGCGAGCTGTTCGGTGCCGGTGGAGTCCTCGACGAGCAGGGCGAACTCGTCGCCGCCGAGCCGGGCGACCAGCGGGATGCCGGCCCGGGTGCGGCCCGTCTCCTGCGCGCACCGGGTGAGCCGTTCGGCGACGGCGGCCAGCAGCTGGTCGCCCACGCGGTGGCCGAGGGTGTCGTTGACAGCCTTGAAGCCGTCCAGGTCGAGGTAGCACAGCCCGATCCGGCCGGTGCCGCTCTCCGCGTACGACTCCGCCTCCAGGGCGGTGGTGAGGCGTTCGAGGAACAGGGTGCGGTTGGGCAGCCGGGTCACCGGGTCGTGCTCGCGCAGGTGCCGCAGCCGGGACTGGAGTGCGTGGTGGTCGCTGATGTCGGCGACGGACAGCAGCACGCCGCCGTCGTCGGGGGGCAGCGGGGCGACGGTGACCCGCACCCACAGCGCGTGCCCCTCGGGATGCTTGAGCCGGCGGGTGCAGCGCAGGCGGGCGCGGCGGCCGCGCAGCAGTTCGCGGTAGGCGTGCCAGGTGCGGGCGTCGGAGCCGAGGTCCACCAGGTCGGCGGCGACGGCGCCGGTGAGGGTGTCCTGGTCGCGGCCCAGCAGCTCGGCGAGGGCGGCGTTGGCTCCGGTGACCGTGCCCTCGCGGTCGACGACGGCCATGGCGAGCGGGGCGGCGGTGAAGACGGAGCGGTAGGACGGGGGCGCGGGTGTGCGCGGGTCGGGGGGCTCGGCGCCGAGGGTCTCGGCACCGGGGGACGTCAGGATTTCACTCTCTGTGACGACCGGCCGGTTGAGCTCAGTCGCGGGCGTCGGCCCTTCGGACGTTCCGCTCACCACTCGCTCCCGCAGTGCACTCGCTCGCTGTCGTGCAGGGAAAGGTCTCTCCGTACCCGGAAAGTGTGCCGATCATAGAGGCCCGGGTCGGGCCGCTCCAGCCACTGTCCGGCCTCGAAGCCGGTTCCGCATCTCTGCCCGACCGTTTCGGCGCACGGTCCGACGGCTTCTGGCAGGGCTCCGACCAGTTGTGACGTTCTGTGAGTGCGTTCGGAGCGGGCCGCGTGCGGTACCGCCCGGATCGCCTCCTTTCTCACCCGACCGGTGCAGTTGAACAGGCCGTAGTACGACAAATCATCCCAGTCTGGGTGCGGTGTCCCGCGAACCGTCTCCCGGAGGTCCCCGTGCCGCGTCAGCTCACCCCGAGAGGACTCGGACGTGAGGCACTGCGGCGGATCGGCCGTTCGGGTGTACGGCCCCGGCTGCGCACCACGGCGGCGATGTGCACCACCATGTCGGCGCTGGCGGCGACATCCTTGGTGACCGTGCCGTCCGGCCCCGAGCCCTTCTCGGCGGAGCCCTGTGTGCTGACCCGGACCGACGCCCACCACTCGGAGGGCCTGGACACCTGGAACGCCGCCTACCCGCGTCCGACGCGGCAGCTCGACGCGGTGATGGTGTTCCTGTCGTTCCCCGACTCGCATCCGCTGACCACGCCCCAGGACCTGGCCGCCGACCACTTCCCGGCGACCGGCCGCTTCTTCGAGCAGGCCTCCTACGGCAAGTTCAGCCTGCGGTCGCACCCGGTGAACCGGTGGATCCGCATGCCGCGTCCGTCGACGGCGTACGCCATACAGCGCGACTGGACCGTGGCGCACCGGGCGGCCTATCTGCGGGACGCGCTCGCCGCGTCCGATCCGCACGTCGACTACTCGCGCTACGACATCGTGTACTTCGTCGCCGATCCGGACGCGCCGGGCGTGGACTCCGACGCCACGAAGGTGGTCAACCTGGACCGGCCGATGCGGGCCGACGGCACGGACATCCGGCGGGTCGTCACCGTGTTCGAGAACAGCCCGCCGGACCGGCTGGTGCTGGCGCACGAGACCGGACACGTCTTCGACCTGCCCGACCTCTACCACCGGCCGGTGGACGGCAAGGGCGACTGGGACACCCATGTCGGGGACTGGGACCTGATGGGCAGCCAGTTCGCGCTGGCGCCGGATCTCTTCGGCTGGCACAAGTGGAAGCTGGGCTGGCTGGAGCCCAGGCAGGTGCGGTGCGTGCAGGAGGGCGGTCCGGTGCGACTCACGCTGGAGCCGCTGGGGGCGGGTCCGACGACGCCGGTGACAGGGGCGGCGGGGGCGCCGTCCTTCGGGCTGGGACGCGGCACCAAGCTGGCGGTGGTGCGTACGGGGACGGACACGGCGCTGGCGTTCGAGGTCCGGGGACCGGTCGGCAACGACCGGGCGGCCTGCCGGCCGGGGGTGCTGGTCTACCGGGTGAGCAGCGGCACGCGCTCGGGGCGCGGGCCCATCGAGGTGATCGACGCCCACCCGCACACGGAGGCCTGCTGGGAGGACTCCGTCTATCCCCCGCTGGCGGACGCCCCGGTCGCCCTCGGCGAGAGCTTCACGGTCCCCGGTGAGTCCGTCCGGGTGGAGGTGGAGGGCCGCACCGCCTCGGGCGCCTGGACGGTGAAGATCACCACAGGCGACCACACGACCCAGGCGTCCTGAACCGCGACGAAGAAGGCCCCTCGCTTGCGCGAGGGGCCTTCTTCGTGTCGTGCGCCGCCAGGGACTCGAACCCCGGACCCGCTGATTAAGAGTCAGCTGCTCTAACCAACTGAGCTAGCGGCGCCTGCTGACGTCGTAGACATTAGCACCACGATCGGCAGGAGGAAAAATCGATATCCGCACGGCCGCCCGGGCCGCCCGCACCGCCGCCCAGAGCAGCACCTCCGGGCCCGGCAGCCAGGGGCGACGGGTGTCGGGGGCGACCAGCCAGCGGGCGAGGGGCGCCGCGTCGGCGCGGGCGGGTGCCGCCGGGGCGGGCACCGTCACCTCGTCACCGGCGCCGTGGCACAGCAGGGGCGGGACACCGTCCGTACGGGAGCCGTGCGCGCCCCATTCCTCCCAGGTCAGCAGGGCGGGCAGCCGCTGGGCCGTGCCGACCGCGGCGAACAGCAGCATCCGCCCCCGGTACTCCGCCACGGGACCCGAGCCCGGCCCCTCCTCCCACAGGCGGTCCAGCATCCGGCGCCCGAAGATCGCGGGCACACTCACCACGTCGAAGACCACGCCGCAGGGCAGGACCACCGGGGCGTCCTGCCGCTCTCCCCAGAGCGTCCGCGTGCCGCAGCGGGCGGCGCCTGCCGAGGCGAGCCAGGCGGCGCCGTCCGGGGTGACACCGCTGACGTCGAAGACATTCGGTGTGCTGCTCATACAGATATTTCTACGCGCCGTGAGGAGGCGGCTGCACAGAGTCGCCGGAACTTCTGACGGAAGGGAGGCCGAGCGCGTACCCTGCCACCCGGCATATGCCGCGCCCGTCCGACGCGGGGCCGGGAAGGACGCGAGGCGGCGGCTCACACGGGGTCGACGTGCCCCGGGCCCTCTCCGCCGCGCATCAGGTCGCGGCCGAAATCGACCATCTTCTTCGCGTAGTCCTCGGTCCACTCGGCGCGCTCGGCGATGTCCGCCGTCGTCAGCCGGTCGAAGCGCCGGGGGTCGGCGAGCTGGGCCGCCGCCATCGCCTGGAACTCCGTCGCCCGGTCCGCGGCGGCACGGAACGCGAGCGTCAGCTCCGTGGCCCGCTCCAGCAGGGCGCGCGGATCCTCGATCGACTCCAGGTCGAAGAAGTGCTCGGGGTCCGAGGCCGCCTGCGCGGGCTCGAACAGCAGGGGCGCGGGGCGTAGCCGCGGCTGGTCCGGGCGCGGCGCGTGCTCCGCCATGACTTCTCCTTCGTACGTCTCGGTGGCCCCCGGGGTACCGGAGGGCCACCGTCCATTGTCCCGCGCCCCCGCAAGAGGGCGTCCGGCCCGGTGCGGCCGGCCACCCCCACGTCCGCGGGCGCGCCGACCGGTGACTACCCAGCTCGCGGGGCGCACAAAGACGGCGACGGGAACGCGACGCGGGCGCGCGGGACGACGTACGCCGGTGAGGGTGGCGTTCCTCACGCCCGTACGGAACCGATCACATCCGGACTCACACCTGGACGACCGGCTCGCGGGTGAAGAGGGCGCCGAGTTCGGGCGCGTTGACCCGGCGGTCGGCCAGGCGCAGGCCCTCCCAGACCGTGACCTGGTTGGCGGTGAGGACGGGCTTGCCCAGCTCCTTCTCCAGGGCCGGGATGTGGGCGACGGTGTGCAGGGCGGTGTCCGGCAGCAGCACCGCGTCCGCGTCCGGGGAGTCGGCCGCGCGGGCCAGCGCGAACAGTTCCGGCTCGCCCCAGGTGCCGGCCTCGGCCGCCGTGACGATCCCGGAGCCGCGCACCCCGCTGACCTCCGCTCCCCCGTCCCGCAGGAACGCGGCGAAGAGCTGGGCGACGCCGTCCGGATAGGTCGCGCCGACGGCGACCCGCCGCGCCTCGATCTCCCGCAGCGCGTGCACGAAGCCGAAGGAGGTGGAGGATGCGGGCATGCCGGCGGCCCGGGCGAGGTCGCGCACCTGCTGGTGGGCGCCCTCCCAGCCGTGCACGAAGCTGCCGCTGGTGCAGGCCCACACCACGGCCTCGGCGCCGGAGAGCCGCAGCTCCTGGAGTCCGGCCGCCAGCCGTTCGGGCGAGCCCATCTCGCGCAGCGCGTCCACCCGCTGCACGTCCTCGCCGACGTCGGTGTGCACCAGGTCCAGGCGTACGTCACTGCCCAGCAACTGCTCGACGCGCGGATAGTCGTCCTCCGCGGAGTGGCCGGGGTAGAGGAATCCCAGTGCGGTCATGTCCAGCCTTCCTGCTGCTTCTCTCCGGGCGCGTCCGGCGGCACCGGACCCGTTGTCTGTCCGGGCGGCACGGTCGGTGCCTGGCCCGGCAGCACGGTCCCGGAGCGCGCCGACGCGTCGATCAGCGCCTGATTCGGTCCCACCGCTCGGGTACCCAATCGGCGCAGCGCCGCCCACCTGGTCACCTGGTTGGCCGAGATGACCGGTATGCGCGGTTCCGCCTCCGGCTGCGGGATCACGTCGTAGGCCGGCGGGTCGGTGCAGGGGAGGACCAGCGCGTCCGCTGCGCCGGTCCGGCCGCGGACGGCCTGCCGCGCCATGTCCGCCACCCGCTCGCCGACCGGCCGGACGAGACCGAGGCTCACCTCGACCGGCACGTACGGGGTACGGGTAGGTATGGGGAACCGCCCGCCGGACGGCCGCCAGGACGGACCCGAGGAATCTGGAGACGAGGCCCATGCCGCCCCCCACGCTGCTCGTGCTGGACGCCGAACCGCTCCCCCGGCTCGGCAGGCTCACCGGCCGGGCGCGGATCGAGCACGCCGACGAGTCGTCGCTCGCCGCACGGCTGCCGCACGCCGACGTGCTGCTGGTGTGGGACTTCACCTCGCACGCGGTGCGCCGGGCCTGGCCGGGCGAGGGTCCCCGGCCGCGCTGGGTGCACACGGCGAGCGCCGGGGTCGACCACCTGCTCTGCCCCGAACTCGCCGCGTCCGACACCGTGGTCACCAACGCGCGCGGGGTCTTCGAGGGGCCGATCGCCGAGTACGTCGCCGGTCTCGTCCTCGCCTTCGCCAAGGACCTGCCCCGGACGCTGGCGCTGCAGCGGGAGCGGACCTGGCTGCACCGGGAGACGCGCCGGGTGGCCGGGACGCGGGCGTGCGTGGTCGGGTCCGGGCCGATCGGCCGGGCGGTGGCGGGCACGCTGCGGGCGCTCGGGATCACCACGGCACTCGTGGGGCGTACGGCGCGGCCCGGGACGCACGGCCCCGAGGACCTGGACCGGCTGCTGTCGCGCGCGGACTGGGTGGTCGCCGCGGCTCCGCCGACCGAGGCGACGCGGGGCATGTTCGACGCCCGCCGGTTCGGCGTGATGCAGCCGTCCGCGCACTTCGTCAACGTGGGCCGGGGCGAGCTGGTGGTGGAGGAGGCACTGGTCAGGGCGGTGCGCGAGCGGTGGATCGCGGGCGCGGCGCTGGACGTGTTCGCGGCCGAGCCGCTCGCGCCGGACAGCCCGCTGTGGGAGCTGCCGGGGGTGGTCGTCTCCCCGCACATGAGCGGGGACACCGTCGGCTGGCGAGACGAACTCGGTTCGCAGTTCGTGGAGTTGTTCGAGCTCTGGGCGTCGGGGAGGCCACTGGTGAACGTGGTCGACAAGCGGCGCGGGTATGTACCGGGTCACTGACGCCGGGCCGAGGAGATACAGCCCGAGGTGAACGCGTTCGTGCGGCTGCTCACCGACGACGCCCCGGAGGGGGCCGCCGCCTCCGAGGAGCGGGGGCTGCCCGTGGGTCTGCGGCTGGTGGCCGCCCGGCACCGGGACGCGCTGGTCCTGCGGGCGGCGCACACACTGTACGAGGCGGGGGTCACGCTCTCCGGCTGAGCGGTTGTTCCGTTCGCGGAACAGGGCGAGGTCCACCACGGTGGGGAGAGATTTTCAGACGGCTTCACAGGCGATCGGCGCGCGCTCGTCGAGCAGCCGGGCGACACCGGTCACCTCGCGTCCGACCAGGCAGGTCTCGAGGAATCGGCCGGCCACGCCCTCCATGGCCCCCCGCCGGTCGAGACCGTCCGACCGTCGAGCGGGGCCGAAACTGGCCGGAATAACTCGCATCGCTTCGGGTAGCCGCGCCGCCATGGCTCCACCACTTCAACCACTGAGACGAATACAAGGGACCTCCGGACCCTCGCGTCGGTCGCTGCTCGCGGGGGTCGCGGCGCTCGGCGCACTGGGTGCCGCGGGCTGCTCACGGGTGCCGACCGCCTCGACGACCGACGGCGGCGACCTGCTCGACCGGCTCAGGGCGGCGGGCGTGGTCCGGCTGGGCATCGCGGGTGAGATCCCGTTCGGGTACATCGACACGGACGGTGAACTGACCGGCGAGGCACCGGAGCTGGCCAAGGTCATCTTCAAACGGCTGGGGGTGGAGCGGGTGCAGCCCGTGCCCACGGAGTTCGGCTCCCTCATACCCGGGCTGAACTCGCAGCAGTTCGACGTCGTGGCGGCGGGGATGTACGTCAATCCCGAGCGCTGTGAGCAGGTCATCTTCTCCGACCCCGACTACCAGATGCTCGACTCGTTCATCGTCCGCAAGGGCAACCCGCTGGGGCTGCGCACCTACCAGGACGTGGTCGAGAAGAAGGCGAAGTTCGCCACCGGCACCGGCTACGCGGAGATCGCGTACGCCGTGGAGGCCGGCTACAAGGAGAGCGACATCCTGATCGTCCCCGATCAGGTCGCCGGCCTGAACGCCGTCGAGGCCGGACGTGTCGATGTCTTCGCCGGAACCGCCCTCACCACCCGCGAGGTGGTCAAGAAGTCCAGCAAGGCGGAGGTCACCGAGGCCTTCAAGCCCATCGTCGACGGCGAACCGCACGTCGACGGGGGCGCGTTCGCCTTCCGGCCCACCGAGACCAAGCTGCGCGACGCGTTCAACGCCGAGCTGGCGAAGCTCAAGGAGAGCGGCGAACTGCTGCGCATCCTCAGGCCGTTCGGGTTCACCGAGGACGAGATGACCGATCTGACCGCGAAGGAGCTGTGCGGCGGATGACCTCAGGACTCTGGGAACGCGTACTCGAAGGCGTCTGGGTCACGATCCAGCTGCTCGTGCTCAGCGCGCTGCTCGCCACCGCCGTGTCGTTCGTGGTCGGCATCGCGCGCACCCACCGGCTGTGGATCGTCCGCTTCCTCGCGGGGTTCTACACCGAGGTGTTCCGCGGCACCTCGGCGCTGGTGATGATCTTCTGGGTGTTCTTCGTGCTGCCGCCGGCCTTCGGCTGGCAGCTCGTCCCGCTGTGGGCGGGCACCCTGGCACTCGGCCTGACCTACGGGGCGTACGGATCGGAGATCGTGCGCGGCGCGCTGGCCGCGGTGGACCCGGCGCAGCGTGAGGGCGGCATCGCCCTCAGCTTCACGCCCTGGCAGCGGATGAAGCTCATCCTGCTGCCGCAGGCGGTGCCGGAGATGATCCCGCCGTTCTCCAACCTGCTGATCGAGCTGCTCAAGGGCACCGCCCTGGTGTCGGTCATGGGCATGGGCGACCTGGCGTTCAGCGCCAACCTGGTCCGCCTGGCGCTGCAGGAGAGCGCGGAGATCTACACGTACATCCTGCTCATCTACTTCGTGATCGCCTTCCTGCTCACCCGGTCGATGCGCGGCCTCGAGAAGAAGCTGAAGGCGGGCGTCGGCAAGGCGCCGAGGAAGAAGGCCGCCGCCGTGCGCGTGCCCGAGGGAAGTGGTGTCTCGTGACGTGGGACTGGGGCGCGGTCGCCGATTTCATGCCGTACTTCTGGGACGGTCTGTGGGTCACCCTGCAGATCCTGGTGTTCGGCTCGCTGATCTCCTTCGCGCTGGGCCTGGTGTGGGCGCTGCTGATGCGGGCCCCGACGCGCTGGGTGACCTGGCCGGTCGGCGGCGTCACGGAGTTCATCCGCAACACCCCGCTGCTGGTGCAGCTGTTCTTCCTCTTCTACGTGCTGCCCGAGTGGGGGATCACCTTCTCGGCGATGACCACGGGTGTCTTCGCCATCGGGCTGCACTACTCGACGTACACGATGCAGGTCTACCGCGCCGGTATCGAGGCCGTGCCGGTGGGCCAGTGGGAGGCGGCGACGGCGCTGAACCTGCCGCTGCGCCGGACGTGGACGGTGGTGATCCTGCCGCAGGCCGTGCGCCGGGTGGTGCCCGCGCTCGGCAACTACGTCATCTCGATGCTGAAGGACACCCCGCTGCTGATGGCCATCACCGTGCTGGAGATGCTCGGCCAGGCGCGGCTGTTCGCCCAGCAGAACTTCCAGTTCACCGAGCCCCTGACGGTGATCGGCGTGGCCTTCATCGTCATCTCCTACCTGGCCTCCCTTGCCCTGCGAGCCCTGGAGCGACGCCTTGTCCACTGACACCCACGCCCCGTTCGAAGAGAAGCCCGGGACCCCGCGTTCCACCGGGGAGCTGATCCGGCTGGAGCGGGTCACCAAGCGCTTCGGGGACCACACGGTCCTGGACAACCTGGACTTCTCGGTGGACGCCGGGAAGCACGTGACGCTGATCGGCCCGTCCGGGTCCGGCAAGACCACGATCCTGCGGCTGCTGATGACCCTGCTGAAGCCGGACGAGGGTGTCATCACCGTCGACGGGCAGCAGCTGTTCCCCGCGCCGGAGAAGCAGGTCCGTGAGGTCCGCAAGAAGATCGGCATGGTGTTCCAGCAGTTCAACCTGTTCCCGAACATGACCGTGCTGCGGAACATCACCGAGGCCCCGGTCACGGTGCTCGGCATGTCCAAGGACGAAGCCGAGGAGCGGGCCCGGGAACTGCTGGAGATGGTCGGGCTGACCGACCACCTCGACAAGCACCCGGCCCAGCTGTCCGGCGGCCAGCAGCAGCGGGTGGCGATCGCCCGTGCGCTGGCGATGCGCCCGCAGGTGCTGCTGCTGGACGAGGTCACCTCGGCCCTGGACCCGGAGCTGGTGGCCGGCGTGCTGGACGTGCTGCGGGACATCGCCCGCTCCACGGACATCACGATGCTCTGCGTGACCCACGAGATGAACTTCGCGCGGGACATCTCGGACCAGGTGCTGATGTTCGACTCGGGCCGGGTCATCGAGGCGGGCTCGCCGGAGAAGATCTTCAACGAGCCCGAGCACGACCGGACGCGGGAATTCCTGAGCGCGGTCCTGTAGTCACGGGGCGTGCCCGCCGCATCACCCGAGGTCCACGACGTGGGTCATCCCCCTGACATATGCCAGAGGGTCGGCGCCGCAGTTGAGAGGGCCGCAATCTTGTCAACCCCCGCTCTGTTCAGGCCCTTTGACGGCTATCGTGGAGAGGATTCGTTGACCGGATTGCGGCCCCAGGCCCTGGACACCGCCCCCGTCCGCCGGCGGACGGGACGGTTCCGTCGGGCCGACGAGCGAGCGCAGGGGGAAACGGTGGCGCTGAGGCACGAGCCGACCGCGTCGTACCGCTCGGTCCAGGACGCGCTGCGCGTCCTGGAGACGGTGGCGCGGCGCGGCACAGGAATCAACGACAGCGAACTCGCCCGCGAGACCGGCGTCGGCACGGAGCGGCTGACCACCCTCCTGCGGATGCTGCGCCGCGAGGCCTACGTCGAGCAGATCACCGACGGCGCGTACGTCACCGGAGCGGCCTTCGCCCGCCTCGGTTCCGCCGACGGGCACCAGGAGGCGTTGCGCGAGACCCTCCAGCACACCCTGGACCGGCTCCGCGACTCCGTGGGCGCCGCCGTCTACCTCAGCCGGTACGTCGACGGCGAGGTCAAGGTCACCCAGTACGCCGACGGCCCGGACACCCCGAAGGTGAACGAGTGGGTGGACTTCCGCCACTCGGCGCACGCGACGGCGGTCGGCAAGAGCCTGCTCACCCAGCTCGACCACGAGGGCCGGCGCGACCACCTGGCCCGGCACCGGCCGGCCCGGCTCACGTCGCGCACCATCACCAGCGACCGCCTGCTGCTGAACCGGCTGGCCTCGCAGCCGCCGACGGTGCCGGTGCTCGACCTCCAGGAGTACGCGATCGGCACGGTCTGCGCCGCCGTCCCGATCACCGCCGGTTCCTCGGTGGGCTGCCTGGCGCTGTCCCTTCCGCTGGAGCACGCCCACCGGCTGCGCCGGGCCGCCGACACCCTCAACCGCAACGCCGCACCCGTCCTGCTGTCACTGGCGATCTAGTCGTCGGTCCAGGTGGTCGGGAGCACCGCTCAGGACCGGGTATGATTTTCTCCGTCGCCGACCGCGGAAGCGGACGGCGGGAGTCATGCGCCGCTAGCTCAGTTGGTTAGAGCAGCTGACTCTTAATCAGCGGGTCCGGGGTTCGAGTCCCTGGCGGCGCACCGAGAAGGGCCTCTCGTGGGAGCGAGAGGCCCTTTGACGTGCCAGGAGCCGCGCGGGCCACCTGCCCGTTCTAGAAGGTGACGTCCGAGCAGGCGTAGAAGGCGTTGCCCGTGTCGTGGACCGTCCACACCGCGAGGATCACGTGGTGGCCGCTCAGCCCGGAGGGCAGCCGGCCGCTGTGCGAGAGCGTCTGCGGCGGGCGCTGACCGTTGTAGGGCACGGTCAGGAACGGCGTGAGGTTGAGGTCGGACCGGGTCAAGTTGTGGTTCTCGTTCCAGCCCGGCTTGGTGACGTAGTACTTGAAGTCGGTCGTGGCGTGCATGGCCGTGAACTGCCACCGGAAGGTGTAGTTCTGGCCGCCGGTGACCCGGGTGGTGGGCCAGGCGCCGCCCGACGGGGTGCGGGGGCTGTCGAGCGGGGCGAAGGACGTGTTGCCCGCCGAACAGAGCCTGCCGTCGGCGGGGCCCGCCGCCGGGAAGCCCTTCGGGCCCTCGACGCTCTGCGGCTCCCACTGGATGGCGCCGCAGTTGGAGACCGAGCCGTTCTGGCAGAGCTTCTGCCGACTGACCGGCAGGTCGGTGTAGCCGTGGCCGCTGGCCCCGCCGGAGGAGAGCACGAGCGCTCCGGTCGTGGCCAGTCCCACGGCGGCTGCGTACATCTTGGTCCGTGTGCGCATGCTGCCGCTCCTGGAGTGTGGGGGAGTTTCGGTGAGCCGTGCAGGTAGGTCTAGACCAAGTCTCAGGGTAGGGACGCGTGCTGAACATGTCCATACCAATCGCAAGGGCTTGTCCCCCGGCCGTTCACGCCCCGTTCTCGCCCCGCCCCGCGCAGAACGCCACCGTCAGATCCTTCACCAACACCTTGCGTTCGTAGTCGTCCAGGTTCACCAGGCCGCGCATGGTCAGCCGGGTCACGGTGTCCTCCACCGAGTCCACGACCGAACTCAGCACGCTCGCCCGGTGCTGGGCGTCCAGCGCGGCGATCCGGCGCCGGTGCATGGCGGCGGCCACCTCGGGCGCGTACTCCACCCGCAGCGGCCGCACGGCGAACACCTCCACCCCCACCGGCCCGGCGTCCGCCGCCACCAGCCGGGTCAGCGCATCCTGGGTCGCCTGCACCGCCCCCCGCCCGGCGCCCGGCGCGGCCACCGGCACCCGCAGCAGAGCCGCCTCCACGCACGCCCGCAGATACCCCTCGTGGTCCTCCAGGCCCAGCGTCGCCCGCGCGGTGTCGCGCACCCGCCACACCACCAGCATCACCACCCGCAGCGCCACCCCGCTGTGGTCGGCCGCCGGCATCGGCTCCCCGCGCCAGTGGCGCAGCCGCACGTCCACCCGGCGGCGCAGCAGCAGCGGGTTCACCCACAGCAGTCCGGTGCGCCGCACGGTCCCCCGGTAGCGGCCGAACAGCCCCAGCACCCACGCCCGTCCGGTCCGCCCGCGGGCCAGCCCACCGAAGCCGAACAGTCCGAGCGCCCCGGCCCCGGCGAACGCCGCCCACTGCGCGGGCCCGAGCGCCTCGGCCCGGTCGGACAGGCCGAGCGCCTCCACCGCGAGCGGCGGCAGCACCCCCGCCCACCAGGCCGTGGCCGCGCAGCCCGCCGCCCCGCCCACCCCCGCGAGCACTCCCGCGATCCCCGGCAGCACCCGGGCGGGCCGCTCCACGAGCGCGGGGTCGACGCCAGGGCCGGCCGGGCGGGCCCGCGCCCCGGCGGCCCGGCCGTCCGGGCCGCCGTCGGGACGGCGGGCGACGACCGCGGGTCGCAGCTTCACCGCCGCGGGGGCCGGGCCGGGATCGTCACGGAACAGCAGGTGGACGGGGATCTCGGTGGTGGACTCGGTGTGGATCAGCCGGGCCGGACGGACGGCCACGGCACTGTCCGCGGGCCCCTCGGACTCGGGGACCTGCTCGGGGACGGGGGATGTCGTGGTGGTCATGCGTGCCTCCAGCCTCCGCGCCAGATGCGTCACATCGGGGGTCACGGGCGGGGCGGATGCCCGGCGCCCGGGGTGGGTCAGGCGAAGAGCCGCCGCCAGGTCTCCGGGCCCGGGACGCCGTTCGCGGCCTTGCCGCGCCAGCCCTGCGCCCGCTGGAAGTCCGCCACGTTACGGCGGTCCTCCTCGCCCCAGCGCGTGCCGGGCCCCGTGGTGTAGTGCCGGCCGAACCCCGTCTCCACCAACCGCCGGCCCAGCCGGGTGACGTGGGCGTTCTCCGCTCCCGCGCGGAACGCCGCCCGGCCCGGATAGCCCGGCACCCCGTGCGAGGAAGGTGCCCGTCCCCAGCCCGCCACGGCAGAAGCGGAACCTCCGCTTAGAGCCGTCCCGTCCCCGCCGGCCGCCGCCGCCCGGCGGGCCGGCGGTCCGAGGCGCGGGCCCGCGGCGGCGCCCCGCCGCCCCGGCGTCCCGGCGTCCGCCCCGACCTCGGCGTCCGTCCCCGCCCCGGCGTCCGCCCCCGTCGGAGCGTCCGGCACGGCGGTGACCGCCCCGGCGCCTCCGGGGGCGGCCGGGGCACCGCTCCCGGTGATGTCCGCGCCGTCGGCGGCAGGGCCGGAATCCGCCACACCGGACTCGGGAGTACGCGGCGGCTGGGCGGGCGCGGCGGTCTCCGGAACCGCCCCCGCCGCCCCGTCGGTCACGCCCTTGTAGCGGTACGGCACATAGCGCGCGGAGTTGCTCCAGTAGGCGTACGGAGTGGTCATCCGGCGGGTGTGCGGCGGGGTCTGTTCATAAGCCACGTACTGGGAGCGGGTGGAGTCCGTCCAGCCGCCGAAAATGACGACATGCGAACCGTTGTACGGGTCGGACGCATTGTGGAAGAGCAGGATGTCACCCGGCTGGAGTTCCGCCTTGGTGATTTTGTCGGCGTATTGCGCGAGGCTGCCCGTCCATTCGTTGCCGGACAGTTTCCACGCCATCGACACGTACCCCGAGCAGTCCTGCCGGTAGCCGTCGGACCAGAACGCGGACACGCTGTACGGCACCTTCTGGCTGACCCAGGAGGAGGCCCGCTTGATGATGTCCGTACGGCTGATCGCGGGGACCGTCACGGGACCCGCCGGCGGCACCGCCGTACCCGTACGCCCCTCGGGCCCGTACAGCGGGGCCGGCGCGCCCTGCCCGCCACCGGGTCCCTCATCTGCGGGGACGCCCTGCCCGGCGGAGAGCCGGGTGTCCTGGACGGCGACCGCGGGGACCGGGTGCGCGCCCAGCGCGGCGGACGTCACGGCGGCCACGACCAGCGCGGTGCGGCGCGCCGCGGAACGCCGCAGCCGCCGCCCCGTGAGGGGAAGCGGCCGCGCCCGCCGCTCCTGCGCGCAGCCGGGGCACGCGCAGTCTCCGGCCGGATCGAATTCCTCGAACACCGGAGACTCCATGCGATTCCCCTCACATTCCCGGAACGTTTCTCCGCAGCTGTGCACGACGGTCAGTGTCGCAACGGTCTTCCCGACGCGCACTTTGACGGTCCGAATGATGTAAAGCCCCCCTCGCCCGGATCGGCCCGACCGTGCGGCCGGGCCGGCGCGGTCACGAGCACCCTCCGGAGTCCTGTAGAGTTCTGCCGTCAGCAGGCGCCGCTAGCTCAGTTGGTTAGAGCAGCTGACTCTTAATCAGCGGGTCCGGGGTTCGAGTCCCTGGCGGCGCACCGACACGACGGGCTCCTCGTTCCACGAGGGGCCCGTCGGTTTTTGGCCGGAAACCGTCTCGCCCCCGTTGAGCGTGACGCTCTCGTTCCCCGTAGGGAACTGTGACATCACGTGGCGCGCTCAGCCGTCACAATGGTCCCTTATGACCGGTGTGCACCGTGTTTCGCATCTTGCGATCATGATGAACGAACCGGGAACCTGGACCCTTCAAAAGACCGCCGCACCGCGGCCGTTGGGGGACGGCGAGAACCGGCTGCCGGTCCGGACGGGGTGAGGGACCCCGTTCCCGGTCCCGGCGACCGAGGGGGATCATGCAACCGGAAGGACACGAGCGCGTGTCTATAAGGTGTGCGTGACGTGGTGACAGCGGTCCGCCACTGACACGTCCGGAGGTCGAGGGGGACCGACGACGGACGCAGGAAAGCGACGAAACACGCGCTCGTGACGCGTGTGGGGGGATGACTCATGACGTCGACGCCGACGGGCGCCCACCGGGACGACGACCCGTCCCAGACCACCCAGCTCAGGGTGCCCGGCCATCGGAACTGGAACACGGGCACGTTCCGCAGGATCAAGAAGGCGCTGCCGAGATACGACTACGAGCACTACAGCAGACTCGCGGGTCCCCTCACCCAGCCCGATCCGAGCAGGCCGTACCGGGTCCAGTACCGCTCGCTGATCTCGCAGGAGCCGCACCGCCTCCGCATCGCGCTGATGCTGCTGGCGGCCCCCGTGCTGTCGCTGGTGCTGCTGGTGTGGCTGCTCCAGCCCTCGCACTGGACGGAGCGCGACTACCCGGCGTTCGAGTGGCTGCCCGCCCTCGACATCGTCATGCTCGTCTCGATCGGCCTGATCGAGCTCTTCCGCTGCCTGAACGTGGTGTCGAACGCGCACGCGACCCTGGTCGCCCGCGACCCGGTCCCGGTGGTGCCCGAGACCGGCACCCGCGTGGCTTTCCTCACCTCCTTCGTGCCCGGCAAGGAGCCGCTGGAGATGGTGACGAAGACCCTGGAGGCGGCCGTGAAGATCCGCCACCGCGGTCTGATGCATGTCTGGCTGCTCGACGAGGGCGACGACCCCGAGGTCAAGGCGGTCTGCGAGCGCCTCGGCGTGCGCCACTTCTCCCGCAAGGGCGTCGCGAAGTGGAACCAGGCGAAGGGCCCGCACCGGGCCAGGACCAAGCACGGCAACTACAACGCCTGGCTCGACGCGCACGGCGACCACTACGACTTCTTCGCCTCGGTCGACACCGACCACGTGCCGCTGCCGAACTACCTGGAGCGGATGCTCGGCTTCTTCCGCGACCCGGACGTCGGCTTCGTCATCGGCCCGCAGGTCTACGGCAACTACGACAACTTCGTCACCAAGGCCGCCGAGTCCCAGCAGTTCCTCTTCCACGCGCTCATCCAGCGGGCCGGCAACCGCTACGGCTCGCCGATGTTCGTGGGCACCTCCAACGCCGTGCGCATCAAGGCGCTGAAGCAGATCGGCGGCCTGTACGACTCGATCACCGAGGACATGGCGACCGGCTTCGAGATGCACCGCGCCAAGAACCCGGAGACCGGCCGCAAGTGGCGCTCGGTCTACACCCCGGACGTGCTGGCGGTCGGTGAGGGCCCCAACGCCTGGACGGACTTCTTCACCCAGCAGATGCGCTGGTCGCGCGGTACGTACGAGACGATCCTCAAGCAGTACTGGAAGGGCTGGTACTCGCTCCCGCCGAGCAAGCTCTTCAACTACACCATGATGATCATCTTCTATCCGATGTCCGCCCTG